>NZ_JBHVPZ010000018.1:0-201795 GCF_042887135.1 Kitasatospora sp. NPDC057965
GCGTGGCGGCCGGTGCCGCCGCGGCCGGGGTCGCGCTGCACCGCCGCCGCCGGGCCTGAGCCGCCGCCCCCGGCGCCCGGTCCGGCGCGGGTCGCGGGCCCGCTCCGCGACCCCCGTCCGGGCGCCCCTCGCCGGGGTGAGCGCGGTCAATCCGCACGCTGACCAGGCCGCTCGTACGGGCGAACTCCCGCGCGCCGCACGACCGTCCGACCCTGCCGACCGAACCCGCCACCCGGTGACCGGATCTGATCGTTCGCCACCTTGCGAAAGTCGGGGATTATCTGACCTCCGGGCCGGGAAACCGCCCGCCACGCCGCCGAATCGGTCACCTGGCGCACCCGTTCTGTCACGTTGAGCCAGCCGATCGCTGACGCGTTCGGTCAATGTCGGCCGGATTTGCACCCCGCGCGGATCCCAAACGACCACTTCGACCACACGGTGTAGCTGTCATTGCACAAAGCGTTATTCTCTCCTGGATGCACGTCACCCACCCGCCCCAAGCAGGACCGGGCGGGACGGACGTGCTCTCCGCGCAGGCGGAGGTGATCCGTCCACAGTTCTGCCTCTGGGAGTCCCGTGTACCCACCCGTCCGGAACGACGCGCCTGCACCCTCCCGCCCGTCGTCCGCGCCCCTGCGCTCCCGCACCGGCCTCCGCGTCCGCCCCGCCCCGCCCCGGCAGATCTCCACCGGCCTGGACCTGCTGCGCGGCCTGCTCCGCAGCCAGCTCGCCGCCGTTCCCCAACCGGCGCCCGTCGGAGCCCCGTTCGGCCACGGAGCCGCCCTCGGCGGTCCACTGCTGCGCACCACCGCCGCCGGATCGGCCGGCACCGGCGCGCGCGGCCGCACCGGCACCACCGGCGGCCGCAGCCGCGCCCGCACCACCACCGGCCCCGGGTACGAGACCGAGCACAACCCGATCATGGAGCTGGTCGAGCGGGCCCAGGCCGGCGAGAGCGACGCCTTCGGCCGGCTCTACGACCACTACGCGGACACCGTCTACCGCTACATCTACTACCGGGTCGGCAGCCGGGCCACCGCCGAGGACCTCACCAGCGAGACGTTCCTGCGCGCGCTGCGCAGAATCGGCACCTTCACCTGGCAGGGCCGGGACTTCGGCGCCTGGCTGGTGACCATCGCCCGCAACCTGGTCGCCGACCACTTCAAGTCCAGCCGCTTCCGGCTGGAGGTCACCACCGGCGAGATGCTCGACTCCAACGAGTGCGAGCGCAGCCCCGAGGAGTCGGTGCTGGAGTCGCTCTCCAACGCCGCCCTGCTGGAGGCCGTCCGGCGGCTGAACCCGCAGCAGCAGGAATGCGTCACCCTCCGCTTCCTGCAGGGGCTCTCGGTCGCCGAGACCGCCCGGATCATGGGCAAGAACGAGGGCGCCATCAAGACCCTGCAGTACCGCGCCGTGCGCACCTTGGCCCGGCTGCTCCCGCCCGACGCGCGATGAGCCGGCGGTGTTCCGGGCAGGATTCCGGGCTAGCGGCAGGAGAGATAGGAAGCGGGCCGTCACCTTCCGGGGCGGCCCGACACATCCGGGTGAACGGTCGGTCCGATGATCAGCCGTGCGTAACCGACCGCCCGCACCGCTCGTTGGCCAGCGTGCAAGCCTCCACCAGGCGTACGGTCAAGTCGAATTGCGACCTCTCACCCGATGGAGTGGCTTTGGCTTGTCGGAGCAACCGTCCGGCAAGCCGGGGTGTCGACAACGACGAAGGGAGGTGTGGTCCGTGACGGCAAACGTGCTGGAGCACCGGCGGGCGAAGGCCTTCGCCGAGGCGCTGGAGGCCCACCAGGCGGAGCACCGCGCTGCCGACGGAACGGCCACCACCACCGGCGGGAACGCCGGTTCGGCCGCGATGACGGAACTCATCGACACGGTCGGCGCGCTCCGCGCGCTGCCGGCCCCGGAACTCGACCAGGAGGTCCGGACCGTCCAACGCGCCCAGCTGATGGCCGCGTTCGAGCAGGCCTTCGCGGGCGGCCCGGGCGCGACCGTGCCACGGCAGCGCCGCCACCGGGCCGTCCGCACCGCGCCGCGCGGACGCTGGAGCCGCCGGTTCGCGATCGGCGGACTGGTCGCCGGCCTCGCCGTCGGCAGCTTCGCCGGCGCCGCGGCCGCCAGCGGCAACGCGCTCCCCGGCGACCCGCTGTACGGCATGAAGCGCGGGCTGGAGGGTCTACGGCTCAACCTCGCGGGCTCCGACAGCGAACGCGGCGAACTGCTCCTGGACAACGCGGCCACCCGCCTCGGCGAGGCGAAGTCCCTGGTCGGCCGGACCGACCCGGCCGGCGCGCTCAGCCCGGGCACCGTCGAGCAGGTCCGCAAGGCCCTCGACGCGATGCACGCCGACGCCCTCAAGGGGCGCGACCTGCTGCGCGCCGTCTACCGCAACAACGGCTCGCTCGACCCGATGCGCACGCTGGCCGGCTTCGCCCAGGACGAGGACGGCACCTGGTCGGAGATCCAGTCCCGGCTCCCGGTCCAGCTCACTCCGCAGGCCCACCTGGTGGACCAGCTCTTCGACGCCATAAGCCAGGACGTCGCGCCCCTGCGTCTGGTCCAGCAGCCCGCCCCCGGCGGCGCTCCGGCCGGCGGCGGGGCGAGCGGCGGAACGCACGGCCCCGTCGGCGGCGGCGCCGGAGCGCCGGCCACCGGGGCGGCGCCCGGCGGCAACCCGGCGGCGGGCAACGCACCCGCCCAGGGCGGCGCCACCGGCGGCCCGGCGGGCGGTGCGGCCGGCGACCGGCCCGGCGGCACCCCGCAGGCCCCGGCCCAGGGTGGCGTCCCCGCCCCGGCGGCGCCCGCCGCACCGGTCCTCCCGCTGCCGAGCGGCCCGGCCAACGTCGTACCGGCCCCGGTCGGCGGACTGGTCGACAACCTCACCAGCGGGCTCACCGGGGCGAAGCCCTCGCCCAGTGCGGACGCGCCCGCCCCGGCGCCGACGCCGGACCAGCCCCCGGCCTCGCCGACCGAGGCGGCGCCCAGTGCGAGCGGCGCGGCCCAGCAGGGCGTCGAGGTGCCCCCGCTGATCCCGGGCCTGCTGCCCGGCCTGCGGATCCTCGGCGGCTGACCGGACGGCACCGGACGGCACCGGCCGGACGGCGGGAGAACGGAGCGGGCCCCGGCGGACACCTCGTCCGCCGGGGCCCCGCCGTGTCGCCCCGTCCGGGGCGGCCCGCCGGCCGTCAGAAGAACACCGAACGCCGCTGCACCAGCAGCTGGTAGAGCGTGTGCTGAATGGTCTCCCGCACCTCGTCGGCCAGGTCGAAGACCAGCATCGGATCGTCCGCCGCGTCCGCCGGGTGCCGGTCGGTCGCGATCGGCTCGCCGAACTCGATGATCCACTTGGTCGGCAGCGGCACCGCCCCGAGCGGCCCCAGCCACGGGAAGGTCGGCGTGATCGGCACGTACGGCAGGCCCAGCAGCCGGGCCAGCGTCCGGAAGTTCCCGATCATCGGATAGGTCTCCTCGGCCCCGACGATCGAGCACGGCACGATCGGCACCCCCGCCCGCAGCGCCGAGGAGACGAACCCGCCCCGGCCGAACCGCTGCAGCTTGTACCGCTCGCCGAACGGCTTGCCGATCCCCTTGAACCCCTCCGGCCAGACGCCGACCAGCTCGCCGCGCTCCAGCAGCGCCTGGGCGTCCTCGTTGCAGGCCAGGGTGTGCCCGGCCTTGCGGGCCAGCTCGTTGACGCCCGGCAGCACGAACACCAGGTCGGCGGCGAGCATCCGCAGGTGCCGGTGGCGCGGGTGGTGGTCGTGTATCACCACCTGGGTCATCAGGGCGTCCAGCGGGACCGTCCCGGAGTGGTTGGCGACGATCAGCGCGCCGCCCTCGGCCGGGATGTTCTCGATCCCGCGCACCTCCACCCGGAAGTACTTCTCCGCCAGCGGCCGCAGCAGCCCGAGCAGCACCTCCTCGGTGAGCTCCCGGTCGAAGCCGAACTCGTCGACCTCGTAGTCGCCGGTGATCCGGCGGCGCAGGAAGGACAGGCCGTCGGCGGCCCGCTCCTCCCAGCCCTTGCCGAACGCCCGGGTCGCGGCGGCGCCGAGCCGCCCGGCCAGCGCGCCGCCGACCGCGTCGGCGACCCGGTCGGCCAGCCCCGGACCGCCGGCCGGCGGCTCGGTCCAACTGGGGGCGGACTCGATCGGGATGACCTTCGCCTCACCCGGCGCGTTCTCGGCGGCGGCACTCATGCGGGTTCAGCTCCTGGCTCGGTGCGGTCAGTGTGCGGTCAGTGTGCGGTCAGTGCGGTCGGTGCGCCCGGGCGGCGGCGCCGGACCCGGCGAGCAGCGCGGCCAGGCCGTCGGTGACGGCGGTCAGCCGGCCCGGCGGCAGCAGCCCGGGCGACAACGCGGCGGCGAAGTCCGCGAACGCCTCCGGGGTGGTGAACGACGGGCGGTAGCCGAACGCCTCCCGCAGCCGCGCGGTGTCCACCACCCGGCCGTGGGTCAGCAGCCGCAGCTGCTCGGGCGAGACGTCGACCAGCCGGGTCTGCCGGGCCAGGCCGGCCATCCAGCTGACGGCGGGCAGCAGCAGCGGCAGGGTCGGCCGGCCCAGCCGGCGGGCGCACTGGGAGAGCAGCAGCACACCCTCCCCCGCGACGTTGAAGGTGCCGGTGTTCACGGTGCCCGGCTCGGCCGGGAAGGAGGCCCGGCAGAGCACCTCGACCACGTCGTCCTCGTGCGCGAACTGCAACCGGGGGTCGTAGCCGAGCACGGTCGGCAGCACCGGCAGCGCGAAGTACTCGCTCAGCGGGGTGTCGGCGCCCGGGCCGACGATGTTGGCGAACCGCAGCACGGTGACCGCGACGTCCGGGCGGCGCCGGGCGAAGCCGCGGACGTAGCCCTCCACCTCGACGGCGTCCTTGGCGAAACCGCCGACCGGCAGCACCTTCGGCTGGGTCCGCTCGGTGAACACCGCCGGGTCGCGCGGCGCCGAGCCGTAGACGCCGGTGGTCGACTTCACCACCAGCCGCCGCACCCCCGGAGCCTTCTGGCAGGCGCCGAGCAGCTGCATGGTGCCGATCACATTGGACTCCTTCACCGCGGAGCGGTGGGTGGAGCCCAGGCCGGTGGCGCTGACCGCGAGGTGCACGACCGTGTCGACGCCGTGCTCGGCGATCACCCGTGCCACGGCGGGGCGGCGCAGGTCGAGCTGGTGGAAGCGGTACGGCGCGGCGGGCCCGTCCGGCTCCGCGAGCGCGCGCAGCGCCGGTCGCGGCGGCTGCACGTCCACCCCGACCACCAGGTCCACCCCCGGGCGGCGGCGCAGCTCGGCGGCGAAGCGGGCCCCGAGGCTGCGGGCCACGCCGGTGACGAGCACGACCGTTCCCACAGCGCTGCACCCCATTCCTCGGCCCGGGAGGCCTGCGTGCACCGTACCGCGCCGCCTCGACGGGCCGGGAAACGACACCGCCCGCCCGGGCCACGAGGGCCTGGGCGGGCGGTGGAACGCCTGCACCCCCGCAGAACGGGGAGCACTATTTCTTCCTACGGCGCTGAACGCGAGTCCGCGGACCACCCCCACCAAGGCGGGGACAAGCGCAGGAAGCAGACGTCACTTCTTGTTGCGACGCTGAACCCTCGTGCGCTTCAGAAGCTTGCGGTGCTTCTTCTTGGCCATACGCTTGCGACGCTTCTTGATGACAGAGCCCACGGAACAACCCTCGCTCACTGAGACTCTCGCCCGTGAGAGACGGAGTCCATACGACTGACGGAGGGCCTAGCCTACATTCCACACGCCCAGGGCCGTAATCGCGCTCCCCGAGGCGGGCGAACTCAAGGCGAATCCGGGGCGAACGGATACGGGGTCCACCGTGGCGGACCCCGTACCGGACCGGCCCGCCTACGCGCTTTCGAGCCGCACGTAGGACTCCTTGAGGTACTCGTGCACTGCCTGCTGGGGCACCCGGAACGAGCGGCCGACCCGGATGGCGGGCAGCTCACCGCTGTGCACCAACCGGTAGACCGTCATCTTGGAGACCCGCATGACCGCGGCCACCTCGGCCACGGTCAGGAAGACGACGTCCTGCAAGGGGCGTTCGCCGGAACTCATGACCATCACCCGACCCTTACCCGTGTGCAAGGCACCGGCTTCCCCTCCGGTGACTCCACCGGCACACGTGTATCCCCAGAGTAGTTATGGGTGGTACCAGTGGGAAGAGGGGGAAGCGCAGTCCTCGTACGGTGAGGGATAAGCCCGTTGCAGTACGTAGCCGATCGGCGGTCTGCACTAGTCGGCGTGCGCACTCAACGCGACGGGGCACCAGGTCTTCACAAGCGGTGGCACCGGTTCGGCCGTCCGGGGCGGGAAACGGGGCCGGGAAACGGCCGCCCGGGTCAGGGCATCAGGCCGTGGTGCGGCAGGACGGCGCGGCGGGTGGCCAGGATCGCCTGATCGAGGCGGTCCGCCGGATCGTAACCCGCGTCGAAGTCGCGCCAGACCGGACGGGCGCCGTCGGTCATCCGCAGCGGGGCCGGGCGGCGGGTGCGCCGGTAGACCTCGGCGCGCCAGGACTCCGGGGTCTCGGTGGCCGGGTCGACGGGTCGGCCGGCCGCGGTGGCGACCAGGTGGGTCCAGGTCCGCGGGACGACGTCGACGACGGCGTAGCCGCCCCCGCCGAGGCCGATCCAGCGGCCGTCGGCGTGCTCGTGGGCCAGCTCGTGCAGTTCCTGGGCGATCGCCCGCTGGGCGTCCACGGTGACTGCGAGGTGGGCCAGCGGGTCCTCCAGGTGGGTGTCGGCGCCGTGCTGGGTGACCAGGACCTGCGGGCGGAAGGCGGTCAGCAGCTCGGGCACCAGGGCGTGGAAGGCGCGCAGCCAGCCCGTGTCGCCGGTGCCGGCGGGCAGCGGGAGGTTGACCGCGGAGCCCTCGGCGCCGGGACCGCCGGTCTCGGTGGCCCAGCCGGTCTGTGGGAAGAGGGTGGCGGGGTGCTCGTGCAGGGAGACGGTGAGCACCCGGGGGTCGTCCCAGAAGGTCTGCTGGACGCCGTCGCCGTGGTGGACGTCGACGTCGATGTAGGCGATCCGCTCGGCGCCGAGTTCGAGCAGCCGGGCGATGGCGAGGGCCGGGTCGTTGTAGACGCAGAAGCCGGAGGCGCGGTCGGGCATGGCGTGGTGCAGGCCGCCGGCGAAGTTGACGGCGTGCGGGGTCTCGCCGCGCCAGACGGCCTCGGCGGCGGCGACGGACTGCCCGGCGATCAGCGCGGAGGCGGAGTGGACGGCCGGGAAGGACCAGTTGTCGTCGGTGCCGAGGCCGTGCCGGACGTCCTGCCGCTCGGGGTGCGCGGCGGCGTACTTGACCGCCTCGACGTACTCGGCGGTGTGCACCAGACGCAGCGTGGACTCACCGGCGGGCGGGGCGGAGCGGAGGGTGACACCCGGTCCGGCGGCCAGGCCGAGGTCCTCCACCAGGCGCATGGTGAGCGCCAGCCGGGTCGGGTCCATCGGGTGGCCTGGGCCGAAGTCGTAGGCGATGACCGCCTCGTCCCAGAAGAGGTGCAGGCCGCAGGAGGTGTCACGCTCGGCTTCGGGCATGCCGTCCACCGTAGTGGGTGGCGGCGGCCGGGCCCGCCAACGGGTCCTTGAACGCTGGTCGTACGGGCGGCTCAGACCTGGTCCCGGACGGCGGTCCGGGCGGGGGCGGGCGCCGCCGGGGCCGGGGCGAAGCGGTCGGCGAGCGGCAGGACGGCCAGCACCAGCAGCATCGGCGCGAGCAGCGCCCAGCGGTACGAGCTCGCGTCCGCCAGCGCGCCCACCAGTGGCGAACCGACGAGGAAGCCCACGTAGTTGAACAGGTTGAGCCGGGCCACCGCGGCGTCCGAGTCCGCCGGGAAGAGCCGCCCGCCGGCCGCGAAGACCTGCGGGATGATCGCGCAGATGCCGAGGCCCAGCACGGTGAACCCGGCGATCCCGGCCCAGGCGCCCGGCGCGGCGGCGGCCACCGCGAAGCCGAGCGCGGCCAGTACGGCGCCGCCGCGCACCACCGGGACGGCGCCCCAGCGCTGCACGGCGCGGTCGCCGAGCGCCCGGCCGACCAGCATCGCCACCATGTAGCCGAGGTAGGAGAGCTTGGCGATGTCCTCGGGGCTGTCCAGCCCGTCGGTCAGGTACTTGACGCTGTAGTTGGAGACCGAGGCGTCGGCGATGTACGCGAAGGCCATCGCCAGGCAGAGCGGCAGCAGCGGGCGCCAGGGGATCGTCCGGGCGGCGGCCTCGGCGGTCTCCCGGACGGCGTCGCCGAGTCCGGCGGGCCCGGCGTCGGGGGCCTCCCCGGCCGGGGGCCGGGGGAAGGCGCCGGCCAGCAGGGCGAGCGGGGCGATCACCGCGGCGGCCGTCCCGAACAGCACCGGCAGGCCGAGGTCGTCGTGCGCGCCGAGGCCGGCGACGGCCGCGCCGAGGATGGCGCCGAGGCTGAACGCGGCGTGGAAGCCGAGCATCACCGAGCGGCCGTAGCGGTGCTGGAGGCCGACCCCGAGCATGTTCATGCTCGCGTCCAGCGCGCCGACCAGCAGTCCGAAGGCGCCCAGGGCGAGCGCCAGCTGCCAGAGCGCGTCGCCGAGGCCGGTGGCGGCCAGGGTGGCGCAGACGGCCGGCTGGACCACCCGCAGCACGGCCCGCGCGCCGGTCCGGCGGACCAGCCGCTCGGAGGCGATCGACCCCACCCCGGCCAGCACCGGTACGGCGGCCAGGAACAGCGGCAGCAGCGCGTCGCTCAGCCCGTACCGGTCCTGGATCTCCGGGATGCAGGTGACCAGCAGGGCGAAGGTGACGCCCTGGAGCAGGAAGCTCGCGGCCAGCGCGGCCCGGCCGGCCCTGAGCCCGGGCGTGATCGGGGGCGTGGCCGGGGGCGTGGTCGGGAAGCCCTCGGAGCTCTCGGCACGGTCGGCGTTCTCGGCGTCCTCGGTACGCACATGCACCTCGCTACTGGCCGGTAAGGCGGTCGGTGGCGAGAGCGTAGGGGCAGACGGCCGTTTTCGGGAGGGGGTGCGCGCGCTCAGCCGAGCAGGGCGGGGACCTCGGACAGGTCGGCGATCAGACCAGTGGCACCGGCCGCGGTCAGCTTCGCCGGGTCGGTCAGCGCGGTGTAGCCGTAGACGTCCATGCCGGCCGCCCGGGCGGCGAGCACGCCGTTGGGGCTGTCCTCCAGCACCAGGCAGGCCGCCGGGTCGACGCCCAGGGTGCGGGCCGCGTGCAGAAACAGGTCCGGGGCGGGCTTGCCCACGCCGACGTCCTGGGCGCTGAAGATCCGCTCCTCCGCGATGTGCCCGCGCAGGCCGGTGACGTCCAGCGCGGCGCGGATCCAGCTGTGGTGGGCCGAGGAGGCCAGGCAGTAGGGCACGGCGCGCCGCTGGAGCTCCTTCAGCAGCGCGTCCGCGCCCCGGACGGCGGCGAGTTCGGTGGCGAAGGCGTCGAAGACCCGGCCGTGGAAGGCCTCGTCGAAGCCCTCCGGGAGGCGGGCGCCGTCGTGGCGCTCGGCGATCACGTCGTGCACCCGGTGGGCGGCGGTGCCCATGAAGTCCCGGTAGGAGTCCTCGATCGTGGTCGGGTAGCCGAGTTCGGTCAGGTACTCGGCCAGCAGCCGGTTGGAGAGCGGCTCGCTGTCCACCAGGACACCGTCGTTGTCGAAGATCACCAGTTCATAGGCCATGCGTTCGACCCTATCGGCCCGCCGGCCCGGCCCCGGCGGTCACTTGCCGCCGGAGGCCAGCTCCCGGGAGCGGTCCCGGGCCGCCTCCAGGGCGCCCAGCAGGGCCGCCCGCACCCCGTGGTTCTCCAGCTCGCGGATGGCCGCGATGGTGGTGCCGGCCGGCGAGGTGACCGCCTCGCGCAGCTTCACCGGGTGCTCGCCGGAATCCCGCAGCATGACCGAGGCGCCGATCGCCGACTGCACGATGAGGTCGTGCGCCACCTGCCGGGGCAGGCCGAGCAGGATGCCGGCGTCGGTCATCGCCTCGACCAGGAAGTAGAAGTACGCCGGGCCGGAGCCGGAGAGCGCGGTCGCCGCGTCCTGCTGGGACTCGGGCAGCCGCAGCGCCTTGCCGACCGAGCGGAAGATCTCCTCGGCCCGCTCCAGGTGCGCCTCGGTGGCGTGCGACCCGCCGGAGATGACGCTCATGCCCTCGTCGACCAGGACGGGCGTGTTGGGCATCACCCGGACCACCGGGGTGCCGGCCGCCAGCCGGGCCTCGAACCAGGCGGTGGGGATACCGGCCGCCGCCGAGATCACCAGCCGGTCCGGGGCGACGTGCGGCGCCAGCTCGTCCAGCAGGGTGCCCATGTCCTGCGGCTTCACCGCGAGGATCAGGGTGTCGGCGAGCTTGGCGGCCTCGGTGTTGCCGACCACGCCGACGCCGTAGCGGGCGGCCAGTTCGGCGGCCCGCTCGGGGCGGCGGGCGGTCACCAGGACGTCCCCCGGGTCCTTGCCCGCCCGCAGCAGACCGGAGAGCAGGGCCTCCCCGATCTTGCCCGTGCCGAGGAAGGCGATCTTCTGTCCGTGCGCCGCGCTGCTGGTCATGGCCGCTCCTTGCCTCCGGTACCGCGTTCCGGCACCGCGGCCATCCTCGCACCGCGCGCCCGCCACCGGAGGCAGCGTCCACGCTTCGAGCGGCGGCGCCGGGGCGGCCCCTAGGGCGAAACTCCGGGTTCTCCCCTATGGCCCGGGGGTGGAGGCGGGCGCACCGTGGAGTCATGGCACACGGAGAGATGTCCCGACGTGAGAACCGGCAGGTCGCCGTCGCCGCGGCGACCCTGGGGCCGTGGCGGACCGCCGCGGGAGTCGGTGCGGTGGTGGGAGCGACGGACCTGGTGATCGATCTGATCGACGGGGACTGGTCGCTGAGCATGCTGGCCGGTCCGGCCGGCTGGGGCCTGTTCTTCTTCTTCCTGGTCGGCACCGTCGGCGCCCGGATGCGCCGGGAGGGCAGCGACCGGCGGCTGCAGCAGTGGGCGAACGAGCACCCGTGGCAGGCGGCGCTCCCGGCGGGCGGCGGACTGCTGGTGCTGAACATGCTGGCGCAGCTGTTCCTCGGGGACGCGGGCGTGTTCGAGGCGTTCTTCGAGTCGCTGTTCCCGGCCGCCGTGCTGGTGACCGTCGCGGGGGTGGTCGGATCGGTGAAGAAGGCCCGCGGCAAGGGCTGACGGGGCGTGGCCGCGCTCCGGCCGGGGGACGGCCGGAGGGGCCGGCGGAAAGGCCGGCGGAGGGGCAAGGCCGACTAAGGGACAAAACGGGCTGATCCCCGCACACCACCGGGGCGTTCACCGACCGGTGTGGCCCCGATCGAACATCCGTCACACCCCGTCGGCATACTGGCGCGATGCCGATCGCCGAAGATCCAGAACCGCGCCCGTCCGAGGGCCGGGAACCGGACGGGACCGCCCCGACCGGACCGGACGGGAAGGACCCGTTCGCCGACCTCGTCCTCGACGAGGAGTTCGTCCGGGGAGCCTCCGTCAAGGAGCAGACGGGCCGCACCCGGATGCTCGCCGCCCAGTGGAAGCACACGCCGCCCGTCGACCCGGGCGGCCGCCGCTCGGTGAACGACGGGCCGGCACCGAGGAAGCGGTTCGCCCGCAAGGGCCGGCCGGTCGACGCGTGGGGCAACCCGCGGCCGCGCCGTTCGCTGGAGTGGCGCACGCCGCTGTTCGTGCTGCTGGCCGTCGCCCTGGTGCTCGCCGCGCTCAACGTCGACGGGCTGCGGTCCTGGTACTCGACGCGCTTCGGCGACGGCTCCGGCGGTACGCCCGCCGCGTCGGGGCCCGTGCCGACCGTCGCCCCGGAGACCGCCCGGCCGACCGCCGCGCCGTCGGTGGCGGCCGAGCAGCGCCCGACCGTCGACCACCCGTGGGCCGGCTCCCCCGCCGAGGGGTGGCCGACCGACATCGCGGTGTTCGCGCCCAAGGAGGCCCCCGGCGCCGTCGGGGTGTTCACCGCCGAGGAGGTCGCCGAGCAGGTCGAGCTGGTCAAGCAGTACCTGGCGGCGGCCAACCTGGACCCGGCGGTGGTGGCCGGCGGGCGTCCGACGGCCGCGCTGGCGATGCTGGACGCCGATGAGCAGAACTCGGCGGTCAAGGCGCTCGCCAAGCCGTCCGCCGAGACCGACCCGACGCACTGGTTCACCCGCTTCGACCCGGCCGAGGCGATCCCGGTCGACAACACCGTGAAGCTCCAGGGCATGCTCACGGTCGAGGGCGACGGCGAGAAGGGCGTGCTGGTGCACGCCGACTTCACCTACGTGTACGCGCTGCGGCCGGGACCGGACGCCGCCAAGCGGGCCGCCGCGCCCAGGCCGACGCCCACCCCGCGGCCGTCCACCCCGGGCGGGAAGGGCGGCGGCGGGACCGGTGGCACGAACGGTGGCGGTACCGGTGGCGGCACGGCCCGGCCGGTCGGCTGGACGGTGCCGGCCGCCGACGTCGCCGGGGACACCTGGACCACCCGCACCGTGGTCCGCAAGGTGGAGACCTTCCGGTTCTACGACCCGAAGCGCTTCGACGTGATCCCGAAGAAGCTGAACATCAACAGCCGGTCCGAGATCGGCAACAGCGCCTGCGACGTCTACGACGGTTACCTGCACCCGCAGTTCGACCAGTTCGCGGCCTCGTTCGGCGGCCCCGAGCCGGCGCCCAGCGGCACCGCCAGCGACCCGTACGACCGCAGCAAGGACCTGTCGGAGGGCGACGGCGAGTGCGGGACGGTGACCCGCAGCTGACCCGGCCCGGGCCGGCGAGGGCCCAGGGCCGGCCCGGGCCCTCGGCCTAACGTCGGCGCTTGGCCCGGCCCGGCGCCTTGGCGCCGGGCCGCCCGCTGCGGTTGGCCTGCCGGCGCTCGTGGCGGTCGCGCTCCTGCTCGTAGCGGGCGCGCCGGACGGCCTCGCCCGGGGCCTCGCGCAGGCTGCGGACGAAGTAGGCGAGCAGGGCGCCGACCCCGCCGATGATCCAGACCACGCCGAGCGACTTCTCCTCGGCCATCCAGCCGGTCAGGTTCTCCTTGCCCTCGGTGAGCAGCTTCCAGGTGCGCAGCGCCGCGAGCAGCGAGCAGATCGCGACGGCGGCGACCAGCAGGCCGTTGAGGAAGCCGCCGTTGTCGGCCACCCGGATGCCGTCGACGGCGAAGCGCAGCACCAGGGCGGCGGCCGCGGCGCAGAGCAGGGCGCCGAGGGGGACGAGGACGCGGCGCAGCCGGTAGTCGCCGCCGCGCTCGACCCAGCTGGTGCCGAACCAGCGGATCGGCTCCGGCTCGGGGGCGCCGGCGGGCTGGGCGGAGGGGGTGGGTTCCTGGGTCACGGATCCGATTATCCCCGCCGGCCGGGAACGACGGAGGAGCCGTCCCGGTGGCCGGGACGGCTCCTCGTCGGCGTTGCCGCGGAGGGCGGGGTCAGCCGAGCTTGCTGACGTCCCGGACGGCGCCCTTGTCGGCGGAGGTGGCCATCGCGGCGTACGCGCGCAGGGCCTGGCTGACCTGGCGGTCACGGTTCTTCGGCCGGTAGCCGCCGCCGGCCTCCAGCGCGCGGCGGCGCTCGTCCAGGACCTCGGCGGGCACCTCCAGCGAGATCCGCCGGCCCGGGATGTCGATGGCGATGGTGTCGCCGTCCTCGACCAGCGCGATGGTGCCGCCGGACGCGGCCTCCGGGGAGGCGTGGCCGATGGACAGGCCCGAGGTGCCGCCGGAGAAGCGGCCGTCGGTGACCAGCGCGCAGGCCTTGCCGAGGCCGCGGCCCTTGAGGAAGGAGGTCGGGTAGAGCATCTCCTGCATGCCCGGGCCGCCCTTGGGGCCCTCGTAGCGGATGACGACGACGTCGCCCTCCTTGACCCGCTTGGCGAGGATCGCCTCGACCGCGTCCTCCTGGGACTCCACGACGACGGCCGGGCCGCTGAAGGTCCAGATCGACTCGTCGACCCCGGCGGTCTTCACGATGCAGCCGTCCTCGGCGAGGTTGCCGTACAGCACGGCGAGGCCGCCCTCGACGGAGTAGGCGTGCTCGACGCCGCGGATGCAGCCCCGGGCGGCGTCGGTGTCCAGCGACTCCCAGCGCTCGGACTGCGAGAAGGCCTCGGCGGAGCGCACGCAGCCGGGGGCGGCGTGCCACAGCTCGACAGCCTCGTCGGAGGGCGAGCCGCCGCGGACGTCCCAGGTCTTCAGCCACTCGGCGAGCGAGTCGGCGTGCACGGTGTGCACGTCCTCGTTGAGCAGCCCGCCGCGGTAGAGCTCGCCGAGGATGGCCGGGATGCCGCCGGCCCGGTGCACGTCCTCCATGTAGTACGAGCCGTTGGGCGCGACCTTGGAGAGGCAGGGCACCTTGCGGGAGATCGCGTCGATGGCCCGCAGGTCGAAGTCCAGCTCGGCCTCCTGGGCGGCGGCGAGCAGGTGGAGGATGGTGTTGGTCGAGCCGCCCATGGCGATGTCCAGGGCCATGGCGTTCTCGAAGGCGGCGCGGGTGGCGATCGCGCGCGGCAGGACGGACTCGTCGTCCTGGCCGTAGTGCCGGTTCGTGATCTCGACGACGGTGCGGCCGGCCCGCTCGTAGAGGGCGCGGCGGGCGGTGTGGGTGGCGAGCACGGAGCCGTTGCCGGGCAGCGAGAGGCCGATCGCCTCGGTGAGGCAGTTCATCGAGTTGGCGGTGAACATGCCCGAGCAGGAGCCGCAGGTCGGGCAGGCGTTCTCCTCGATGATCGCGATGTCCTCGTCGGAGACGTTCTCGTTGACCGCCTGGGAGATCGCGTCGACGAGGTCGAGCTTGCGCACGGTGCCGTCGACCAGGGTGGCCTTGCCGGCCTCCATCGGGCCGCCGGAGACGAAGACCGTCGGGATGTTCAGGCGCAGCGCGGCCATCAGCATGCCGGGGGTGATCTTGTCGCAGTTGGAGATGCAGATCAGCGCGTCGGCGCAGTGCGCGTTGACCATGTACTCGACCGAGTCGGCGATCAGGTCGCGCGAGGGCAGCGAGTAGAGCATGCCGCCGTGGCCCATCGCGATGCCGTCGTCGACGGCGATGGTGTTGAACTCGCGCGGGATGCCGCCCGCCTCCTTGATCGCCTCGGAGACGATCCGGCCGACCGGCTGGAGGTGGGTGTGGCCGGGGACGAACTCGGTGAAGGAGTTGGCGACCGCGATGATCGGCTTGCCGAAGTCCTCGCGGGCTACGCCGGCCGCCCGGAGAAGCGCCCGGGCGCCTGCCATGTTGCGACCGTGGGTGACCGTACGGGACCTCAGCTCGGGCACTGTGCTCGACTCCTTCGGAGGCTGGCTCGCGGCCCCGGTCGTTCGGAGGGTGCGGGGCCACTGTGTCCGTCGAGCCTACGCCCGCCGTCCGGGCGGCGGACGCCGCGTCCGCGATGCGGTCAGCCGGGTGGTCAGCCGGGGACGACCGCCACGGTGAGGTCCACCTGGTACGGCGCGGTGACCAGGCCGTCCGGGAACTCGGCCCGCAGCGCCTCGCGCTCACCCTCCAGCAGCGCACGGCGCCGGTCCTCGTCGAGGACCGCGACGTAGGAGCGCGAGGACATGTCGGTGACGAGGTCGTCGACGGTGGTCCGGCGCTCCCAGCGGAGCACCGTGGTGGCGGACTCCAGACCGAGGCGGCGCCACTGGTCGGCCGCCGACTCCAGCTCGTCGAACTGGCGGACGGCACCGGGCAGCAGCGCGCGCTCCCGGTCGCCGGCGGCCCGGACCCAGGGCACGTCCGGGTCCATCACGTTCCACCAGGCGGCGAGGGCCCCGCCGGGGCGCAGGACACGGATCGCCTCGGGGACGGAACGCCCGGGATCCGTCCAGTGGAAAGCCTGGGCGTACGTGACGAAGTCCGCCGAGTGATCGTGGAACGGCAGATCGTCGCCACTGCCCCGGACCAGCGCCAGACCCGGCCCGGACGCCAGGAACTGCGCCGCCATCCCCGCGCTCGGCTCCACCCCGACCACATCCGCACCCCGGGCCGCCAACAGCCGGGTCGAGATCCCCGTCCCCGCACCCACATCCAGCACCCGGGCACCCCGCAGAACCCGCCCGGACAACCGCTCCAACTCGTCGAACAACTCCTGCGGATACGACGGCCGCGCCCGGTCGTACTCCGCCGCCACCCCACCGAACGACTCCGCGAGCTTCCGGAATTCCTGTATGCCCGTCATGTCCGCTCCCCCGTACGGCAGTTCACGTCACGTGTCAGCGTACGCGCGCGGTCAGGCCGGGGTGACGGCAACGGTGAGGTCCAGCACGTACGGCTCGATCACCCAGCCGTCCGGGAACTCCGCCAGCAGGGCCTCACGCTCGACGGCCAGCAGCGGCGCGCGCCGCTCCGGGGTGAGCGCGGCGAGGTAGGAGCGCGAGGTGAGGTCGGTGATCAGGTGGTCGACGGTGATCCGGCGCTCCCAGTGGAGCACGGTGTGCCCGGTCCGCAGGTCGTACGGGGCGAGGTGGGAGGCGAACTCGTCGATGGCGCCGTAGCCGTGGTAGCTCTCGGACAGGGCGGCGGCGAGCCGCTCGCCCATCGCCCGCACCCAGGCGACGCCGCTGTCCTTCACGTTCCACCAGGCGGCGAGGGCCCCGCCGGGGCGCAGGACACGGATCGCCTCGGGGACGGAACGCCCGGGATCCGTCCAGTGGAAAGCCTGGGCGTACGTGACGAAGTCCGCCGAGTGATCGTGGAACGGCAGATCGTCGCCACTGCCCCGGACCAGCGCCAGACCCGGCCCGGACGCCAGGAACTGCGCCGCCATCCCCGCGCTCGGCTCCACCCCGACCACATCCGCACCCCGGGCCGCCAGCAACCGGGTCGAGATCCCCGTCCCCGCACCCACATCCAGCACCCGGGCACCCCGCAGAACCCGCCCGGACAACCGCTCCAACTCGTCGAACAACTCCTGCGGATACGACGGCCGCGCCCGGTCGTACTCCGCCGCCACCCCACCGAACGACTCCGCGAGCCCGCGGAAGTCGCTGCCGGTCCGGTTCACCGCTCCACTGTGTTCCGCCATGTCTCCCCCATTGGACGGCCGTTCGTGTGCCGTCAGCGTACGCGCGCGGGGGTGGCCAGGTGCAAGCGCGTGAAGGCCAGCGCCTCGGCGAGATCGGCCTCGCGTTCGGCGGGCGACGCGGCCCGACGGGTGTTGACCTCCAGCACCACGTGGCCGTCGAACCCGGTCCGGGCGAGGTGCTCCAGCAACTCGGCGCAGGGCTGCTTGCCCCGGCCCGGGATGAGGTGCTCGTCCTTGCCGGAGCCCGAGCCGTCCGCCAGGTGGATGTGGGCGAGCCGGTCCCCCATCCGCTCGACCATCGCGAAGGCGTCCACCCGCGAGGTGGCGGCGTGCGACAGGTCGATGGTGAAGTGCCGGTACTCCTCGTCGGTGACGTCCCAGCCGGGTGCGTAGGCCAGCATCTCGCGGTCCTTGTAGCGCCACGGGTACATGTTCTCGACGGCGAACCGGACGTCCGTCTCCCCCGCCATCCGGTGGATGCCCTCGACGAACTCGCGGGCGTACTGGCGCTGCCAGCGGAACGGCGGGTGGACGACGACCGCGTTCGCGCCGAGCTTCTCGGCCGCCGCCCGGGCGCGGACCAGCTTGGTCCACGGGTCGGTGGTCCACACCCGCTGGGTGATCAGCAGGCACGGCGCGTGCACGGCGAGGATCGGCATGCCGTGGGCGTCCGAGAGGCGGCGCAGCGCCTCGATGTCCTGGCTGACCGGGTCGTTCCAGACCATCACCTCGACGCCGTCGTAGCCGAGCCTGGCGGCCAGTTCGAAGGCGACCGCGGTGTTGGCCGGGTAGACGGAGGCGGTGGACAGGGCGACCTTGGTGTCCGGGATGTGCAGGGTCGGGTGCGCGGGCAGCACCAGGCGGTCGGTGGTGCGCAGCAGCGGGGGGCGGGCGGCGGCCTGGCGGGCGGCCTTGACGGACTTCACCGACTGGACGGCGGCCTTGGCGGCGCCGGCGGCCCGGGCGGTGCGGGTGCCGCGGGCCGGCTGGGCGGCGGGGGCCCCGGGGGCGTTCCTGGCGGCCTTCCTGGACGCGGCCTCGGCGACGTCCAGGGGTGTGGCCGTGGGCCGGTCCTTGGTGGTGGCCTTGTTCGCCGCTCTGGCGGCGGCCTTCCGGGCCGCCTTCTCGGCGACGCCGCCGGCGGCCTCCCGGGCGGCCTTGCCGAGCTTGCGGGGCCGGGCGTCGCGGCGTGGGGCCTCCGACCGCGGCTGCCCGTCCTCGGGAGCGCGGCCCTCCCGCGTTCCGTCCTCGCCCGCTGGTTGCGCCACGGGAGACAGCGTAAGCGGACGGCGCCCGGAACGGGGAGCGGGCGGGTGCCCGCCCGGCCGTCCCGGGCGCCGTCCGTCCGGGGGTGACCTCAGGGAGTGAGGGCGGGCCGGCGGCGGTCGGCGGCGGTGTCCATGGCGTCCAGCCGGCGCAGGATGATCCCCTCGCGCAGCGCCCAGGGACAGACGTCCAGCTCGTCCAGGCCGAACAGGTCCATCGCGGCGTCGGCGACCAGCGCGCCCGCGAGCAGCTGCTTGGCGCGGCCCTCGGAGACGCCGGGGATCTGCGCCCGTTCGGCGACGGTCATCGCGGAGAGCCGGGGCAGCCAGGCGGCCAGGTTGTTGCGGGTGAGCCGGCGGTCGGCGTACGGGCCGGCGTCGGCCGGGGCGGCGCCGGTCATCCGGGCGAGCTGCTTGAAGGTCTTGGAGGTGGCGACGGCGTGGTCCGGGGCCCCGAGACGGGAGATCTCGCCGACGACGGTGGCGATCTCGGCGCGGATGTGCCGCCGCAGGCCGCGCAGCTGCTCGGGGTCGGCGACGTCGCCGGGCAGCCAGCGGGCGGTCAGCCGGCCGGCGCCGAGCGGCAGCGAGCAGGCCGCGTCCGGCTGCTCGTCCAGGCCGCAGGCGATCTCCAGCGAGCCGCCGCCGATGTCGAGGTTGAGCAGCCGGCCGGAGGACCAGCCGAACCAGCGGCGGACCGCCAGGAAGGTCAGCCGGGCCTCGTCCTGGCCGGAGAGCACCCGCAGTTCGACGCCGGTCTCGTCGGCGACCCGGCGCAGCACCGCCTCGCCGTTGGCGGCCTCGCGCACGGCGGAGGTCGCGAAGGGCAGTATGTCGACCACGCCCTTGTCCTCGGCGACCCGCAGCGAGGAGGAGATCATGGCGATCAGCCTCTCGACGCCGGTCTCACTGATCGCACCCTGCTCGTCGAGGAGTTCGGCGAGCCGCAGCTCGGCCTTGTGGGAGTAGGCGGGCAGGGGGGCGGCGCCCGGATGGGCGTCCACCACGAGGAAGTGGACCGTGTTGGAACCTACGTCGAGCACACCGAGTCGCATAAATCTCCACGCTACGCGATCCGGGGCCGGAGGAGACCGGCCCGTACCGGTGTTCTTGCTGGTCCGGGCGCTGATCACGGCTCCGGCGGGCGGTCTGCGGCGGGATCGACGGAACCGTTCGAACAGTATTCGGACGGTGTTGTTCCGGCGTTCACCCGCACGGTGGAGGGCCGGCGCGGCGGGCCGCGCACCGGGCCACCGGGTTCATCGGGTTCATCGGGTCCATCGGTCCATCGGTTCAGAGCAGACCGTCCCAGAGCTGCTCGACGACGACCGCCCACCAGTTCTCCGGGTCGGCGAAGACCTCCGGATCCACCGCCGCGAGGCCGCGCTGCAGCTCGGCGACGGCTGCCCCGGCGGCCTCCGGGTCCAGCCCGCGCAGGCCCGGCAGCCGGCCGGCGACCAGTTCGAGGGAGCGCACGAAGGCGGTGACCGAGGCGTTGCAGTGGCGGGTCGTGGCGTAGTCGGGGTCGACGGCGCGGACGGCGCCGCAGGCGGTGTCCAGGGTGATCAGCGCCCAGCCGTCCGTGCCGAGCACCACCTGCGGGGCGAGCGCCCGGCGCTCCCGCTCGGCCACCCGGGTACCGCGGCCCACCGCCGCCAGGTGGTCGGCCACCGGCGGGAGCACGGCGGCGGGGCGGGTGCCCGGGACGGCGGCCGGGCGCGGGTCGTCCAGGGCGAAGCAGCCGTCGACGGCCACCGGCACGCCCACCGTCAGCAGCAGCCGGGCGTCCTCCGCCGGCAGGTCGGCCCGGGCGACGTCCGCCGGTGCGAACCGCCGGACGCCGTCCGGCCCGAACCGCGCCGTCAGCCGCCGCGCGAGCACGTGCTCCGGCTCGGCGGGCGACGGCGGGACGGCGCGCGGGAACGGCAGCCGGTTGCGGACCGGCCCGGCGCCCTCCTCCTCCGGCAGCGCGCGCACGGCCGCCGCGCGCTGGTCGAAGCGCGGCCCGTACGGCAGGTCGAAGTCCAGGCGGACGCCGGGGAGTTCGGCCGCCAGCGCGTACGCCCAGTAGCCGCCCGGCAGGGCGCTCAGCCGCAGGTCGGTGCGGACGGCGAGCACCTCCTCGGGCCGGACCCCCTGCTCGCGCAGCCACCACCAGCCGCGCAGCGCCGGGTGTGGCAGGCCCGGCGCCGACCGCAGGGCCAGGACCCGCCGCTCGCCCGCCGGGTCACGGTAGGTCAGCTCGGCGCGGGTGCCGCGTCCGGTGGCGGGCGGCCGGGTGGGGTCGTACCCGCCCGCGCCGACGAAGTCCCGGTACAGCCGGACCACCTCGGGCACCGGGACGGACGGCCAGACGGTGAACCGGCCGTCCACCCGGTCCACCACGGCGCAGGCCGCCCCGATCTCCTCGGGCGCCCGCCGCTGCCCGGACAGCGGGTCGACGTGGACCGGCGGGGGCTCCGCCCAGACCACCCAGCCCAGCTCGAACTCGTGGAGGCGGACCCGCCGGGCGCGCGCCGTCGGCAGGTCGCCGTTGATCCACCGGTGCGCCGCCTCGGTCGCCGCCGCCCTCGTCACCGCCATCGCGGCCACCTCCGTTCACTCACGGTCGCTCTCCCCCGCGCGGACGCCACCGGGGTCACGGGGTGGGGGCGGGCAGGTCGAGGGGGCGGCCTTCGGGGCCGAGCGCGACGGCCCAGAGGCCGTGGTCGGCGGGGTGCAGCGGGGCCTGGTCCCGGCGGCCCGCCTGGTGGTCGAGGTAGGTCACGGTGTCCCGGTGGTTCACCGCGTTCCAGGCGTGCGGGCGGCCGAAGCCGTCCAGGGTGAGCAGCACCGCCTGGGCCCCGTGGCCGGCCCTGCGCAGCGCGCCCGCCAGCCGGACGAAGGCCCGGTCGCCGTCGCCGAGGTCGCGGAACGGTGCGCCGAGTTCGCGCTCGGCGCGGTCGCGGCCACCGCGCTCGCCCGCGTCGCCCTCGGTGGGGACGCGCGGGGCGGCGCAGGTCGGCCGGCCGGTGAAGGTGTCGACGGCGGAGAGGGCGATCTCCAGGCTGTTGTTGGCCCGTCCCGGTTCGCGGTACCCACCGTCGTTGACCACCTCGGTCCAGCCCCCCGCCGCCGGGTCGGGGTGGCGGACGGGCAGGCCGTCGGCGTCCCGGGGCGCGCGGCGTTCGATCTCGCGCTGGTGCTCCGGGTCGACCGGGGCGAGCCCGCCGGGCAGGCCGGTCGGGCGGCTGTCGGCGATGGTCCGCAGCCGGACGACGGGCGCGCCCGCGACGCCCTCGCCGCGCAGCGCGCGCATGGCCAGGTGCAGGGCGGTGGCGTGCGCGGTGGCCACCGGCACCGCGCCCCAGGCGAGCCCGGGTCCGTCGTCGGCGGGCGGGCCGTCGGTGCGGCGGCGGTGCGGGTGGTGGCCGTCCGGGTGGCCGTCGGAGCGCCCGGGCGCGGGGCCGGTCCCGGGCGCGGGCACCGGGGCCTGGCCGGTACCGGGTCCGCCCGACGGCGGGACGGTCGGCGGGGGAACGGTCGGCGGCGGGGGAACGGGCAGCGGCACCGGGGCGACCACCGGGGCGACGGCCGGGTGGGCGGGTCCGGCGGCGGCGCGCGGGGCCGCCGCAGCGGGGGTGCCGGGTACGGGGGCCGGCGCCGGGGCGGGCTGCGGAGGGGCCGCCGGGGCGCCCGCGCCGATCCCGCTGCCGAACGGGGCCGGGCCGTGCGCGCCGGACGCCCCCGGGGTCGCGCCCACGGCCAGCGGTCCCGGGCCGACCGCCCCGCCACCGCCGGGAACCGGCGGTGCGGTGAACGGCGGGGCGGTGAACGGCGGCGGGGCGAACGGCGCGGCGTAGGGGCCGGGGTGCGCGGCGACGTGCGGCGCGGCCGCCCAGCCGCCCGCGGCCGGTGCGGGCGGCGGGGCCGGGGCCTGCACCGGGACGTCGTACGCGGGGGCGGACCGGGGCGCGGGCGGCGCGAGCACCGAGTCGGTGCGCACGGTCACCGGGGCGGCGGGGTGCCCGCTTCCGCCGCCGTGGGCCGTGCTCGGCGCGGGTGCGGCGGGTGCGACGGCGGGCGGCAGCAGGTAGTCGTCGTCGGCCGCGCGGGTGTGCCCGGACGGGCCGGACGAACCTGACGGCCCCCCGCCGCCGTCGGCACGGTGGACCGGCGCGGGAACCGGAGCGGGCACGGGGCCCGCAGCGGGCGCGGGACCGGGAGCCGGGCCGGGCGACGTCCGGTCGCCGCCGCCCCGGCCCCCGCCGCTCGGAGCCTCGGCGAAGCCCGCCGAGGGCCCCGGACGCGACCCGTGCCCGCCCGGGACGGGGCCGGGGCCCGACCGCTCGGGCTCGGAGTCGCCCCCGGGCCCGCCGGACACCACCGAGGCCCCCGCCCCGAGCAGCGCGTCCGCCCCGGCCGTCACGGCCGTCACCGGCCCGCCCGCGCCGGGCGCCCCCGGCCCGTGATCGCGGCCGTGCCCGTGGCCGTCGCCGTCCACCCCGTCCACACCGGTGCCGGGACCGGAACCGGGACCGGTGCCGGGGCCGGGCCGCCCGTCCGCCCCCGCGGCCCCGGCCAGCGGCACCCCGGTGATCTCCCGGCCGTCCTGCCCGGTCAGCACCGGCCGCCCGTCCCCGCCCAGCACCGGCCGCCCGTGCTCGTCCAGCTTCACGGCCAGGTTCTCCACCCCGACCACCGGCCGGCCGTCCGCGCCCGGGACGACCACCAGCCCGGCGGCGTCGGCCACCGGGGTGCCGTCGGCCCGCACGATGACCGGTTCGCCGTGCTCGTCCAGGACCGGCCGCCCGGCCTCGTCGAGCTTCACCGCCAGCCCGGGCACGCCCACCACCGGCTTGCCGTCCTGCCCGAGCACCACGGCCAGCCCCGTCCCGCCGGGACCGCCGAGCACCCCCGGCTCGCCGAGGACGGCGGGCAGTCCGGCCGCCACCGGGTCGAAGGCCGCGCCGACGCCGCCCGGGTACCCGGCCGCCCGCACGCCCTCGGCACCGGGCGGCGCCAGGCGCAGCAGCGCGACCACGGCCGGCTCCCGCAGCGCGGTGCCCAGGCCGTCCTTCATCGCCCGGCCGAGTTCGTCCAGCAGGTCGCCGATCTTCAGTCCGGCGGCCTCGACGGCGGCGGCGGCCACCGCCCGCGCGGCCGTTTCGGCGGCGGCCCCGGCGCTCTGCCGCACCGCGTCGAAGGGCCCGCCCGCCTCCGGCGCCGTCGCGGCCGGGGCCGCCTCGGCCGCCGCCCGGGCCTTGGTCTCCTGCTCCTCGGCCTTCCTCAGTTCGGCGGCCAGTTCGTTGAGGGCGGCCACGATGTCGGCCTTGCAGGAGTCGACGGCGCGGGCGGCCGCGTCGAAGGCGCCGGCGACCAGCCCGGCGGCGCCGTGCGCGTCGTCCAGGTGCCCCTTGCCGCCGCCCCGGAACGCCTGCCAGTACGCGGCGAAGGCCTCGACGGCCCGGCCGGAGTTGTCCCCGGTGACCCGCCGCGCCGCGTCGCCGCCGCGCTTGGCGAGCCGGTCCGCCTCGTGGCCGAACTCGCGCCAGAGCCCGGCCGCCCTGCGCAGCCCCTCCTCGTCAGCCAGCGGCCAGCGCCGGCCGGTCCGGGCCAGGACCGGGACGAGCTCCTCGGGCAGTTTCCGCGACACGCGCTTCCCCCTTCGACGGACGGGCCTGCGGAGCGGGGCGGTGCTCCGCCCCCTTGGAGGGACGCGCGCCGGCCCCCGAACGGTGCGCGCGCCCGCCCGCAGGCGTCAGGCCGGCCGGCCCTCGGGGGTGCCGGGCCCGCCCGCCGGGCCGCCGGCGAAGCCGCTCGCCGCCGAGGTGTCGGTGTCGGCGGTCCGCCCGGCCATGCCGTGCAGACCCGCGCCGACCGTCCCCAGCCGCCCGGCCAGCCCGCGCAGCCCGCCGAGCAGCCCGCCGTGCGCCGCCCGGTAGGCGGCGGCGAACCCGCTGCCCGGCTCGTCCCCGCCCCACGGGCTGCCGAGCGCCGCGAGCCCCTGCTCCAGGGCGGTGGCGGCCTTCCCGAAGTCCGCCGAGATCCGCTCGAACTCCCGTCCCTCACCGTGCAGTTCCCAGGGCTTGATGACGAACCCACCGCCGCCGCCGGCCATCCCCGTACCTCCCCGCGCTGGACCGGCCGCCATCCTAGGGCCGCCCGGCCCCCGTCCGATGCCCGCCGACGGCCCCTTCACCCGGCTCCACCCGGCCTTCACGGCGGCCGCGCACCCGCCGTCGCCGTGCCGTCGCCCGGCCGCCGCGCGGTGAACTCGCCGTAAACCCCGTGGCCACGGACGGTTGGCCGGCGCGCGGAGGCTCTACCCTTGCCGAGTGGCAGCAGCAGACACGTCCAAGCACAGCAGCAGCACCTCCAAGGGGAAGAAGGCCAAGCCGAAGGACGGCGGCCCGACCGCCGTCGACCTCGCGATGCCGGTCCTGCGTTCCGAGCTCCGCCCCGAGGTCCCGCTCGACTTCCCGCGCGCCTGGGTCGAGTTCACCGACCCGGACGACGCGGAGCAGGTCTTCCGCTGCGACCTGACCTGGCTGACCTCCCGCTGGTCGTGCATCTTCGGCCAGGGCTGCCAGGGCATCCGCGAGGGCCGCGGCGAGTCCGACGGCTGCTGCACCCTGGGCGCGCACTACTCGGACGAGGACGACGAGAAGCGCGTCACCGGCCACGCGGCCCGGCTGACCCCGGAGCTGTGGGAGAACCACCCGCACGGCACCGACGCCAAGGGCCGGATCAAGGCCGACGGCGGCATCACCATGCTCGACGAGGACGGCGACCGCCAGACCCGCCGGGTCAACGGCGCCTGCATCTTCGTGAACAGCCCCGGCTTCGCCGGCGGGGCGGGCTGCGCCCTGCACGCGCTCGCGCTCAAGGAGGGCCGCGAGCCGCTGGAGACCAAGCCGGACGTCTGCTGGCAGCTGCCGGTGCGCCGCACCTACGACTGGATCGACCGCCCCGACGACACCCGCTACCTGCAGGTCACCATCGGCGAGTACGACCGGCGCGGCTGGGGCCCGGGCGGCCACGACCTGCACTGGTGGTGCACCGGCAGCCCGGACGCCCACCAGGGCGCCGACCCGGTCTACGTCAGCTACCGCCCGGAGCTCACCGAGCTGATGGGCCGTTCCGCGTACCGGGTGCTGGCCGAGCTGTGCGAGGAGCGGATCGCCACCAAGGGCGACCGCAAGGTGGCCCCGCACCCGGCCGACCCGGCGAAGAAGCCGAAGGCCGCGAAGAACAAGTAGCGCCGAGGGGGGCGGGTCCGCCCGCCCCCTCACCCGCCGACGCGGCTCACTTGTCGATGTCGCCGACGACGAAGTACATCGAGCCGAGGATCGCCACCATGTCGGCGACCAGCGTTCCCGGCAGCAGTTCGGTCAGCGCCTGGATGTTGTTGAACGACGCCGAGCGCAGCTTGAGCCGCCACGGCGTCTTGTCGCCGCGCGACACCAGGTAGTAGCCGTTGACGCCGAGCGGGTTCTCCGTCCAGGCGTAGGTGCTGCCCTCGGGGGCCTTGAGCACCTTGGGCAGCCGCAGGTTGACCGGCCCGGGGGCGAGTCCGGCGATCTTGTCCAGGCAGGCGTCGGCGAGGTCCAGCGCGTTGGCCGTCTGCTCCAGCAGGCACTCGAAGCGGGCCAGGCAGTCGCCCTCCTCGCGGGTGACCACGGTGAGCACCCGCCGCAGTTCCTCGCTGCCGTAGGCGAGGTAGGGCTCGTCGCGGCGCAGGTCGAAGTCCAGGCCGCTGGCCCGCGCGATCGGGCCGCTGACGCCGTACGCCTCGGCCTGCGCCCTGGTGAGGACGCCGACCCCGGCGGTGCGGGCGCGGAAGATCTCGTTGCCCAGCACCAGTTCCTCGAAGACCGGCAGCTGGGAGCGGACGACGGCGACGGCGGCGCGGACCCGGCCGAGCCAGCCGGCCGGCAGGTCCTCCTTCAGACCGCCGACCCGGTTGAACATGTAGTGCATCCGGCCGCCGGAGGCCTCCTCCAGCACGTGCTGGAGGTCCTCGCGGCCGGAGAAGGCGTGGAAGATCGGGGTGATCCCGCCCAGCTCCAGCGGGTAGGAGCCGAGGAACATCAGGTGGTTGAGGACGCGGTTCAGCTCGGCGAGCAGGGTGCGGATCCACACCGCCCGCTCGGGCACCTCCATGCCGAGCATCCGCTCGACGCCGAGCACCACGCCCAGCTCGTTGGAGAAGGCCGAGAGCCAGTCGTGCCGGTTGGCCAGCATGATGATCTGCCGGTAGTCCCGGGCCTCGAAGAGCTTCTCGGCGCCCCGGTGCATGTAGCCGATCACCGGCTCGGCGCTGACGATGCGCTCGCCGTCCAGCACCAGCCGCAGGCGCAGCACGCCGTGGGTGGCCGGGTGCTGCGGGCCGATGTTGAGCACCATGTCGGTGGCGCCCGCCTCGCCCGTGAAGTTCTCGGCTCCCGCCCCGATGCCGACCGTGGTCTCCCTCATGGGGTGAGAGTCTGCCATCCCGCCAGTGCCTCCAGGCTCGGCGGTACCGGCATCCGGACGGTCTGCGCGAGCCAGCCGAACGCGCCGAGACCGGCCCGGTCGGTGAGCTCGGCGCCCTCGCCGGCGCCGCCGAGGGCCCGCAGGTAGCCGGCCGGGTCGGTGGAGGCGAGGGCGAGCGAGGGCCGGGCGCCGCTGACGCCGAGCGCCCGCAGCGCCTCCCGCTGCGTCGTCCACAGGCTGTGGAGACCGGGGACGGCGACGGCGTCCAGTGCGACGTGCGCGGTGACGTCGCAGGAGCCGTCGGGCACCGGGGCCACCTCGCGGCCGGAGCGGAAGCCGGTACGGGTGGGGAACGGCGGGCGGCCGTCGGCGGTGTGCCCGTAGTCGACGGCGACGGCGAGACCGCGCTCCAGGCCGGCCACCGCGTGTGCCCAGGCGGCGTCCCTGGGACCGCCGAACTCCGCGAAGTCGCCGGGACGTTCGGCCGGCCACCAGCGGGCGGCCCAGGCGGCGTCGGCGGCGTCGACCGGGGCGCCGAGCCGCTCCTCGCCGGTCGCGGTGTCCACCTCCAGGTAGCGCAGCCGCCCGTCCTCGCCGACCTCGCCGGTGTCCAGCGGCACGTTGTCCAGCCACTCGTTGGCGAACAGCAGCCCGGTGACGCCGCGCGGCACCTCGTCCGTCCACACCACGGCGTTCCACCGCGACTCCGTCCACAGCCCTGTGGACGGAGCGGCGGGCGGCAGCGGCGGGCGGTCGGCCAGCTCCACCGCGTACACCCGGAGCCGCTCCCCCAGCGCCCGCGGCAGTTCGGCCAGCACCCCGGCGACCAGTTCCCCCCGCCCGGCCCCGACGTCCACGAACGCCAGCTCCTCCGGACGGCCGAGCGCCGCGTCCACCTCGCGGAGCAGCCGGGCAACCGCCCGGGCGAACAGCGGCGAGGCGTGCACCGAGGTGCGGAAGTGCCCGGCGGGGCCCTCCGGCCTGCGGTAGAAGCCGCCGTCGGGTCCGTAGAGGGCGTGTTCGGTCGCGGGCGCCCACCGCATCCAGGTCATGGGGCGGGACGCTACACACCCGGTGGGCACCCGCCCAATCCGTACGGCATCGGTACCCGGGCCTCTCCGACCTAGGGAGTAGGACGGATCGCTCTCCCGGCGGACCTGGGGACACGCCGCGAATGCCTACGCTTGACCCGTGCATCGACTCAACGCCTGGCTCCGCCGTCACCCCATGGTGGTCGACTCTGCCTGGGCGGCGTTGGTGCTGGTCTTCGGCCTGCTGCCGGACGAGAGCAACCGCCCGGACGGCTGGCGCCTGGCGGCCGACCTCGTCCTCGCCGTCGTGCTGCCGCTGCTGATGGTCTTCCGGCGCCGGTTCCCCGACCTCACGGTGGCCGCCGCGACCGTGATCGGCCTCGCCCAGGTGGCCCTCAGCGTCAACCCGGCGTTCTCCAGCGTCGCCTATCTGGTGTTCGCCTACACCGGCGCCGCGTTCGGCCGGCCCTGGACGTCCCGGGCGGCCCTGGTCGCCGGACTGCTGGCCGGACCGCTGGTCTTCTGGCAGATCAGCCCGGAGAAGGCCACCCGGCTGCCCGACGGCGACATCAGCTACGTCCAGTACTCCGTCCCCGAGGCGCTGTTCTTCTCCGGGATGATGACCACCCCGTTCATCCTCTGCTGGGCGTGGGGGCGGCTGACCCGGGTCCGCCGGGCCTACCTGGTGGAGCTGGAGGACCGCGCGGCCCGGCTGGAGCGCGAGCGCGACGCCCAGGCCAAGGTGGCGGTCGCCGCCGAGCGGGCCCGGATCGCCCGCGAGCTGCACGACGTGGTCGCGCACAACGTCTCGGTGATGATCGTCCAGGCGGACGGCGCCGCGTACGTGCTGGACAACTCGCCCCAGCAGGCCAAGGAGGCGCTGGGCACCATCGCCTCCACCGGCCGGCAGGCGCTGGTCGAGATGCGCCGGCTGCTCGGTGTGCTGCGCACCGCCGACACCAAGGGCGAGGAGTACGTGCCGCAGCCGGGCGTCGAGGAGCTCCCCGAGCTGCTGGACCAGGTCCGCACGGCCGGCCTCCAGGTGGACTTCGCCACCTCGGGCGATCCGCGCGAGCTGCCGCGCGGCGTCGAGCTGACCGTCTACCGGATCGTCCAGGAGGCGCTGACCAACGTCCGCAAGCACGGCGGCCCCGATGTGCACGCCCGGGTCGCGGTCGACTTCGGCGAGCGCGAGCTGGCCGTGCTGGTCGAGGACGACGGCCGCGGCAGCACCGACGAGCAGCTGGCCTCCGGCGGCAGCGACGGCCAGGGCCACGGCCTGATCGGCATGCGCGAGCGGGTCGGCATGGTCAGCGGCAGCCTCGACGTCGGGCCGCGCCCCGGCGGCGGCTTCCGGATCCGCGCCGTGCTGCCGCTCAAGGCGGCCCACTGACCCCCGGCCCGGGCGCCCACCGACCCCAGCCGTTCCCCCGAGGAGCTTAGGAGCCCCCCTTGACCATCCGCGTGATGCTGGTCGACGACCAGGAGCTGCTGCGTACCGGATTCCGGATGATCCTGCAGTCGCAGGGCGACATCGAGATCGCCGCCGAGGCCGGGGACGGCGCCCAGGCCCTGGAGAAGCTCCGGCACACCGCGGTCGACGTGATCCTGATGGACGTCCGGATGCCTCGGCTGGACGGCGTGCAGGCCACCCGGCGGATCTGCCTGGCCGAGGACGGCAGCCCGCTGCCGGACGCCCCGCACGTGCTCATCCTCACCACCTTCGACCTCGACGAGTACGCCTTCGCCGCGCTCAAGGCCGGTGCCAGCGGCTTCCTGCTCAAGGACGTGCCGCCGACCGAGCTGGTGGCCGCGATCCGCGCCGTGCACGGCGGGGACGCGGTGGTCGCGCCGACCACCACCCGCCGCATGATCGACCGGTTCGCCGAGGTGCTGCCCACCCCGCAGAGCGGCCCCGGCCGCGCGGACACCCTCGGGCCGCTCACCGAGCGCGAGCGCGAGGTGTTCCTGCTGGTCGCCCAGGGCCTGTCGAACGGGGAGATCGCGGCCCGGCTGGTGCTCTCCGAGGCCACCGTGAAGACCCACGTCGGGCGGATCCTGGCCAAGCTCAGCCTGCGCGACCGCGTCCAGGCGGTGGTGCTGGCCTACGAGGCGGGCCTGATCCGGGCCGGCGCCACGGACTGAGCCGCCCGGGCCCGTCCCCGCCCCCGTAGAATGGGCCGGTACGTCCGGTACCCCGTCAGGTGGACTGGAACGGAGCCCTTGGACAAAGGTGGACCCGTGAGTCCGTCCGACTTCGCCGACCCCGGCGAGTTCGCCCCGCTCGCCGACGGCCTCGGCGACCCGGCCGACCCCGGCAACCGCCCCGCCCGCCTCGCCGTGGGCGTGGTCGGCACCGGCCGGGTCGGCCCGGCGCTCGGCGCCGCCCTCCAGCTCGCCGGCCACAAGGTGGTCGCCGCCTCCGGGGTGTCCGCCGCCTCCCGCCGCCGCGCCGAGTCGCTGCTGCCGGGCGTGCGGATCGTCACCCCGCCGCAGGTGCTGGCCGCCGCCGACCTGGTGCTGCTCACCGTCCCCGACGACGCGCTGGCCGACCTGGTGGCCGGCCTCGCCGCGACCGGGGCCGTGCGCCCCGGCCAGCTGTTGGTGCACACCTCCGGCGCGCACGGCGTGGCCGTGCTGGAGCCGGCCACCCGGGCCGGCGCGCTGCCGCTGGCGCTGCACCCGGCGATGACCTTCACCGGCACCTCGGTGGACCTGGCCCGGCTGGCCGGCTGCCCGTTCGGGGTGACCGCCCCCGAGGAGCTGCGCCCGGTCGCCGAGGCGCTGGTGGTGGAGATGGGCGGCGAGCCCGAGTGGGTGCCCGAGGACGTCCGCCCGCGCTACCACACCGCCCTCGCGCACGGCGCCAACCACCTGGTCACCCTGGTCGCGCAGGCGATGGAGCTGCTGAGCGCGGCCGGCGTCGCCGAGCCCGGCCGGATGCTCGGCCCGCTGCTCGGCGCCGCGCTCGACAACTCACTGCGCTCCGGCGACGCGGCCCTCACCGGCCCGGTCGCCCGGGGCGACGCCGGCACCGTGCGGCGCCACCTGGCGCAGCTCAGTACGGTGTCCCCGGACATCCCGGCCGCCTACCGGGCGATGGCCCGCGCCACCGCCCAGCGGGCCCTGGCCCACGGGACGATCGACGAAGCGTCGGCGGCGGCGCTGCTGGACGTACTGAACGAGGAGAAGCAGTAATGGCACGCGGCAAGCAGCCGGGCAAGGCCCAGCGCGCCCCGAAGGTCCACCGGGCCGTGGTCACGCACACCGTCGACGACTTCGAGGCCGCGTTCTGGCCGGACGAGCAGCCGGTCGACAACGCCGTCGTGATGACGATGGGCGCCCTGCACGAGGGCCACGCCGCGCTGATCCGCGCCGCCCGCAAGCAGGTCGGCCGGGACGGCCGGGTCGCCGTCACGGTCTTCGTCAACCCGCTGCAGTTCGGCGCCGGCGAGGACCTGGAGCGCTACCCGCGCACCCTGGACGAGGACGTGAAGCTCGCCGAGGCCAACGGCGCCGACGTGGTCTTCGCGCCGTCCGTCGACGAGGTGTACCCGAACGGCGAGCCGCAGGTGCGGCTGGCGGCCGGCCCGATGGGCGAGCGCTACGAGGGCGCCACCCGGCCCGGCCACTTCGACGGCGTGCTGACCGTGGTCGCCAAGCTGCTGCACATCACCGACCCGGACTTCGCCTTCTTCGGCGAGAAGGACGCCCAGCAGCTGGCGATCGTCCGCCGGATGGTGGCCGACCTCGACTTCGACGTCGAGGTGGTCGGCGTGCCGACCCTGCGCGAGGAGGACGGCCTGGCGCTCTCCTCCCGCAACCGCTACCTCTCGGCGGAGGAGCGCACCCGCGCCCTCGCCCTGTCCGAGGCGCTGTTCGCCGGCCGGGACGCGGCCGCGCGGGGCCCCCAGGCCGCGCGCGAGGCCGCCGCGGCCGTGCTGGCCGCCGCCGAGGGCGTCGACCTCGACTACCTCGCCCTGGTCGATCCGCACGACTTCACCGAGGCGCCGGACGACTTCCAGGGCGAGGCGGTGCTGGCCGTCGCCGCGAAGGTCGGCACGACCCGCCTGATCGACAACGTCCGCATCATCGTCCGGTGATCCGGTAGCTCCCCCGCAGTTCCCCTAGGCATGCACTCACAGGAGGCGTGACCCGCAATGCTCCGCACCATGCTCAAGTCCAAGATCCACCGGGCCACCGTGACCCAGGCCGACCTGCACTACGTCGGCTCGGTCACGGTGGACGAGGACCTGCTCGACGCCGCCGACCTGCTCCCCGGCGAGCTGGTCCACATCGTCGACATCAACAACGGCGCCCGGCTGGAGACGTACACCATCGCCGGCCCGCGCGGCTCCGGCGTCATCGGCATCAACGGCGCCGCCGCCCGCCTGGTCCACCCCGGCGACCTCGTCATCCTGATCGCCTACGGGCAGATGGACACCGCCGAGGCCAAGGGTTACCTCCCCAAGGTCGTCTTCGTCGACGGGCACAACCGGATCACCGGCACCGGCGGCGACCCGGCCGAGGCCGGGGAGGGCACCGGACTGCTGCGCGGCGACGCCGCGTACCGTGGCGACAGCGGCGCCGTCGACGCCGCCGCGCGTTAAGGAGCCATCACCGACATGTCCGCCGTCACGCACCGCCTCACCGCCCCCGCACCGGGCTGGACCGCCGACACCGACGTCGTCGTGGTCGGCTCCGGTGTGGCCGGGCTCACCGTCGCGCTCAACGTCCGCAAGGCCGGCCTGCGGGCCATCGTGGTCACCAAGGCGATGCTGGACGACGGCTCCACCCGCTGGGCCCAGGGCGGCGTCGCGGCCGCCCTGGGCGAGGGGGACACCCCCGAGCAGCACCTGGCCGACACCCTGGTGGCCGGCGTCGGGCTGTGCGACGAGGACGCCGTCCGCGCCCTCGTCACCGAGGGCCCGGGCGCGGTCCGCCGGCTGATCGAGGTCGGCGCCGCCTTCGACCTGGGCGAGGACGGCGCGGTCCTGCTCACCCGTGAGGGCGGCCACCACCGCAACCGGATCGCGCACGCAGGCGGGGACGCCACCGGCGCCGAGATATCCCGGGCCCTGGTCGACGCCGTCCGGCGCGACCCCGAGCTGGAGCTCATCGAGCACGCCCTCGTGCTCGACCTGCTCACCGACGCCGAGGGGCACGCCGCCGGACTGACCCTGCACGTGATGGGCGAGGGCCGGCGGGACGGCGTCGGCGCCGTCCGGGCCCGCGCGGTGGTGCTCGCCACCGGCGGCATGGGCCAGGTCTTCTCGGCCACCACCAACCCGGTGGTCTCCACCGGCGACGGCGTGGCGCTCGCGCTGCGGGCCGGCGCCGAGGTCACCGACCTGGAGTTCGTCCAGTTCCACCCCACCGTGCTCTGGCTCGGCCCGGAGGCCGAGGGCCAGCAGCCGCTGATCTCCGAGGCGGTCCGCGGCGAGGGCGCCCACCTGGTCGACGCGGACGGCGTCCGGTTCATGCTCGGGCAGCACGAGCTGGCCGAGCTGGCCCCGCGCGACATCGTCGCCAAGGCGATCACCCGCCGGATGCGGCTCCTGGGCGCCGACCACATGTACCTGGACGGGCGGCACTTCGGCGCCGAGATGTGGCAGCGGCGCTTCCCGACCATCCTGGCGACCTGCCGCGCGCACGGCATCGACCCGGTCACCGAGCCGGTCCCGATCGCCCCGGCCGCCCACTACGCCTCCGGCGGGGTGCGCACCGACCCCATCGGCCGCACCTCCGTGCCCGGCCTGTACGCCTGCGGCGAGGTCGCCTGCACCGGTGTGCACGGCGCCAACCGGCTGGCCTCCAACTCGCTGCTGGAGGGCCTGGTCTTCGCCGAGCGGATCGCCGCCGACCTGACCGCCCGGCACGCGGCCGGCGACCTGCCCGCGCGCACCGTCGACGCGGCGGCCGCCCGTGCCGCCCGCCCGGTGCCGCTGCCCGCGCCCGAGGCGCGGGCCGAGATCCAGCGGCTGATGTCGCGCGGCACGGGCGTCCTGCGCTCCGCCGCGTCGATGGCCGCCACGGCGCGGGGGCTGGCGCTGCTCACCGAGCAGGCCCGCTCCGACGCCGCCGAGCAGAAGCCGGCCGACCCCCGGGTGGAGACCTGGGAGGCCGCCAACCTGCTGCTGGTCGCCGACGCGCTGGTCACCGCCGCCGCGCAACGCGAGGAGACCCGCGGCTGCCACTGGCGCGAAGACTTCCCGGACCGGGACGACGCGCACTGGCGGCGCCACCTGATCACCACCCTCACCGCCTCCGGCGGCCCCGTCAGCACCCTCGAGGAGCAGTAACACCATGACCGACGCGACCGACGTGACCCACCTGCACGAGCACGAGCACGAGGAGCTCCCGCTGGCCGGCGGCTGCGGCGACGGCTGCGCCTGCGGCGACGGCGAGGGCTACGAGACCGGCCTGGACCCGCAGCTCGCCGAGCTGCTGGAGGAGGCCGGTCTGGACCCGATCGAGGTCGAGGACATCGCCACCCTGGCGCTGGCCGAGGACCTGGCCGGCGGCGAGGACGTCACCTCGGTGGCGACCGTGCCCGCCGACGCCGTCGCCACCGCCGACTTCACCGCCCGCCAGGCCGGCGTGGTGGCCGGCCTGCGGATCGCCGAGGCGGTCGTCTCGCTGGTCTGCGAGGAGGAGTTCGAGGTCGAGCGGCACGTCCAGGACGGCGACCGGGTCGAGGCCGGCCAGGTGCTGCTCTCGGTCCGCTCCCGCACCCGCGACCTGCTGACCGCCGAGCGCAGCGCGCTCAACCTGCTCTGCCACCTGTCCGGCATCGCCACCGCCACCCGCGCCTGGGCCGACGCCCTGGAGGGCACCGGCGCGGTGGTCCGCGACACCCGCAAGACCACCCCGGGCCTGCGCGCACTGGAGAAGTTCGCGGTCCGCTGCGGCGGCGGCGCCAACCACCGGATGGCGCTGTCGGACGCGGCCCTGGTCAAGGACAACCACGTGATCGCGGCCGGCGGCGTCGCCGAGGCGTTCCGGGCCGTCCGGGCCGCCTACCCGGAGCTGCCGGTCGAGGTCGAGGTCGACACCCTGGAGCAGATCGCGCCGGTCCTGGAGGCCGGGGCCGATCTGATCCTGCTGGACAACTTCACGGTTCCGCAGCTGGTCGAGGCGGTCGCGCTGGTGGCCGGCCGGGCCAAGCTGGAGGCCTCCGGCGGACTCACCCTGGCCACCGCGCGCGAGGTCGCCCAGACTGGTGTCGACTACCTGGCGGTGGGCGCGCTGACCCACTCCTCGCCGATCCTGGACATCGGCCTGGACCTGCGCGCCTGACCGACCGTCCGTACGCCCGGCCGTTCCACCCGTCCGCCCGCCCCGTCCGCTCCGTCCGCCCGCTGGCCCTCGACGCAGAAAGCACCCCGATGCTGCTCACCATCGACGTCGGCAACACCCAGACCACCCTCGGCCTGTTCGGCGGCGAAGAGGTCGTCGAGACCTGGCGGATCTCCACGGATCCGCGGCGCACGGCGGACGAACTGGCGGTTCTGCTGAACGGCCTGATGGGCTCGCAGGGATCGCGCACCGCGATCGCCGACGCGAAGGTCGAGGGCCTGGCGATCTGCTCCTCCGTCCCCTCCGTGCTCCACGAGTTCCGCGAGGTGACGCGCCGCTACTACGGCGACGTCCCCGCGGTGATCGTAGAGCCGGGGGTGAAGACGGGGGTGCACGTCCTGATGGACAACCCCAAGGAGGTCGGTGCCGACCGGATCGTCAACGCGCTGGCCGCCAACCACCTCTACGGCGGCCCGTGCATCGTGGTCGACTTCGGCACCGCCACCACCTTCGACGCGGTCAACGCCCGCGGCGACTACGTCGGCGGCGCGATCGCCCCCGGCATCGAGATCTCGGTCGAGGCGCTCGGCAACCGCGGCGCCCTGCTGCGCAAGATCGAACTGACCCGCCCGCGCAACGTGATCGGCAAGAACACCGTCGAGGGCATGCAGTCCGGCATCCTCTACGGCTTCGCCGGCCAGGTCGACGGCCTGGTCGACCGGATGGCCCGCGAGCTGTCCAAGGACCCCGACGACGTCCAGGTGATCGCCACCGGCGGCCTGGCCACGCTGGTCCTCGGCGAGGCCGGCTCGATCGACGTCCACGAGCCCTGGCTGACCCTCATCGGCCTGCGGCTGGTCTACGAGCGCAACCGCCCGAGCTGAACCCGCACGGTGTGACGGACATCACACCTGCGCGAACGCGGACATTCACGCACGGTCCACCCAGCGGGACCGTGCGTGATCAACTCCCCTGCCCCGCCCCGTGCTAGCGTCGAAAGACGGGGCCCCAGCACCCACCGCTTCGCGTCGAGGAGCGGTAGGCACTGAGGGGGGAAGCACATGCACGGAACCATTACGGCGGTCGATGCCGCCCTGGACGACCTGCGCACCTCGGCGTCCCGGATCGAGAGTCTGAGCGGCCGCCAGGAAGAGGTGCTGCACCTCCTGGCGCTGGACCTCTCCAACCAGGAGGTCGCCGACCGCCTCGGCATCACCGAACGCACCGTCAAGGCCCATGTCGCCGCGCTGATGGACCGCCTCGGCGTCGACTCGCGGCTGCGCCTGGCGATGGTCGCACTGTACGAGCGGATGTCCAACTGTCCTTGCGGACAATGGTCTTGATGCGAAGGACGGCCTAGATTCGGCAGCACTCGGGGGTTCGGGTCCAGATCCGCGGCCCCCGGCGTTCCACACGGGGGGAAGTGCCACGCTTCTCTCCTTCGTGTCCCCCGCCCGCTCCACGGGCGGGCCGTCCGAAGGGTCCAACGTGAACGTCAAGCGCATCGCGGCCGTGGCCGCGATCCTCGCCGGCGGCCTCGGCACCGCCGTCGCCGCCCCGGCCGCCTCGGCCGCGGAGGCCGCCTCGGTCGCCACCATCGGCAGCTGCGACTACACCTACGCCTGTCTGTTCTACAACTCCTCGGGCGTCGGACTCGGCGCCCAGTTCGCCCACGCCGGTGACATCCACGACTACGCCGGCTCGTACTTCAGCGCCGGCCCGTACGGCAGCAGCGGCGCCGGTGTGGCGGTCAAGAACCACGCGGCCTCGGTGGCCAACCAGGACGCGCACTTCCAGATCACCATCTTCCAGCGCAGTGGCGACGTCCCGTGGGGCAACCGCCAGGTGATCCCGCCCCTGTCGTTCCGGGACCTCACCACGGTCAAGAACGACAACGCCGCGGGCACCTGGCAGTACGTCGGCTGACGGCACACCTCATCGCCCGGTGGGGGGCCGGCCGGCCGGCCCCCCATCGGGCATCCGCACCGATCCACGGAGAACGCCGAAACGATGGCCACGACCACATCGCCGCAGGTCCGGGTACGGCTGCTCGCCGGGGGCGTCCTGCTGCTCCTGACCGCCGCCTGCAGCTCGACCACCACGCCGGCCGCCAAGTCCACGGGCGAGGGGCTCAACGTGCCACCGCCGTCGGTGGCGGCCATCCCGACCCTCGCCAGGGCCGACGACAAGGCGCTGCCGATCGAGGCCTACCTGCTGACCAGGGAACAGCAGAAGCAACTGATCGCGGCCCGGGACGCGCTGACCACCCGCTGCATGACCGGCTTCGGCTTCACCTACACGGTCGAACCCGCCCCCGCCGAGCCCGGCACCGTCCCGAAGAGCCTGACGCAGTGGCGGTACTTCGTCACCGACGCGGCGGAGGCCGCCCAGTACGGCTACGCGGCCAAGGACTACCGGCCGGGACAGAAGCCCTCCCGGGCGCAGCAGCCGCCGGCCTACCTGCTCGCGCTCACCGGAAGCCCGAGCGGTGCCGCGGTGCCCCCGGGCCAGGCTCCGGAGAGCGGCAAGGAGATCAACGGCCGGCAGGTGCCGCCGGGCGGCTGTCTCGGCGAAGCGAACGGCAAGCTGGGCGCCGCGGCGGCCAACGGCAACGGCGGGGACGCCCAGCTCGTGATCGACATCAAGGACACCGGCTGGAAGCAGTCGCAGACCGACTCCCGGCTGCTCGCCGCCTTCACCGCCTGGTCCGGCTGCATGAAGGCCAAGGGCTACGACTACCCGACCCCGATCGCGGCCACCGACGACCCGCAGTGGCAGACCCTCGGCTTCTCCTCCGAGAAGGCCCGGCAGACCGCCACCGCCGACGCGACCTGCAAGGCCGAACACAACGTGGTCGGCATCTGGTTCACGGTCGAGTCCGCCTACGAGAGCGCGCTGATCGAGCAGAACGCCGAGGCCCTGCGCGCCGTCAAGCAGGACATCGACAAGCGCGTGAAACTCGCCGCCGAGGCCCTCGCCTCCTGACCCGTGGCCACCCCCGCGAAGTCGACACCATCGCACGACAACCCAGACGGGCCGTCAACCGGTCTGCTTGGGAAGACAGTTGGATCGACTTTCCGGAACGAGGGTGTGGACGTGGTCGACGACAGGCGGTCGGACGACGAGGTGGGCGGCGGCGAGCGGGCGGCCCGGCGGCGCCGGCGGGCGCTGCTGCTGGTCATGGCGGCGGCGGTGACACTGGCCGGATGCTCCTCCGGCGGCTCCGGCGGGGGCTCCTCGGCCCCCGCCGCCCCGTCCGGGGCGCCGGCCGCCGCCGGGTCGGCCCCCGCCGAGGCCGCGCCAGAGGCGGGAATGCCGCTGGAGACGGCGACGCTGGGGGACGCGGAGAGCCAGGCCGTCATCCAGAACGCGCTGAACAAGATCGCCGCGAAGTGCGCACGGGACCAGGGGTACCAGATCACCGAACGGCCGCCGATGACGGCCGCACAGCTCATGGCCGAGCGGAAGACGCAGAGGGGGGCCGCGAACCCGTACGCGCTGCCGCCCGTCCCGGCGCTGAAGGACTTCGGCTACGCCGGCTCCGCACACGGCCGGGACCCGAAGCCACCGGAGACGGGGCAGCCCCCCGTCGCCGACGCGCCGGGAAGCACCGCGGAGACCAAGTGCGCCAAGGAGGCGGCGGCCCGGCTCGCGGCGGACCCGGCCATGGAGACGGCCCGGGGCCGGATACGCGAGCTGACGACGCAGGCCGACCAGCAGACCGCGGCCGACTCCCGGCTGGTTGCCGCGCTCGCCCAGTGGTCGGGGTGCATGCGGCCCAGCGGCTACACGTACGCGAGTCCGACGGAGGCGGAGCAGCAGTTCGAGAAGGTCGTCGGCGCCGCCGGGGCCCAGGAGTTGGCGATCGCCCGGGCGGACGCCGAGTGCCGGACGAGCAGTCGGCTTGCGGACGTGTGGTCCCAGGTGCGCCTGCAGGTGGAACAGCGGCTGGTCGAGCAGAACGCCCAGGTGCTGAAGGACGCCGCCGAGGCCGAGAAGCGCGCCGCCAAGGCGGCGAGCCAGGCGGCGACCGGATGAACCGGGGCCCCGACGGCAACCTTGACGGCGACTCAACTCGTCGATACAGCTGAGCAGTTGTTTTGTTCTCCCGGAACGAGGGTGGGGGCGTGGCAGAGTTCGAGCAGCCGGACGTGACGCCGGAGGCGGCGGCGGACGACGAGGTGGCCGGCGGCGGGCGGGGGGTCCGGCGCCGCCGGCGGGCGCTGGTGCTGGTCATGGCGGCCGCGGTGGCGCTGGCCGGCGGCGGCGTGACGGCGTCGACGATGATCAAGTCGCCCGCGCAGGCGGCCGCGGACAGCGAGCCGCCGGCGCCGGACGTGCTGACCGCGGCGGTGGAGCAGCGGGTGCTGACGGACTCCGTGGTGATCCGCGGCCAGGTGAGCGCCGGGCAGTCGGTCGACGTGGCGCCGGCCGGGGGCGGCGGGGCCGCGGGGGCGAAGCCAGTGGTGACCAAGCTGCCGGTCAAGGTCGGCGACCAGGTGCAGGCCGGGCAGTCGGTGCTGGAGGTGGCCGGGCGGCCGGTGTTCGCGCTGCACGGCGACCTGCCGGTGTACCGGGACCTCAAGCCGGGCGCCACCGGCCAGGACGTCAAGCAGCTCCAGCAGGCGCTGAAGGAGCTGGGGTTCGAGTCGTCCGCCGACCCGGAGGGGACGTACGGCGCCGCCACCAAGGACGCGGTGAAGGCGTTCTACGCGGCGCGCGGCTACGACCCGCTGCCCGCCACCCCCGACGGGGACACCCAGGTGACCGCCGCCCAGGACGCGGTCACGGGGGGCGAGCGCGCCCTGGCGGACGCCAAGGACGCGCTGAAGCAGGCCAAGAAGCGCTACGACGAGGCGGTGGCGGCCGCCCAGCAGCAGGCGCAGCAGAGCGCCGCGCCGAGCACCGCGCCGACGGCCGGGGCGACCTCCGGTGCCGCCGACACCGGTGGCCGCCCCGCCGCGAGCGGCGGCGCGGCCCCGGCCCCGGTCGGGGAGAGCCCGGTGGACGCCGCCCGCACCGCGGTCGACACCGCCCAGAAGCTGGTGAACCGCTCCACCGAGGACCTCACCAAACTGCGGAAGAAGGTGACGGACGCGAAGGCCGTCGCCGGCCCGATGGTCCCGGCCGCCGAGCTGCTGTTCCTCTCCGGCTTCCCGGCCCGGGTCGACTCGGTGGCCGGCCGGATCGGCGGCGAGGTGTCCGGCAAGGTGCTGACCGTCTCGGCCGGGGCGCTGGTGGTCAAGGGCAGTCTGACCATCTCCGACAAGGGCCTGGTGCACCCCGGGCAGACGGTGGAGATCCTCTCCGAGGTGACCGGCCTCAAGGCCGCCGCCAAGGTCGCCGCGGTCGCGGACACCCCCGGGGACGGCCAGCCGGCCGGCGCCGCGCCGGGCGGCGGCCAGGGCGGCGGCCAGAACCCGCCCGCCGCGCAGGGCGGCGCCGCGAACGGCTACCAGATGGTGGTCCAGCCGGACGCCCCGCTGGACCAGCGACTGGCCGGCCAGGACGTCCGGCTCACCGTCCAGGCCGCCTCCTCGGCCGGCCCGGTGCTGGTCGTCCCGCTGTCGGCGGTCTCCGCGACGGCGGACGGCAGGACGGTGGTGACGGTGTACGAGAACGGGCAGCGCCGCCGGGTGGAGGTCACCCCCGGAACGGTGGGCGGCGGCAGCACCGAGGTCCGGCCGCTGACCGAGAACACCCTGAAGCCGGGCGACCAGGTGATCGTCGGCGTCAAGGACGCCACCGGGGCGGGTGCCAAGTGACCGACCCGACCCAGGTGACCGACCCGACCGACCCGACCCAGGTGACCGACCGGCCCGGAGCGACCGGCCCGGCCGCCCCCGTCATCGAGTTCCGCCAGGTCGGCCTGACCTACCCGGGCCCACCGCCGGTGGCCGCCCTGAAGCCGTGCGACCTGGCGATCGCCCCCGGCGAGTACGTGACCGTGATCGGCCCGTCCGGCTCCGGCAAGTCCACCTTCCTGAACATCGCCGGCCTGCTGGACGCCCCCACCACCGGCCACTACCTGCTGGACGGCATCGACACCGGCGGGCTCCCGGACGCGGACCGCACCGCGCTGCGCGGGCGCCGAATAGGCTTCGTCTTCCAGTCGTTCCACCTGCTCCCGCACCGCTCGGCGGCCGAGAACGTGGCCCTCGCCATGCTCTACACGGCCACCCGGGGCCGGCGCGGCGCCGCCGAGCGGCGCGAACTGGCCCGGGCGGCACTGGTCCGGGTGGGCCTCGGCCACCGGCTGGACGCGCTGCCGACCCGGCTCTCCGGCGGCGAGCGCCAGCGGGTGGCGATCGCCCGGGCGCTGGTCGGCCGTCCGTCGCTGCTGCTCTGCGACGAGCCGACCGGCAACCTCGACACCGTCACCGCCGAGTCGATCCTGGCCCTGCTGGACGAACTGCACGCCCAGGGCCTGACGGTGCTGCTGATCACCCACGACCCGCAGGTGGCCGCGCGCGGCCGGCGGACGGTGGCGATCCGGGACGGTCTGCTGCGCGAGGAGGTGGCCGTCGCATGAGGCCGATCCACCGCCGCGACCGGGTGGTCGAACCCTCCCGCCTCCCGCTGCGCGACCTGTTCGCCGAAGCGCTGGCCGGGGTGCTCCAACGACCCGCCCGCTCGGCGCTGACCGGTCTGGGCACCGTGCTCGGGGTGGGCACCTTCGTGGCCATCCTGGGGCTGACCGCGACCACCTCCTCCCAGATCGACTCCCGGTTCAGCGTGCTGAGCGCGACCGAGGTGAGCGTCGAGGACATCGGCGGCACCCGTCCCGACCTGGTGCCGCTCTCCTTCCCGACCGACGCCGACGCCCGGATCCAGCGGCTGAACGGGGTCGAGGCGGCCGGCGTCTACTGGCCGGTGAACCAGGCCTCCGGAACGGTCCGGGCCGCCCCGGTGGGCCGACAGGTCGGCGGCGAGCAGGTCGCCGTGGTGGCCGCCTCGGCCGGGGTGCTCGCGGCGGCCGAGCCGCACCTGCTGCAGGGCCGGACCTTCGACAGCTGGCACGACTCCACCGGCCGCCAGGTCGCGGTGATCGGCGCGGCGCTGGCCTCCCGGCTGGGCATCACCACACTGGACACCCAGCCGGCGATCTTCCTGCAGAACAAGCCGTTCACGGTGATCGGGATCGTCGACGACGTGAAGCGCAAGCCGGACCTGCTGCTCTCGGTGACGGTGCCGCGCGGCGCCGCCGCCAAGCTCTGGGGCGAGCCGGAGCGCGACCGGGCCAAGATGATCATCTCGACCCGGATCGGCGCCGCCCGGCAGATCGCCGCCGAGGCCCCGCTCGCCCTGGACCCGGCGCACCCGGAGTACTTCAAGCCCGTCCCGCCGCCGGACCCGCGCACGCTGCGCTCCAACGTCACCTCCGACCTCAACCAGCTGTTCCTGCTGCTGGCCGGCATCTGCCTGGTGATCGGCGCGGTCGGCATCGCCAACACCACCCTGGTCGCCGTCCTGGAGCGGACCGGTGAGATCGGCCTGCGCCGGGCGCTGGGCGCGCGCGGCCGGCACATCACCGGCCAGTTCCTCTCCGAGTCGGCCTCGCTGGGGCTGATCGGCGGCCTGGTGGGCACCTCGCTCGGGGTGCTGACGGTGCTCGGAGTGGCGCTCGCCCGGGAGTGGACACCCGTGGTCGACCCGGCGACGGTGGCGGCCGCGCCGGTGATCGGACTGCTCACCGGACTGCTGGCGGGGGTCTACCCGGCCTGGCGGGCGGCCCGGATCCAGCCGGCGGAGGCACTGCGCCGCTGAGCCGCCCCGGCACGATCCCGGGCCGGACGCGCGGCGTCGGCGCGACGCTACCGACAAATCGGATATTCCTCACGTAGTGTCAGCCCATGCCTACGCCACACGGATCGCGCGGCGGCATGGCCTTCAGCGCCGACGAAGTCCGCGTGCTGCGCCGCGCCCTCGCCCAAGCCCTGCACCCCGTCGTCCCCGTCCACCTCCAGCTCCCCGGCCGGCCGGCGTCCGCCGACGCGGGCGCCGCGCTGTGGGCCGAGGACGTCCAGGACGCGCTGCGCCTGACCGAGGCGATCGACGAGGCCGTCCAGGAGGGCGGCCGGCTGCGCGCCTTCCTCCTCGCCGACCTCGCCCGCTACCGCACCGCCCTGCCGGGCAGTGCCAGCGGCTACCTGGAACGGCTGGAGGAGGCGGTGGCCGACGGCTACCTCCCCGGGCCGGAGGACCTCACCGCGCTGCGCGGACTGAGCCGCCAGCCCTGCGGCCAGGGCGAGCGCTCCCGCCGCTCCCGGCTCGCCGGGCGCTGCCACGCGCTGGCCGAGGCCGCCGTCCGCGAGCGGCTCGCCCTCACCACCGGCCAGCGCCACCTCGTCGCCGTACCGAGCCCCGCCGCACCGAGCGGCAGTCCCCTCACCCCTGCTGGAGGACGGATCCCGATGAGCAGCACCGAGCCCCCCGTCGAGCAGTCCGCCGACCCCCGCGCGCCCCAGGGCCGCCAGCCTGTCCGGCCGCACCGGATGCCCACCCCCGCGGAGCTGTTCGGCCGCCGCCCCAAGCCGCCGGCCCACCCGGCCGCGCCGGCGGCGGCCGAGGACACGGACGTGGAACTGGCCACCGGCACCGGCTGAGCCCACCGCACCGACGCCTCCCCGGGGAGGCCGCGCCGGATCCGTCCGGCCCGGCCTCCCCGGTTCCGTTCCCGGCTCCCGTTCCCGGCGGCCCCGTCGCGCCACCGCGGCACCACTGCCGCACCGCGCGGCACGGTAATCCTGTGGCAAAGCACCGGTGGCGGCTGGCTACTCTGGTGGGGTGAGCGATCAGAGCCCTATCCCCGCGACCGACGACCTTCCCGAGCAGATGCGCGTCCGGCGCGAGAAGCTGGAGCGGCTCCGGGCCGCCGGCGTCGACCCCTACCCGGTCGGCTTCCCCCGGACGAGCACCATCGCCGACCTCCGGGCCAAGCACCCGGACCTCACCCCGGACACCGCGACCGGCGAGCGGGTCGGCATCACCGGCCGGGTGATCCTCTCCCGCACCGGCGGCAAGCTCTGCTTCGCCACCCTGCGCGACGGCTCCGGCGACCTCCAGGTGATGCTCTCCCTGGACAAGCTGGGCGAGGAGCGGCTGTCGGCCTGGAAGTCCGACATCGACCTCGGTGACCAGGTCGGCGTCGAGGGCGAGGTGATCACCTCCCGGCGCGGCGAGCTGTCGGTGATGGTGGACCGCTGGGAGCTCACCGCCAAGTGCCTGCGCCCGCTGCCGGACAAGCACAAGGGCCTGACCGACCCGGAGGCCCGGGTCCGCCAGCGCTACGTCGACCTGATCGTCAACCCGGAGGCCCGCGAGATCCTCCACCTGCGTTCCAAGGTGGTCCGCTCGATCCGCCGCACCTACGAGGAGCGCGGCTACATCGAGGTCGAGACCCCGATGCTGCAGCCGGTGCACGGCGGCGCCAACGCGCGGCCGTTCAAGACGCACATCAACGCGTACGACATCGACCTCTACATGCGGATCGCCCCCGAGCTGTACCTCAAGCGGCTGGTGGTCGGCGGCGCGGAGAAGGTCTTCGAGATCAACCGCAACTTCCGCAACGAGGGCGCGGACTCCACCCACAACCCCGAGTTCACCTCGCTGGAGTCGTACGAGGCCTACGGCGACTACGACACCCAGGCCGAGCTGATCCGGGCCACCATCATCAACGCCGCCCGGGACGCGCTGGGCACCACGGTGATCAAGGGCCTGGACCCGCACGGCGTGGAGCACGAGATCGACCTGGCCGAGCCCTGGGAGGAGATCGGCGTCTACCCCGGCATCTCCGCCCGGCTGGGCGCCGAGGTCACCCCGGAGACCGGCGTCGAGGAGCTGCGCAAGCTGGCCGCCGAGCACGGCATCCCCTTCGAGAAGGAGTGGGGCCACGGCCAGATCGTGCTGGAGATGGTCGAGCGCCTGCTGGAGGAGAACGCCGTCCGGCCGACCTTCATCAAGGACTACCCGACCGAGGTCTCCCCGCTGACCCGCCAGCACCGCTCGATCCCGGGCGTGGCCGAGAAGTGGGACCTGGTCATCTTCGGTACCGAGATCGGCACCGCCTACTCCGAGCTGGTCGACCCGGTCGAGCAGCGCGCCCGGCTGACCGCGCAGTCCCTGCTCGCGGCCGGCGGCGACGTCGAGGCGATGCAGGTCGACGAGGACTTCCTGCGGGCCCTGGAGTACGCGATGCCGCCCACCGGCGGCCTCGGTCTCGGGGTGGACCGCCTGATCATGCTGCTGACCGGCAAGAACATCCGGGAGACGGTGCTCTTCCCGCTGGTGAAGCCGGAGCCCAAGGCGTCCGCCGGTGCGGCGGAGAAGACCGAGGAGGAGTGACCTGATGGACTACGTCAGCGCGATCGTCCCGCCGCTGGTCATGGCGATCGGTTTCGGCTTCCTGGTGCGGGCCATCATCCGCAGCCAGGGCGGGGCCCAGAAGACCAAGGAGGACCTGGTCGACTGACCCCGTCGGTCGCCCGTGATCACCCCGCGCCGCCATTCCCGGATTCCGGGGGTGGCGGCGCGCCGGTTTGCGGCACTTCACAAGATTTGCCCCATTCACTCCCTATCCTGGCCGCACTATGGTCCGGCAACTCGGCGAACTTGAGAACGCCATCATGACCCGGGTGTGGCGGTGGAACCGACCGGTCACGGTTCGCGAGGTTCTCCTGGATCTGCGGGCGGAACGCGATATCGCGTACACCACGGTGATGACCGTGCTGGACAAGCTGCACAGAAAGGGCTGGCTCCGCCGGGAGCGCGCGGGCCGGGCCTATCGATATGAACCGGTCTCCTCGCGCGAGGCGTACACGGCGGCCCTGATGAACGACGCATGGGCCACGAGTGACAATCCCGCCGCGGCCCTGGTGCACTTCTTCGGCCTGATGTCGCCCGAGCAACGGGAGGCGCTGCGGGACGCCTTGCGGGTGGCCGCTCTGTCCCCGTCCGATCCGGCCGCCGCGGATTCCCCGCGGAGCGGGCCGGAGAGCGGATCCGGGAGCGGATCCGGGAGCGGACCGGATACCGCCGGGACCGGGTCGGGGCCGGCACGATAACGTCCCGCCATGGAGGTCACCATCCGCCGGGCGCGGACCACGGACGTGCGGGCCGTACGCGGGCTCATCGACGCCTACGCACGCGACGGCATTCTGCTCGACAAGCCCACCGTCACACTGTTCGAATCGGTGCAGGAGTTCTGGGTCGCGGAACGCGACGACAACGGCACCGTGGTCGCCTGCGGCGCGCTGCACGTGATGTGGGAGGACCTCGCCGAGGTCCGCACCCTCGCCGTCGACCCGTCCGCCCGCGGCCACGGGGTCGGTCACCTGCTGCTGGAGAAGCTGCTGCAGACCGCCCGCTGGCTCGGCGTCCGTCGGATTTTCTGCTTGACGTTCGAGGTCGCCTTCTTCGCGAAACACGGTTTCACCGAGATCGGGGAGCTCCAGGAAACCGATGATGGTACGACAGACCCGGCGGCGATCGCTACGGATGTCTATGAAGAACTTCTCCGCTCGTACGATGAAGGTGTCGCCGAGTTCCTCGACCTGGAGCGGGTGAAGCCCAACACACTGGGCAACTCGCGCATGCTGCTGCACCTGTGAGCCGCCCCCGGACGGCCAGGGGTTTGTGTTTTCCGGGGAAAGGCGCTTTCCTTTCCTTAGGCAATGGGTCGTTTAGCGGAAAGGGAAGCCCGTGGCACAGAGGGTGCAGGTCATTCTTGAAGACGATCTCGACGGCGGGTCGGCGGACGAAACGGTGACGTTCGCGCTCGACGGCGTTGCCTACGAGATCGACCTGAAGAGCGCCAACGCGGACAAGCTCCGCGGCCTGCTGGCGCCGTACGTGGAGAAGGGCCGCAAGCAGAGCGGCCGGCTCGCCGGCACCCGCCGCCCCGGCCGCGGCTCGGCCCCGCGTCCGTCCGGCAGCGTCCCGGACACCGCCAAGATCCGCGCGTGGGCCAAGGAGCAGGGCCTGGAGGTCAACGACCGCGGCCGCGTCCCCAGCAACGTGCGCGAGGCCTACGAGAAGGCCAACGCGTCCTGAACCGGGTGACGCCCGGCAGTCCGGACGGGTGCGGGGTTCCGGGCGCCGCGTGAGGCGTCCACGGCGGACGCGCGGGGCGCGGAGGGTTGCCTCCGCGCCCCGCGGCGCACCGCGTCACGGCCTGTGCAAGGCTGTAAGGGCGAAGCGGCGACGCGGACGCCACCGGGCGGCGCACACCGGCCGTCCCGGCCGCGGCTGATCCACCGTCAGCGGCGGCCCGACTTCTCGCCAGGCGAACACCGCCACCGCGGAAACTGCGCGAGAACCACCCCGATACCGGGTATGAATGCAGAGGGACGGGGTCCGGGACTCCGCCCGGGGCAGGACGCGTGACCGGTCGGACACCCACCGGCAGCACCACGGCGGAGGTTGTTCGCCGATGGCGTAGCGGTATCCGGTGCATCCGGCCCGCGTGCGGGAACACCGTCTCCCAGCATCGGGTTGGGATTGGTGTCGGCTGGTCGCGCAGTATGTCGCTCCCCTTCAAGGGGGCGAATCCGTGGGCCGCGCCGCTGAGCGGGACTAGCATGCGGAAGGACAGGGCGGGGACGGACCCCGAACTGCCCGACCGCTCTGAGGAGCGATAAACGATGTTCGAGAGGTTCACCGACCGCGCGCGGCGGGTTGTCGTCCTGGCTCAGGAAGAAGCCCGGATGCTCAACCACAACTACATCGGCACCGAGCACATCCTCCTGGGTCTGATCCACGAGGGTGAGGGTGTCGCCGCTAAGGCCCTGGAGAGCCTCGGGATTTCTCTTGAGGCCGTTCGCCAGCAGGTCGAGGAGATCATCGGCCAGGGCCAGCAGGCCCCGTCCGGTCACATTCCCTTCACCCCCCGGGCGAAGAAGGTCCTGGAGCTGTCGCTCCGGGAGGCCCTGCAGCTCGGCCACAACTACATCGGCACCGAGCACATCCTGCTCGGCCTGATCCGCGAGGGCGAGGGCGTCGCCGCCCAGGTCCTGGTGAAGCTGGGCGCCGACCTCAACCGGGTCCGCCAGCAGGTCATCCAGCTGCTCTCCGGCTACCAGACCCCCGGCGGCAAGGAGTCGGCCACGGCCGGCGGGCCCGCCGAGGGCACCCCGTCGACCTCGCTGGTCCTGGACCAGTTCGGCCGCAACCTCACCCAGGCCGCCCGCGAGGCCAAGCTCGACCCGGTCATCGGGCGCGAGAAGGAGATCGAGCGGGTCATGCAGGTGCTGTCCCGCCGCACCAAGAACAACCCGGTGCTGATCGGTGAGCCCGGCGTCGGCAAGACCGCCGTCGTCGAGGGCCTGGCCCAGGCGATCGTCAAGGGCGAGGTCCCGGAGACGCTCAAGGACAAGCAGCTCTACACGCTGGACCTGGGCGCCCTGGTGGCCGGCTCCCGCTACCGCGGTGACTTCGAGGAGCGCCTGAAGAAGGTCCTCAAGGAGATCCGCACCCGCGGCGACATCATCCTGTTCATCGACGAGCTGCACACCCTGGTCGGCGCGGGCGCCGCCGAGGGCGCCATCGACGCCGCCTCGATCCTCAAGCCGATGCTGGCCCGCGGCGAGCTGCAGACCATCGGTGCCACCACGCTCGACGAGTACCGCAAGCACCTGGAGAAGGACGCCGCGCTGGAGCGCCGCTTCCAGCCGATCCAGGTCGCCGAGCCGTCGCTGCCGCACACCATCGAGATCCTCAAGGGCCTGCGCGACCGCTACGAGGCCCACCACCGGGTCTCCATCACGGACGCCGCCCTGGTCGCCGCCGCCACCCTGGCCGACCGGTACATCTCGGACCGCTTCCTGCCGGACAAGGCCATCGACCTCATCGACGAGGCCGGCTCCCGGATGCGCATCCGCCGGATGACCGCGCCGCCGGACCTGCGCGAGTTCGACGAGAAGATCGCCGACGTGCGCCGCGAGAAGGAGAGCGCGATCGACGCGCAGGACTTCGAGAAGGCCGCGTCCCTGCGCGACGACGAGAAGCAGCTCCTGCAGGCCAAGGCCAAGCGCGAGAAGGAGTGGAAGGCCGGCGACATGGACGTCGTCGCGGAGGTGGACGAGGAGCTCATCGCCGAGGTCCTGGCCACCGCCACCGGCATCCCGGTCTTCAAGCTGACCGAGGAGGAGACCTCCCGGCTGCTGCGCATGGAGGACGAGCTGCACAAGCGCGTCATCGGCCAGAAGGACGCCATCAAGGCGCTCTCCCAGGCCATCCGGCGCACCCGTGCGGGCCTCAAGGACCCGAAGCGCCCCGGCGGCTCGTTCATCTTCGCCGGCCCGTCCGGTGTCGGTAAGACCGAGCTGTCCAAGACGCTCGCCGAGTTCCTCTTCGGCGACGAGGACGCGCTGATCGCCCTCGACATGTCGGAGTTCTCGGAGAAGCACACCGTCTCCCGGCTCTTCGGCTCGCCCCCCGGCTACGTCGGCTACGAGGAGGGCGGCCAGCTCACCGAGAAGGTGCGCCGCAAGCCGTTCTCCGTCGTCCTCTTCGACGAGGTGGAGAAGGCCCACCCGGACATCTTCAACTCGCTGCTGCAGATCCTGGAGGACGGTCGTCTGACCGACTCCCAGGGCCGCGTGGTCGACTTCAAGAACACCGTCATCATCATGACGACCAACCTCGGCACCCGGGACATCTCCAAGGGCTTCAACCTGGGCTTCGCGGCCCAGGGCGACAGCCAGACCGGCTACGAGCGGATGAAGGCGAAGGTCGGCGAGGAGCTCAAGCAGCACTTCCGCCCCGAGTTCCTGAACCGTGTCGACGACATCGTGGTCTTCCACCAGCTGTCCGAGGACGACATCATCCAGATCGTCGACCTCATGATCGCCAAGGTGGACGAGCGGCTCAAGGACAAGGACATGGGCCTGGAGCTCAGCGTCGAGGCCAAGAAGCTGCTGGCCAAGCGCGGCTACGACCCGATCCTGGGCGCCCGGCCGCTGCGCCGGACCATCCAGCGCGAGATCGAGGACCACCTCTCCGAGAAGATCCTCTTCGGCGAGCTGCGGGCCGGCCACATCGTGGTCGTCGGCGTCGAGGGCGAGGGCAAGGAAGCGAAGTTCACCTTCCGCGGCGAGGAGAAGACCGCGATCGCGGACACTCCGGCGGCGGTCGCCTCCTCGGGTCCCGACCTGACGAAGTAGCAACATTTAACAGATAACAGCTAACGGTTTGGGCCCCCGGCGTTCGCGCCGGGGGCCCAAACCGTTTTTCGTACCGCCGCCGAAGGCGTGACCCGGACCACGAAGGACCAGGTCGGGGGCCGGACGGAGGGCCGGTGCGGGTGCGACCGAAACTGCGACCCTCTTTAATGGCAATGCCATTGACGGACAGTCAGCTGATAGGGGGTCGCGGAGCATAGCGCTGTGGCCATGTCACGGTCAAGGTCTATCTTTTCCGTCCACGCTTGGATCAAATGACGTCCACCTGTCTTTCATTGGTTTACCGGAAGGCCAAGAGCCGGACGGTTTGGGGAGGACGTCACAACGTTGAAGATGACCAGGAAAGTCGCTGCGGTCGCCTCGTCCGCGGCGGTCATAGCCGCGCTCGGCGCGGGGCTGCTCCCGAGCACGGCCGTTGCCGCCGGCTCCGCCCCCGTTCCGCAGGACCCGGCCGATGCCGTTCAGACCAGCACCGAGCACAACCTGCCCGGCCCGCTGACCGAGAAGGTCGAGGCCGAGCAGAAGGCCGCCACGCAGCAGCTTCTCGACGGCACCGCGAAGGTCGAGCAGCACGGCGGCGGCTCCAGCATCAAGCTGGGCAAGGACAAGTACGTCGAGCTCGCCCGTGAGCGCACGGACAAGATCTTCACCATCCTGGTGGAGTTCGGTGACGAGGTCGACAACACCACCAAGACCGCGGACGGCCGGATCAAGTACGGCGGCACCCCCGGTCCGCAGCGCAACCAGATCGAGAAGCCGGACGCTGCCACCAACAACTCCACCCTCTGGCAGGCCGACTACAACCAGCAGCACTACCAGGACCTGTACTTCAACAAGTCCGGTGACTCGCTGAAGACCTACTACGAGAAGCAGTCCTCGGGCCGCTACTCGGTGGACGGGCAGGTCACCGACTGGGTGAAGGTCAAGTGGAACGAGGCCCGCTACGGCTCGGACTACTGCGGCCAGCACGTCTGCGCCAACGCGCAGGACCTGATCCGCGACGCGATCGACACCTGGGTCGCCGACCAGAAGGCCAAGGGCCAGACGGACGAGCAGATCAAGGCCACCATCGCGCAGTACGACCAGTGGGACCGGTACGACTACAACCACAACGGCAACTTCAACGAGCCGGACGGTTACATCGACCACTTCCAGATCGTGCACGCCGGTGAGGACCAGTCGGCGGGCGGCGGCAAGCAGGGTACTGACGCCCTGTGGGCCCACCGCTCGTACGTCTACGGCACCGGCGCCGGCAGCACCGGTCCGGCCAGCAACCTGCTGGGCGGCACCCCGGTCGGCAACACCGGTGTCTGGGTCGGCGACTACACCATGCAGCCCGAGAACGGCGGCCTCGGTGTCTTCGCCCACGAGTACGGCCACGACCTCGGCCTGCCGGACCTCTACGACACCTCCGGCAGCGGCATCGACAACTCGGTCGGCTTCTGGTCCCTGATGTCCTCCGGTTCCTGGCTGGGCGAGGGCAAGAACTCGATCGGCGACATGCCGAACGACCTCGACGCCTGGAGCAAGCTCAAGCTCGGCTGGCTGAAGTTCGACAAGGCCAAGGCCGGCACCGAGTCGACCCACCACATCGGCCCGGCGGAGTACAACAGCAAGCTCCCGCAGGCGCTGGTCGTCGACCTGCCGAAGAAGTCCGTCACCACCACCATCAACAAGCCCTACGCGGGCGCCAACGAGTGGTGGAGCGGCAGCGCGGACGACCTGAACGTCTCGCTGACCCGTGACGTCGACCTGACCGGCAAGACCAAGGCCAGCCTGTCGGCCAAGGCCTGGTACGACATCGAGCAGGACTTCGACTACGGCTACGCCGAGGTCTCCACCGACGGCGGCACCAGCTGGAAGGCCCTCGACGGCACCTACAACGGTGTCGCGCTGCCGAAGGACCCCTCGGGCAACGCCTCGCTGACCGGCAACTCGGGCGGCAACTGGGGCGACCTCGCCTTCCCGCTGGACGCCTACGCCGGCAAGGCCGTCAAGGTCCGCTTCCGCTACGTCACCGACGGCGGCCTGCACCTCAAGGGCCTGGCGCTGGACGAGCTCGCGGTGACCGCCGACGGCGCCACCGTCTTCACCGACGGCGCCGAGAACGGCGACAACGGCTGGACCGCCAAGGGCTTCTCCCGCACCACCGGCTCGTTCAGCAACGACTACAACCAGTACTACATCGCGGAGAACCGCCAGTACGTCTCGTACGACCGGACCCTGAAGGTCGGCCCGTACAACTTCGGCTTCGCCGACAAGCCGCTCTGGGTCGAGCACTACCCGTACCAGCCCGGTCTGCTGATCTGGTACTGGGACGAGTCGCAGACTGACAACAACGTCACCAACCACCCGGGCCAGGGCCTGATCCTGCCGGTCGACTCGCACCCGACCCCGCTGAAGTGGAAGGACGGCACGCTGATGCGCCCGCGCATCAACGGCTACGACTCGACCTTCGGCTCGCGCAAGACCGACGGCCTGACCCTGCACCGGGCCGGCGTCGAGACGGTCGTCCCGAAGGCCAAGGGCGTCGACGAGTTCTCCGACCTGAAGTCCTACTGGTCGAAGGACAACCCGTACAGCAGCGTCATCGTCCCGAAGACGGGCACCAGCATCGAGGTCGAGAACGAGTCCTCGAACTACCTGGAGACCTGGATCCGCGTCCGCCCGGTCGACAACTGATCGACCGAGCTCTGACGCCCGGTCCCTGACCAGGCACCGCTGAGCCGATCCGGCCCGCTCCCGCACCTGCGGGGGCGGGCCGGATTCTTTGCGTCCGGGCGTGTCCGGGCACTCCGCGGGCGTCTCAAACCCGGCCCGCAGGTGGTGCTGCTCACAACCCGCCGGGCCGGTACGAGCGGGGGTAGTAGTGCGGCCGAATGCCGCCCTCCGGCCGCCGACCCATGACCCGACGATCCGACCGCATGATCGTCGTTCCGACACTGCGGTTTCCGGCCGCACTGATGACTACGCGCCGTAGTACGTCACACGGTTTGGGACTCCGCTCGGTGACGGTTACACCTGAGTGGTCCCTCGCTCAGCCCACCCGAACGGGCTCGGCGTGCTGCCCCCCGTACGTTCGTGAGGTCGAGCTCCATGCCTTCCGTCCCGCCTCTGGGGCCGGCCCTGTGCCGGCTCGCCGACTCCTTCCTCCGGCAGACCGGCCGCAGCAACCACTCCACCACCGCCGCCGCGGCCGGTGCGGCCGTGCTGACCGGCGCGCTGCTGCTCGCGGCCTCGGGCAGCGCCTCGGCGCAGACGGTCGACCCGACCACCCCCGGCAGCTCGGCGTTCACCGTGCCGCAGGGGGCGACGCCCGTCTCGGCGCTGGTCCAGGTGGCGGGTCCGAGTTCGTACACGCTGCCGTCCGAGCGGGCCTCGGCCCAGCAGTACGTGGCGGTCGCGGCCAACCTGGTGCCCGAGCAGGCCGCCGCCGAGCAGGCGCCGGCCGCCGAGCCGCAGCCCGCTCCACAGGAGGCGCCCGCCGCTCCCGCGCCCGCCCCGGAACCGGCCCCCGCGCCCGCGCCCGCCCCGGCACCCGCCCCTGCCCCTGCCCCTGCCCCACAGTGGTCGGCACCGGTCCCGGGCGCGCCCACCAGCAACCCGTACGGCGTGCGCAACGTCCACTACGCGGCCGGCTACCACACCGGTGTGGACTTCGCGGTCTCCTCCGGCACCCCGCTGCTCGCGGTCGGCAACGCCACCGTGGTGTCGGCCGGCTGGGACGGCGCGTACGGCAAGGAGGTCGTGCTGCGGCTGGCGGACGGCCGGTACGCCCAGTACGCCCACATGTCCTCGATCTCGGTCTCGGCGGGCCAGCGCGTCGCCGCCGGGCAGCAGATCGGCCGCTCCGGCAGCACCGGCAACTCGACCGGGCCGCACCTGCACTTCGAGATCCGCTCGGCCAACAAGTACGGCGCGGTGATCAACCCGATCGCCTACCTGTCCGGCCACGGGGTCTCCGACTTCTGATCCCCCGCCCGGGCCGCTCGGGCCGCTCAGTCCGTCGGGGCGGGCCTGCCGATCAGTCGGCAGATCTCCAGCGCGACGTGCTGGGCGGCCACGATCGCCTCCTCGCGGGTGGCCTCCGCCACCGGCACCCCGGCGACCAGGCGCTCGGCCCCCGGCCGCTCGTCCTGCTGGAGCAGGAAGAGCGCCGAGTTGATGGTGAACAGGGACATCGCCGCCCGCAGCCGGTCCTCGAAGCTCGCCGCCGGGCCGTGCATCAGCCGGACCAGCGCGATCATGGTGTCCCGGAACTCCTGCCCGGCCGGCAGGTCGCGCAGCGCGGGCTGGTTCTCCTGGAAGAAGCGGAGCAAGGGCGCCCGCTCGGACATCCCGGCCGCGAACCGGCGGATCAGCTCGTCCCGCACTTCGGGCGTCCAGGTCTGCTCGCGCCCCCAGGCGATCAGCTCGTTGATCGGGGCGGCGGTGGCCGCCACGATGCCCTGGACGATGTCCTCCTTGGTCTTGAAGTGGTAGTAGAGCGCGGCCTTGGTGACACCGAGGCGGTCCGCGATCTCCCGCAGCGAGGTGCGCTCGTAGCCGTGCTCGGAGAAGAGCTCCAGGGCGACCGCGACGATGCGCGCCCGGGTGTCGCTACGGGGGCCGTGCGTCGTGCCCATCGCCTGCCTCTGACTGCGTCGTGATCCGGTCCCCGCGGTCGGCCGACGGCCGCCGCGGCGCAGTGGCGGACACCTCTGCGGCGACCGCTCCTGCGTTCATTCTTCCTGCCCAGGGCGCCTGTCGAAAAACTGGCTTGACGACCGGCTAGTGAACAACCTACCGTGCCGACGGTCCACAAACTAGCCGGGCGACAAGTAAGGAGGCCGTCGCAGGCCGCGCCGGTCGCCCGACATCCTGTCCGGGAGACACCCACCCATGTCACACCCCAAGGCCGACACCGGCGCCCCCGAGAAGAAACCGGCCGAGGAGGAGCAGCCCCGCTCGGCCCGCGAGATCCGCCTGGTCATGATCGGCCTGGTGATCACCATGCTGCTCGCGATGCTCGACGGCCTGATCGTCGGCACCGCGATGCCGACCATCGTCGGCGAGCTCGGCGGCGCCGAGCACCTGTCGTGGGTGGTCACCTCGTACACCCTGGCCACCGCCGCCTCCACCCCGATCTGGGGCAAGCTCGGCGACATGTACGGCCGCAAGGGCACCTTCCTCACCTCGATCGTGATCTTCCTGGTGGGTTCGGCGCTCTCCGGCCTCTCCCAGGACATGAACCAGCTCATCGGCTTCCGCGCCCTGCAGGGCCTGGGCGCCGGCGGTCTGATGGTCGGCGTCATGTCGATCATGGGCGCGCTCGTCCCGCCGCGCGACCGCGGCAAGTACCAGGGCATGTTCGCCGCGGTGATGGCCCTCGCCACCATCGGCGGTCCGCTGGTCGGCGGCTTCATCACCGACCACCTGAACTGGCGCTGGACCTTCTACATCAACCTGCCGCTCGGCGCCGTCGCGCTCGCCGTCGTGATCGTCACGCTGAAGCTCGCGAAGGTCCGCAGCAAGGCCAGGATCGACTACCTCGGCGCGGTGCTGCTCACCACCGGCATCACCTCGCTCACCCTGATCACCACCTGGGGCGGGCAGGAGTACGCCTGGGGCTCGAAGCAGATCCTGGGCCTGACCGCGCTGGCCGCGGCCACCCTGATCGGCTTCTGCTACGTCGAGCAGCGGGTCCAGGAGCCGATGCTGCCGCTGTCGCTGTTCCGGAACCTCAACTTCACCCTGGTCTCGATCATCGGCTTCGTGGTCGGCTTCGTGATGTTCGGCTCGACCGTCTTCCTGCCGCTCTACCAGCAGACCGTGCAGGGCGCCTCGGCGACCAACTCCGGCCTGCTGCTGATGCCGATGATGTTCGGCATGCTGGTGATCTCGCTGGTGGTCGGCCAGGCGGTGACCAAGACCGGCAAGTACCGGATCTACCCGATCATCGGCACCATCGTGATGACCGCCGGCATGCTGCTGCTCTCCACCCTCGGCACCGGGACCTCGGGCTTCGTCTCCGCCTGCTGGATGGTGGTGCTCGGCGCCGGCATGGGCTTCCTGATGCAGATCACCATGCTGGTCGCGCAGAACAGCGTCGAGATCAAGGACATGGGCGTGGCCAGCTCCACCGCCACCCTGTTCCGCACCATCGGCGGCTCGTTCGGCGTGGCGCTGTTCGGCGCGCTGTTCAACAACCGGGTCACCGCGACCATGAACGAGCGGCTCGGTTCGGCCGCCGGCGCGGGCGGCTCGCAGGGCGGCGACCCAGCGCAGCTGAGCCCGGCCGCGCTCAAGGCGCTGCCGGCCCCGGTCCAGGACGCCTACCACCACGCGGTGGCCAACGGCATGCACACCGTCTTCCTGTGGGGTGCCGCCGTCGCGGTGATCGCGGTCGCCGCCGCGGTCTTCATGCGCGAGGTGCCGCTGCGCGGGGCCGGCGGGCCGTCGGCGGACGCCGAGGACGGCAAGGGCAAGAAGGGCGCCGCGACCGACAACATCGAGGCCGTCGCGATCTGACGGTCACGGTCCGGCGCGGGAACGCGCCGAGGGCCCCCGTACGCCGAACCGGCGGACGGGGGCCCTCGTACGTGCGGCCACGCGTGTGGCTAGCGGGGCAGTCGGTAGACGCCCTGCTCGACCGGTTCGACCAGGCCGTCGGCGACCAGGCCGTCCAGCGCCCGGGCCCGCTGCACGGCGTCCGGCCAGACCGCGTCCAGCCGGGCCTGCGGCACCTCGCCGTGGGTCTCGCGGAGCACCGCGAGCAGCTTGCCGCGCACCTGCCGGTCGGTGCCCTCGTAGGACTGGCCGCGCCGGGCCGGGCCCTCGTACGGCGGGCGGCCTGCCCGCTGCCAGGCGCAGGCGGTGAACAGCGGGCACTCCCCGCACTCCGGGCCGCGGGCCGTGCAGACCAGGGCGCCCAGTTCCATCACGGCCACCGCCCAGGTGGCGGCCGTCCCGGCGGCCTCGGGCAGCAGGGCGGTCGCCGTCCGCCGCTCGGCCGCCGTGGTGGCCTGCGCCGGGTACTCCACGCCGGTCACCGCGCGGGCGAACACCCGGCGGACGTTGGTGTCCAGCACCACGTGCCGCCGGCGGAAGGCGAAGGAGGCCACCGCCGCCGCGGTGTACTCACCGACGCCGGGCAGCGAGAGCAGCGTCGCGTGGTCGTCCGGGACCTCGCCGTCGTGCTCCTCGGCGATCGCCACGGCGGCCGCGTGCAGGCGCAGCGCCCGGCGCGGGTAGCCGAGCCGGCCCCACATCCGGACGGCCTCGCCGGGCGCCTCGGCGGCCAGCTCGGCCGGGGTCGGCCAGCGCTCCATCCAGGCCTCCCAGGCGGGCAGGACGCGCTTGACCGGGGTCTGCTGGAGCATGAACTCGCTGACCATCACGGCCCAGGGCGAGGCGTCCGGGGTGCGCCAGGGGAGGTCGCGGGCGTTGGCCGCGTACCAGTCGAGGACGGTCTCGTGCAGGACGGGCAGCGGCAGCCCGAGCCTCGACGCCTCGGCGGGGGTCGCGGGGGCGGGGACGGCGGGGGTGACGGGGGTGACGGTGTTGGCAGCCATGGCCCTTCGATCCTCCCATGCCCGGGTCGACAGCCGAAGCGGACCACGGGATTCCTCATGTTGGCGCAAAACACCCCATTCAGCCTCCCTCGAACGGCGCAAATGGCGGATCATGTGAAGGAAGGGGTGACTGTGCGGTGTTGGTGCGTCAAGGGGCACACACTGTCTCGTAGAGTTTGGGCGTGCCCTCTCTGCGTCAACCCGTAGGACCGCTGCCGGCCTCGATCTACTGGCGTCGGCGCATCGTCGTGCTCGTCGCCGTCGTCGCGGTCGCCGCCCTCGTCATCTGGCTGATGACCGATCAGGGCGGAGGTGGCGACGGCAAGGACAAGGCCGCGCAGGCCGTACCGACCCAGTCGCAGAGCCAGTCACCCGCCCAGGCGATCACGCCGGGCGCCTCCCCGACCGGCCCGGTCAACAACTCCCGCCCCGGCAGCGGCAGCAGCGGCGGCTCCTCCGGCGGCGCGGTGGGCGGCTCCGGCGGCGGCGACGTCAGCCTGAGCACCGGCGGCACGACCGGCGGCGGCGCGGCACCCGCGACCGGCGGTGCGGCGGCGGGCGGTGCGGCGGCCGGCGGCGGCAGCGCGAGCGGAGGCACCGGTGGGGGTACCGGCGGTGGCGGCACCGGCGGCCCGCCCCCGGTGAACACCGCCGAGATCATGGCCCTGCCGGTCTGCGCCTCCTCGCAGGTGACGCTCAATCTGGCCGGCGCCCAGAACGCCTACCAGCCCAAGGACAAGCCCAAGCTGGCGCTGACCATCAACAACTCCTCCGGCACCACCTGCCGGCTGGACCTGGGCCGGGCCGCCTCGGCGATCACCGTCACCGCGAGCAACGGCGAGCGCATCTGGTCCTCCGGCGACTGCCCGGCCGACCGGAACAGCAGCTGGGTGCAGCTCCCGGCCAACGGCGGGCTGACCGAGACCTTCACCTGGGACCGCGTCCACAGCAAGCCGCAGTGCGCCACCGCCGACGCGTCGACCGCACCGGCCGGCACCTACCTGGTGGTCGCCGACCTCACCGGCCTCTCCGGCGGGCAGGCCTCGGCCCGCTCCTCGATCCGCCTGGAGAACTGACCGGCCCTCACCACCGACCCGGGGCAGGACAGCAGGAAGCCCGGACCGCTCAGGCGGTCCGGGCTTCGGTCTGTCCGGGGCGGGGCCGATCCGGATCGGGTCGGGTCGGGTCGGCCGCCGGGTCAGACGTAGCGCTCCAGGATGGACGACTCGGCGAGCCGGGACAGGCCCTCGCGGACCGAACGGGCCCGGGTCTCGCCGACGCCCTCGACCGTCTGCAGGTCGTCGATGCTCGCGGCCAGCAGCTTCTGCAGGCCGCCGAAGTGCTCCACCAGGCGCTCTATCACCGTGTTGGGCAGGCGCGGGATCTTGGCCAGCAGCCGGTAGCCGCGCGGCGAGACCGCCGAGTCCAGCGACTCCGGCGAGCCCGAGTAGCCGAGCGCCTTGGCCACCGTCTGCAGGTCGAGCAGCTCGGCGTGGGTGAGGTCCTCCAGGTCGGCCAGCACCTCGGTGACGGTCCGGCCCTTCTTGGCGGCGCGCTCCGGGAAGTAGTCCCGCGCGACCAGTTCGCGCTCCGGCTCCACGCCCGCGATCAGCTCGTCCAGCTGCAGCGAGAGCAGCCGGCCGTCGATGCCGAGCTCCAGCACGTAGCCGGCGATCTCGGTGGCGATCAGCCGGACCATCTCCAGCCGCTGCGCGACGGCGGTGACGTCCCGCACCGTCACCAGGTCCTCGATCTCCAGCGCGGAGAGCGTGCCGGCCACCTCGTCCAGGCGCAGCTTGTAGCGCTCCAGGGTGGCCAGCGCCTGGTTGGCGCGGGACAGCACGGTGGTGGAGTCCTCCAGCACCCGGCGGGTGCCGTTGACGTACATGGCGATCAGCCGCATCGAGTGCGAGACCGCGACCACCGGGAAACCGGTCTGCCGGTTGACCCGCTCGGCGGTGCGGTGCCGGGTGCCGGTCTCGTCGGTCGGGATGGTGGAGTCGGGCATCAGGTGGACGCCGGCCCGGACGATCTTGGTGATGTCCTTGTCCAGCACCACGGCGCCGTCGAGCTTGCACAGCTCGCGCAGCCGGGTCGCGGTGAACTCGACGTCGAGCACGAAGCCGCCGGTGCAGAGCGACTCGACGGTCTTGTCGAAGCCGAGCACGATCAGGCCGCCGGTGTTGGCCCGCAGCACCCGCTCCAGGCCGTCGCGCAGCGCGGTGCCGGGGGCGATGGCGGTGAGGGAGGCCCGCAGCAGGGCCTCCTCGCGGGAGGACTTGTCCGCCCGGTCGCTGGCTGCCACGTGACTCCTCCGGTCGACCCCGTACCGCGCCCCCTCGTGCGGGCGCCGGCCTAGGGTCTGTTGCTCTGTCGCTTAGTACTGCCTTATCACCAATGAGACAGGGGAAAGTCTAACTGCGTGCGGCAACGGCAGGGCTTGGGTCAGCGCAGTTCGTCGGAGTCGAGCGGCTCCCATCCGTCCATGAGCTCCTCCGGGTGGGCCGCCGGGCGGGGCGCGCGGGGTGCCGGCGGCGCCGACGGTGCCTCATTCCTCGGCTTGGCGGCGGCCCGGCGACGGCCCGGGATGGCCCGCAGCGCCTCGCCGATGTCCGCCACCTCGACCACCTTCATGCCCGGCGGGACCTTGCCCGGGTCCGGCGGGACGAGCGCGTGGGTGAAGCCCAGCCGGTGCGCCTCGGCCAGCCGCCGCTGCACGCCCGTCACCCGCCGCACCTCACCGGCCAGGCCGACCTCGCCGATCGCGACCAGGTTGCTGGGCAGCGGGGTGTCGGAGGAGGAGCTGGCCACCGCGAGCGCCACCGCGAGGTCCGCCGAGGGCTCGGAGAGCTTCACGCCGCCGACGGTGGCGGTGTAGATGTCCTGCTTGCCGAGCTTCACCCCGCCATGACGCTCGACCACGGCCAGGATCATCGCGATCCGGGGCGACTCCAGGCCCGAGGTCGTCCGGCGCGGCGAGGGGATCTGCGAATCCACCATCAGCGCCTGCACCTCGGCCACCAGCGGCCGCTTGCCCTCCAGGGTCACGGTCAGGCAGGTGCCCGGCACCGGCTTGTCACGCCTGGTCAGGAAGAGGCCGGACGGATCGGCCAGGCCCGCGATGCCCTCGTCGTGCAGCTCGAAGCAGCCGACCTCGTCGGTCGCGCCGTACCGGTTCTTGACCCCGCGGATGATCCGCAGCCGGGCGTGCCGGTCCCCCTCGAAGCTCAGCACCACGTCCACCAGGTGCTCCAGCAGGCGGGGGCCGGCGATCTGGCCGTCCTTGGTGACGTGGCCGACCAGCAGGGTGGCCATGCCGCGCTCCTTGGAGGCCCGGATCAGCGCGTTCGCCACCTCCCGGACCTGGGCCGGGCCGCCCGGCGCGCCGTCCAGCTCGGCGGAGGCGATGGTCTGCACCGAGTCCAGGATCAGCAGGCCGGGGCCGACCGCCTCGACGTGGCCGAGCACGGCGCCGAGGTCCGACTCGGCGGCCAGGTAGAGGTGCTCGGAGAGCGCGTTGATCCGGTCGGCGCGCAGCCGGACCTGGCCGGCCGACTCCTCGCCGGTGACGTAGAGGGTGCGGTGCTGCGCGGAGGCCGCCTTGGCGGCGACGTCCAGCAGCAGGGTGGACTTGCCGACGCCCGGCTCGCCCGCCAGCAGCACCACGGCGCCCGGCACCAGGCCGCCGCCGAGCACCCGGTCCAGCTCGGACACGCCGGTGGAGCGCGCCGTCGCCACCTGGCCGTCCACCTGGGCGATCGGGCGGGCGGGCGCGCTGACCGGGCCGGCGGCGGTGGTCCGGATCGGCACCGCGCCGTACTCCTCGACCGTGCCCCAGGCGTTGCACTCCGGGCACCGGCCGACCCACTTGGGCAGCTGGTTGCCGCACTCGGTGCAGCGGTAGGCCGGGCGCGGCTTGGCGGTGGTCTTGGTACGGGCAGCCATGCGGTCACCGTAGCGCCTGGGTACGACAGCGCGGGGGCGGCGGGGGTCTCCGGGGGTGGCCGGGGTGGGTCCACGAATGGGCGATGTTGTTACCCGAAAGAAGTACAACCGGGCGGAATCACTCGGACCGGGCTGGTGCGCTCTCTACCGTCGGACGGGTGACGACGAGTACGGAAGGGCCGCGCGACGCCGTCCTCGCGGCGTACGAGCGACAGGTGGACGGCCTCTTCACCTACTGCCTCTCGGTGCTGTGCGAGCACGAGGCCGCCGCGGCCGCCCTGCGGGAGGTGCGCGAGCTGGCGGTCCGGTACGGCGACCGGCTCGCCGAGCCCGGGCTGGTCCGGGCATGGCTGTACTCGCTGGCGCGGTACTGCTGCCTGCGGCGGCTGGCGGACGGGGGCGGGAGCGGGACGGGCGGGGGCCGTGGGGGCGACGGGGACGGCGGGGCCGAGGCGGTCCGACGGAGGCGTGAACTGGCTTCGCTGGCGTGGCCCGAGGCGGCCGGCACCGCCCCCGAGCAGCGCGAGGCCCTGGAGCTGTCGGTCCGGCACCGGCTCAGTCCGATCGAGGTGGCGGCCGTCCTCGGGCAGCCGTTCGAGGACGTGCGGACGCTGCTCGCCTCCGCGCTGGCCGAGGTCGGCCGGACCAGGGCCGCCCTGCTGGTGCTCGGCGTCGGCAGCTGCCCCGAGCTGGACCGGCTCGGCGGCGCGGGCGCGGAGAGCTGGCGGGACTGGGTGCTGGGCCCCGCGCTCCGCCGGGAGCTGGTGCGGCACGTGGTCGACTGCCCGACCTGCCGGGGTACGGCGGAGCGGGTGGCCGGCGAGGTGCCGGAGGACGGCACGGCCGGGCTGTCCGGGCTGCCGGTGCTCACCGCGCCGGGCAGGGGCGCCGGGGCGGCGGGGACGGTGACGGTGCGGGTGCGGGTGCCGGCGCGGGTGTCGGTGCCGACCGAGGTCGGGCTCCGCTTCGACCAGGGCGGCTTCCCCCGGCACCGCGCGCCGGACGGCGGACGGGGCCCGGCGGTGCGGCGGCGGGTGGTGACCACCGGGGTGCTGGCCGCCGTCCTGGCCGCGCCGGTCGTCGCCCTGTGGGCCGGGCACCGGGGCGGGACCGGGGCCGGGGAGGCGGCGTCGGTCTCCTCGGTCCGGGTCGAGGGGGAGCGTTCGGCGGGTGCTGCCGCGGCGAGTGGTTCGGCGGGTGGTACGGCAGAACCGGGCGGGGCTGCGGGGGCCGCCGGGGCCGCCAAGGCGGTCGGGGCGGTGATCGGGGCGGTCGGCGAGGTCTACCGCGGGTCCGGTCCGGCGGTGGCCGGGATGGAGCTGGCGGGGGCCGGACCACGCCCTGCAGAAACGTTGCTGCCTGGGGTCCAGGGGCCGCTGATTCCGGTCCCGACCCCTGCTCCCACTGCTGCTGCCCCAGCCGCTGTGCCGACCCCCGTCGACGGACCGAAGGGGGCGCCGACGGGGGCACCGGCACCAGCGCCGTCCGGCCTGCTGACCGTCGAGGCGGGCGAGTACGGCAGCCGCACGGTGCTCACCCTCACCAACTCCGGCGGCACCGAGATCCGCTGGCACGCCGTCGTGGACGCGCCCTGGCTGCGGCTCAGCCGCGACGCCGGCACGCTCGCGCCCGGGCAGCGGATCACCGTGATCGTCAGCGTCGACGAGGACCTCGCCCCCGCGACCCACTGGACCGCCCGGATCGCGCTGCCGCCGTCCCAGGCCGTGGTCACCATCGAGGGCGGCCCGCAGCACCGCGGCGGCGCCACCCCGACCCCGACCGGCGACCCGGGCCCCGCCGAACCCACCACCACCCCGAGCCCGGGCCCGACCGCCACACCCACCCCGACGCCGACACCGGCGCCGACCAGCGAACCGACGTCCGCGACATCCCCAAGTCCCTCCCCGGCCGGCACCACCACCCCGGCAAGCCCGGCACCGCACTGAGGCGGGGGCCGTACGAGGCCGGGCCGCCGGACCCGAGAGCGGAAGGATGGCCCGCTGCACCAACGGCACAACACCCCGAACCCGGCCGCCTCGGCGCTCAGCTACCGGACACCCCGCACCACGCGGGGGCAAAGGCAGCCCGGGGCCGGCCGCCAGGCCAGCGGCGCTGCGGCGACGATGCCTCACGGCGAGCGCCGCAGCGTGTGGTCAGGTGGCCAGGTCGGCGAGAACGGCGCCCACGCGGCAGGCAGCGAGGACGTCAGGCGGCCGGGCCCAAGATGACCACACCCAGCAACAGGCAGCGAGGCCGTCCGGCGGTCGGGGCAGGGATAACCGCACCCGCGCGGAAGGCGCCGAGGACATCAAGCGGTCAGGCCGGAGAGGGCGGCACCCACGTGGGAAGTGCCGAGGGCGAGGAGGAGGGTCGGCTGGACCGCCGCGTTATGGGTGGCCGCCCAGGCTCGCCACTCGTCGAGGCGGCGGGCGGCGTGGTCGCCGCCGTGGAGGTGGACGGCGAGGGGCAGCAGGGTGCCGAGGGAGCCGATCAGCACCAGCAGCGCGGCGGCGCCCGCCTTGCCGGAGGCCGGGGCGCCGCCGGTGCCGATCGCGACCGCGGCGGCGAGGGCGAGCAGTGGGTTCTTCGGATCGGTCGCCAGCAGGGTCGCCCCCAGTGCGGCGGACCGGGCGGGGGTGGAGCGGTCGACCGTCCGCATCCACTCCGGCGGGCCGTGCACCCGGCCCTCGCGCGGGCGGTCCCACCACCGGCGCACGCCGAGCAGCAGGAGCAGCCCGCCCACCGCCAGCTCGAACCACCACGACCAGTCCGGGGCCACCGTGCCCGCGGCGAGCCGTGATCCGAGCGGCACCACGACGGCCGGCACCGCCGCCAGCGCGGCCGTCCAGCCGACGGCGAACGCCGTCCCGTCGGCCCGGCCCCGGGGCGTCGCGAGCAGCAGGACGGTCGCGACCAGCGCCATCGGGCTGATCGCGATGCCCACGGCCGGGGCCAGCATCCGGCCGACGGCGTCGCCCATCGCGCTTCCTTCCTGCTCGGGCGGACCCGCCCGGGAAGGCCGGCCCGCCGGACGCCTGGACCCTCTCCCTCGGATCACACCGGGCGGAGGCCGGGGGCGAGGCTGGGGACGTGTCCGCTCCGGCGGCGACGGCCCGGCGTGCTCCGAAGAAGAGGGCCCCGGGGCGCGTCTTGTGGATCAGCCCGGACGAGGCCGCGACTCCCCCGGCCCGGCGGCCGGGGGCGTGCGTGCCCTGGCGTCGCGGACCCGGGCCGGTCCACAGGGCACGCCCTACACCCGGCGCAGGGGCGGGAGCCGGTAGGTGCCGTCCAGGGCGGCGGGGCCCGGGCGGTAGAGGCGCATCACCGGGCGGAACGGCCCGGCGGGGGTGGGGAGCCAGTTCGCCGCCTCCGACGGGTCGGCGGGGGGTTCGTGGCTCAGGTGGAGGGTGAGGCCGCCGTCCGGGTCGGGCCGCAGGCCGGGGGTGCGGCTGCCGATCGAGTAGCGGTCGGCCGGGTTGGCGACCAGGTGCTGGTCCGGGAGGCCGTACACGGTGAGGGACCAGAACTCCTCGGCGGGCGGCAGCCCGTCCGGCGGGAAGCGGAGGGTGTGCGGATGGGTGCCGTCGAGCGGGCGGCCGTCCGCGTCGTCACCGGTGGTGGCGTGCAGGGCCTCGTAGGCGTGGCAGCCCCAGAGCCCGGCCCGGGCCGCGGCGGCGCGGCTGAGGTAGGCGGCGCGGCGGTCGGGGATCCGCCACTCGGGGTCGTCGACGGTGCCCGGGCCGAGGAAGGCCGTGTTGTGGTCGAACAGGTGGAGGGCGGCGCGCCACTCGCCGGGCGGGTGCTCCTCGGGCGGCCGGGTGGCGTCCTCGACGCGTTCGCGCCCGGCGGCGAGGCCGGTCGCCAGGGCGAGCGTCCAGTCGGGGGCGGCCGCCCGGTACGGCGAGGGGCCGGGGTCGAGGAGGCCGAGCGGGGCGAACCGCTGCTGGTAGGCCCGGTCGGCCTCGGTGGGCGGGTAGGCGGCCATCCAGACCCGGAGCCGCTCGAAGAAGGCGAGCCGCTCGGGCACGTCCGGGTCCGGCTCGGGGAGTCCGGCGGCGACCCCGCCCGGCTCCAGCGGTTCGAGGACGAGCCCGTCCTGGAGGGCGCGGACCCGCGGGAGGTCGTCCGGCCCGGCGCAGGCGAAGCGGCCGACGACGGTGGCGACGGCGGTCGGTGCGGTGATCACCCGGTCGGGGTCGGCCGGGGTGCCGTGCCAGCCGGGCGGGACGACCAGCCAGGTCCGGGCCGCGCTGCCGGTGGCGCGGCTGCCGAGGTAGGCGAAGTTGTCGGTCCACGCGTCGACGAACTGCAGCACGTGGTAGCCGCCGGCGGTGTCGGGCACGTGCAGGCGCTGCGGGCCCTCGGAGAGGTCGAGCTGGGCCACCGAGTAGAGGACGTCGTTGTTGACTGCGACGAAGTCGTCGTCCGGGCCGGCCAGCCGCGGGGCGTGGGCGAAGCGGTTGAACGGAGTGGGCGGCAGGACGCCCAGGCCGCCGTGCACGAAGCGGTCGACCGTGGTGAGGCCGGCGACGAGCGGATAGCCGTAGACGTAGGCGTCGGCGGCGAGGGCCTCCAGCTCGGGTTGGTTCATGGGGCGTCCTTCCCGGGTGCCGGGGGGTCGAAGGGGGGAGCGGACAGGGGCGCGGGGGTCAGCGCGGGGTGAGCGGCGGCGGTGTCCAGCGGCCGTCGAGCACCGAGAGGTCCGGCCCGTACAGGCGGATGACGACGGTGAACGGGCCGTCCGGGGCGGGCAGCCAGTTGGCGGAGTGGTCGGCGTCGGCGGGCCGCTTGTGCTGGACGTAGACGCTGAGTCCGCCGTCCGGGTCGCGGACCAGGCCGGGGGTGCGGTCGCCGACGGAGTAGCGGTCCAGGGTGTTGTCGACCAGGTGGAGCCCGGGCAGCGCGTACAGGGTCACCGACCAGAAGTGGCGGGCGGGTGGCAGCGCGTCCGGCGGGAACCGCAGCAGATAGTCGCGTCTGCTGGCGTCGGGCGGGCGGTTGCCGGCGCTGTCGGCCTGCCAGCCGCCGTACCAGGCCTCCTCGACGGGCAGCCCGTACAGGCCGGTGAGCGCCCCGACCGCGCGGTCGAGGTACCGGGTGCCGAGCTGTGCCCGGGTGCCGAAGAGCCCGACGGACGATTCGGTGCGGGCGGCGGCGCGGGCCAGTTCGGCCTTGCCGTCGGCGATGCCGCGCTCGATCTCGGTGCGGATGGCGAGCGGCAGCGCGGCCGGTTCGAACTCGCCGCGGCCGTCGATGCCGAGGTCGGCCAGCCGGCCGCGCAGCTCGGCCTCGGCGGGCGGGGCGGCCTCGGCGGGCAGGAAGCCGAGCAGGAAGTCGAGGAAGACGAAGAACTCGACGGTGTCGAGCACCTCGTCGCGCCAGACCGGCCAGACGGGCTGCGGGGCGGGCTCAGGCTCCGGTGTGCCGGCGTAGGCGTGCAGCGGGCGCAGGCGGTACTGCCGCTGGAGCGCGGCGAGTTCCGCGACCGCCTCCGGGGACGTGCCGACGAGGTGGGTGCGGCCGAGGATGCCGGCCAGCCGGGTCGTGGTGCGGATGACGCCGCGGATGCCGGGCGGCGGTTCGCCGTGCCAGTCGGGGCCGGCCACCAGGTGGTCGCCGGCCTCCTGGCCGGTGGTCCGGGAGCCGACGAACCCGGCGTACGCGGTGTCGAGTTCGTGCACCGGCAGCACGTAGTAGCGGTCGGTGGCGGGCACGGAGAGCACCCAGGGTTCGGTCCGCAGGTCGAGCCAGGCCCAGGAGTACGGGGTGTCGTTGTTGGGCGTGATGACGTCGGTGTCGGCCGGGGTTGCGGGGCGCGGGTAGTGCCGGAAGACGCCGAAGCCGCCGACGTGGCGCGGGTCCGCGTCGTCCAGTGCCTGGGTGTAGAGGGTGCGGTAGTTCTGCAGGATCGGGTAACCGCGGACCCACGCCTCGGCGGCGGTCGCACGGATGGTGTCCGGGTCCACGAGTGCCGGGTTGACCATGGTGCCGCTCTTCCCTGCGCCGGTCCCCGGTACCGGGGCGCGACGGCTGCATGACGGACGTATCGGATGGACATATCGGTACGAATCGGATGCTATGCGGGCCCCCGGGGGTCGGCATCTCGGCCACCGCGGGCAGCTCGGACGGGCCGGTAGGGCGCCGGTCTGCGCCCACGGCGAACGGCGGTATGCGGGGCAAGGGGCCGGGACAGCCTTGCCGGTATGAAGATCCTTCTGCTCGGCGGCTCGTCCTTCCTGGGACGGGCGTTCGCCTCCGAGGCCCTCGCCCGCGGCCACGAGGTCACCACCTTCAACCGCGGCCGCACGGCCGCCGACCTGCCCGGTGTGGAGGCGGTGCGCGGCGACCGCGACTCGGCCGACGACCTGGCGCGGACGACCGAGGGACGGCACTGGGACGCCGTGGTCGACACCTCGGCCCAGCAGCCCGCCCAGGCCGCGCACTCCGCCCGGCTGCTGCGCGACCGCGCCGGCCACTACACGCTGATCTCCTCCGTGCACGCCTTCGCCGACTGGCCGGCCCGGGTGGTCGACGAGGCCTCCCCGCTGCACGAGTGTCCGGCCGACACCCCGCCCGGGCAGGAGTTCAGCCCCGCGCTCAAGGCCGGCTGCGAGCGCGCCGTCCTGGAGCACTTCGGCGCCGGGCGCACGCTGGTCCTCAACAGCGGGCTGCTGATCGGCCCCCACGAGCAGGGCGGCCGGCTGCCGTGGTGGCTGGAGCGGATGGCCCGCGGCGGGCGGGTGCTGGCGCCCGGGGAGCCGGGGCGGCCGATGCAGCTGATCGACGTCCGGGACTTCGCGGTGTTCGGGCTGGATCTGCTGACGGCGGGCACGGCCGGCCGGTTCATCACCACGGCGCCGCCCGGCCGGCTCACCTACGGGGAGTTCCTCGCGGGCTGTGCCGAGGCGGCCGGCGGCGGGGGCGCCGAGCTGGTCTGGGCCCCGGACAGCCGGCTGACGGCCGAGGGGCCGGACCGCGTCCAGCCGTGGAGCGAGCTGCCGCTCTGGATACCCGACGGACCGGAGACCGCGGGCATCTGGCGGGCCGGCACCGGACGGGCCGAGGCGGCCGGGCTGCGCTGCCGGCCCTTCGCCGAGACCGCCCGGGACACCTGGGAGTGGCTGCGGCAGCGCGGGCCGGCGAACGACACGGAGGCCGACGGACGCAAACGCGGCCGGGTGCTGCACGGCATCGAACCGGCGAAGGAGCAGCGGCTGCTCGACACCCCGGCCCCGCTCGGCTGACGCGTTCGGGAGCCCTCCGTTCGGGAGCAGTCTGTACGGGAGCAGTCTGTACGGGAGCCGCCCACGCGGGTCCAGTCGCGGCGGCGGGGAGGGCAACGGGGAGAGCGGGGCGTCCGCTCCCCCGCTGGAGGCCGGATCAGTGGGTGCGGCGGGTGACCAGCTCGGCGAGCGCCAGCAGTTCGTCGGCGGCCGACGGCTCGGGCACCGCGAGGGCCAGCTGGGTCATCGCCGCCGCCATCCGGTCACAGGACTCGCCCTGCGCCCAGGCCCGCCCGCCGGCGCCCTCGACCGCGGCCGCGCAGCTCGCCAGCTCCTCGCCGGTGAGCGGCCGGTCCAGCGCGTACAGCTCCGCCAGCCGGGCCCCGTCGGGCGTCCCCGAGCCCAGCGCCGCGACCACCGGCAGCGACTTCTTGCGGACCAGGAGGTCAGCGCCGACCGGCTTGCCGGTGACGGTCGGGTCGCCCCAGATGCCGATCAGGTCGTCGATCAGCTGGAAGGCCAGGCCGATCTCCCGGCCGAAGCCGTCCATCGCCTGGGCGGCCGTCTCCGAGCCGCCCGCGTACTGGGCGCCCATCGCGCAGGCGGCGCCGAGCAGTGCGCCGGTCTTGGCCTCGGCCATCGCCAGGCACTCGGTCAGCGAGACGTCGCTGCGCTGCTCGAAGGCGCAGTCGATCTGCTGGCCCTCGCAGAGTTCCACCACGCAGTCGGCCAGTCGGCGCACCGCGGCGCCCGCGGCCGGGTGGCCGTCCTCGGCGAGCAGGCGCAGCGCCAGCGAGTGCACGGCGTCCCCGGCCAGGATGGCCTCGGTGGTGCCGAACACCAGCCAGGCGGTGGGGCGGTGCCGGCGGGTCTCGTCCCGGTCGATGATGTCGTCGTGCAGCAGCGTGAAGTTGTGCACCAGCTCGACGGCGGCCGCGGCGGCGGTGGCCTCGGCGGGGTCGCCGCCCAGTGCCTGGGTGGCGGCGAGCACCAGGGCGGGCCGGATGGCCTTCCCGGAGGACGCGGTCGACGGCGAGCCGTCCGCCTCCCACCAGCCGAAGTGGTAGCCGGCGACCCGGCGCATGGTGCCGGGCAGCGAGTCCACGGCGGCCCGGAGCACCGGGTCGACGAGGGCGCGGGCGCGCGCGAGGACGTCCTGCGCCTCGTGTCCCTCGCGATGGTCGCGCTCCAGCGTGAACATTCCCATGGGTCCTCCCCCTTGGTGGTGCGACGGGCCGGCCCCGGGTCGGGCCGGCCCTGCCGCGGTCAGCCTCAGTGGTGCGCGATGTCGACGTTCTCCAGGACGCCGACGGCGTCCGGCACCAGAATCGCGGCGGAGTAGTAGGCGCTCACCAGATAGGAAATGACGGCCTTCTCGTTGATTCCCATGAACCGCACCGAAAGGCTCGGCTCGACTTCATCGGGAATTCCGGCCTGGTGCAGACCGATGACACCCTGGTTGTCCTCGCCGGTGCGCATGGCGAGGATCGACGTGGTGTTCCCGTTGACGATCGGGAGCTTGTTGCACGGGAAGACCGGCACGCCGCGCCAGCCGAACACCCGGCGGCCCTGCACCTCGACGGTGTCCGGGTAGAGACCGCGCCGGTTGCACTCGCGGCCGAACGCGGCGATGGCGCGCGGGTGGGCCAGGAAGAGCTTGGTGCTGCGGCGGCGGCTCAGCAGCTCGTCCATGTCGTCCGGGGTGGGCGGGCCGGAGTGGGTCTGGATCCGCTGCTCGTAGGAGGCGTTGGCGAGCAGGCCGAACTCCGCGTTGTTGACCAGCTCGTGCTCCTGACGCTCGCGCAGCGCCTCGATGGTCAGCCGCAGCTGGTGCTCGGTCTGGTTCATCGGCTGGTTGTAGAGGTCGGCGACCCGGCTGTGCACCTTGAGGATCGTCTGGGCGACGCTCAGCTCGTACTCGCGCGGCTTGAGCTCGTAGTCCACGAAGGCGCTGGGGAGCTCGTACTCGCCGTGGTGGCCGGCGGAGAGGTCGATCGCCGCCTCACCGTGCTTGTTCTGCGGCTGCTGGAACCCGGCCAGGTACTCCATGACCTGCAGTTGGAGCGCCTCGGAGCGGTCGGCGAGCTCCTGGAAGGCGGACCACCGGAGCGACAGCACGGTGGCGGCGGTGTCCGCCCGGACGGTGTACGGCCAGGTGGCGTCCTCCTGCTGGAGCACCTCGTCACCGAGGTGGTCGCCGTCGGCCGCCGAACCGACGACGGCCTCCTCGCCGTACTTGCCCGTTCCGAGCCGACTGAGCTTCCCGTAGGCGATGATGAAGACCTCGTCGATCGGCGCCCCGGCCGAGACCAGTACCTCACCCGCGGAGAACTCGCGTTGGACGAAGCGCCCGGCCAGCTCCTCCAGCAGGGCGTCGTCCTGGAAACCCCGCAGCACCGGCACCTCGCGCAGGGTCGGTGCCAGGATCCGGGCCTGGCTGCCCGTCCGGTCGAAGCTGACCCGGCCGCGGCCGACGGCGTGCCGCAGCCGGCGGTTGACCCGGTAGGTGCCGGCCGAGACCTGGACCCAGGGGAGCGTCCTGAGCAGCCAACGGGGGCTGATCTCCTGCATCTGCGGCGCGGACTTGGTCGTCGTCGCGAGGTTCCGCGCGGCGGCGGTGGCAAGACTCTGCTGGTCCGCGGCCCGCGCTTCACCGCCCGGTGCAGGAATACCGACGTTGGTTTCGGTCGACATAGGGAGCCCTTCGCGTACCCGTACCCGATGAAGTGTCGCCTTGCAACTTGCAAGAATCATGGTGGGCCCTTTCAGAGGGCAACCGCAATCACTCTTTCGAGTGGTCGGAATAACCGAAAAAATAGTACGAATAGAATGTCTGATCGATACTTATTCGATCAGGTGATCTAATCTTTTCCGGAACAGGACGGTCCGGTTCTCCTCCCCGACCCGTACGCGGCAGGCCCACCCCGCGTTCGATCCCGTTCGGCGGACCGCTAAGGTGCCACCTCAAAGGGCCACGGGCCACTGGACGAGCGCGGCCGCGAGACAGCCCTTCTCCCTCGTTCACCCCTGCCCTGGGAGGCCCCATGAGCGCCCCCGTCACCGTCTGGCTCAACCGCACGTACGCCGAGAACGTGTTCTTCATCGAACAGCTGCGCGCCGCTCCGCGCCCGGTCCGGGTCCACGCGACCCACGTCGACCCCGACTCCCCCGTCCTGGCCGCCGCCGACACCGCCGGCCTGGAACCCGCCGACCTCACTCCCGACGCCTACGTCGCCTTCGCCCTCGACCACTGCGCCCGCCACCGCGTCGACGTCTTCGTGCCACGGCTGCACCAGCTCGCGATATCCCTGCACCGCCAGGAGTTCGAGGCCGTCGGCACCGCCCTCGCCTGCCCGCCCGCCACCGCGATCGCCGCCTTCGCCAGCAAGGCCGACGGCTACGCGGCGATGGCCGACGCCGGACTGCCCACCCCGCCGTGGTGGCTGGTGCGCACCGCCGGGGACCTGGTCGCCGCCGTCGACCGGATCGAGTCGGCCGGCCTCACCGCCTGCCTCAAGCCCGCCTCCGGCGCCGGCGGCGAGGGCTTCCGGATCCTCACCCGGGAGCCGTTCGGGCTCCACCGGCTGGCCGGCTGGGACAGCCGGGTCCAGGTCGAGCAGGTGGCCACCGCGCTCGACCGGGCGGCCCGGGAGAACCCGGACGCCGCCACCGACCTGCTGGTCATGCCCTACCTCGACGGCCCCGAGGTCTCCGTGGACTGCCTCGCCGACCTGGACGGCACGCTGCTCGCCGCCGTCGGCCGCAGCAAGGAGCGGCGGCGGCGCAGCTTCACCACAGCACCCCGGTACCTGGAACCCGCCCGCCGCCTGGTCGAGGCCACCGGGATGGCCTACCTCTCCAATGTGCAGTTCCGGCACCTGCGCGGCGAGCCGGTGGTGATCGACGTCAACACCCGGCCCTCCGGCGGGCTGCACCAGCTGAGCCTGTGCGGGCTCAACCTGCCGTGGAACGCGGTGCAGTTGGCGCTCGGCGAGCGGCCCGACACCGAGTGGGCCGGGGACCCGACGGGCATCGAGTACACCCTCGTCTCCGGGATCCGGCCGGTGCTGCCGCGCCAACTCCCGCCGATCCCGCCGCTCACCCCGGTCGGTCCCGCCGGTCCCGCCGGTCCCACCGCTCCGGGCAGCCTGGCGGCGGGCCAGCTGGTGCACTGACCCACCGTCAAGCAGCCGTTCAGAGGGGACCGTTCCAGTCCAGCGTCGGCTCCAGCACACCCTCCAGGGTGAGCAGCCAGCGCTTCACGTCGATCCCGACCCGGCCGCCGCCGAAGCCGCCGATCCCGTCCGCCGCCACCACCCGGTGGCAGGGCACCAGCAGCGCGACGGGGTTGGCGGCCATCATCTGCCCGACCGTACGCGCGGCCAGCCCGGGCTCCTCGACCTCGCCGAACACCCCGCTGCGGGCCGCGAGTTCGCCGTAGGTGATGGTCCGCCCGAACGGCACCTCGTGCAGCAGCGTCTGCAGCACCGCCCGGTGCGGGCCGGTGCTCAGGCTCCAGTCGATCGGCAGGTCCAGCTGCCGCCGCCGCCCCGCGAGGTACTCGCCGACCCGGCCGGTGACCGCGGCGATCTTCGACTCGTCGGCACAGCGCGGGAGTTCGCCCTCCCGGCCGAGGTAGCCGACGGCCGCCACGCCCCGCACGGTCACCGCGACGTGCAACGGGCCGCTCGGCAGCGGGGTGTCCACGGTCAGCCAGGACATCGGCGCCGCCGTACGCTCTGCCACGTGTTCCCCCACGTCCTCCCCGGCGCGTGCGGACCACCCGCCCCGCGCGCCATCGTACGGCGGGGCCGGCGGCTGGCGCGGCGCGGCCACGAGGCTGACCCTAACGGCGCCCCTTCAGCTCCGCGGCGACCGTCCGCGCCCAGTGCACCAGTTCGGCCCGGTCGGGTGCCCGCCCCTCGCAGAGGGCGGCGAGCTGGGCCTCGTTGATCCGGTTCGGCCCCGGGATCTCCAGCAGGTACGCGAGTTCGTCCAGCACGGTGGCGAGCCGCACGGCGTCCGCGTGGTCCACGGACGCGGCAGCCTCGTGGTGGCTGATGGTGAGAGAACCGGGCATGGCCTACCTCCTCCGTTCGCCCCCGCACCCCTCCACGGTACGACCGCCGGGCTCACCCGGCACCCGCCGCGCTCGGGGCCGACTCCCCGCCGCGCTCCGCCCCCTGTTCCGACCCGGGCTCCGGCTCCTGTTCCGGCTCCGGCTCCGGCTCCGGCTCCGGCTCCTCCCAGCGTCGGCCGCGCACCTCGCGCACCGCCAACACCACCGCCACGGAGACCAGCTGCCACCCCGCGCCGAAGGCCAGCACGGCCGCCACCCCCACCCGGTCGGCCAGCGGACCGGCCGCCGCCAGGCCCAGCGGCCCCAGCACGAACGCGCCCAGCCCGCCGAACGCCGTCACCCGCACCAGCACCTCCGTCGGCACCCAGCTCTGCAGGGTCGACTCGTACAGCGAGCCGCAGACCGCCGACCCGGCACCCGCCACCAGCGCCGCCCCGGCCACCCAGGCCAGCGGCAGCCCGGCCGCGAGGGCCGCCGAGGGCAGCGCCCAGCCGAGACCCGCCAGCGTCGCCACCGCGAGCGGCCGGCCGGGCCGGCGCCCCAGCATCAGCACCCCGCCCAGCACCGCGCCCACCCCGTAGACGCCCATCACCAGGCCCCAGGCCCGCGCCCCGCCCAGCTCGCGCTGCGCGGTCAGCGGCCCCAGCACCAGGAACGGCGCCCAGACCAGCAGGTTGAACAGCGCCATCTGCAGCGTGGTCACCCAGAGCCACCGGCGGGAGCGGAACTCACCCCAGCCGTCCCGCAGATCGGCCACCATCGAACCCTCGCCGCCGCCCGCGCCCGCACCCTTCGGCACCGCTGCGGACAGCCGGGCCAGGGCGAGCGCGCCCACCCCGTACGTCACCGCGTCGATCAGCAGTACCGCCCCCGGACCGAGGCCCGCCGTGATCACGCCGGCGAGCGCGGGACCGGCCACCGTGGACACCGAACGCGCTAGGCCCAGCAGGGTGTTGGCGTCCGACAGCCGCTCCGGCCGACGCACCAGCGAGGGCACCAGCGCGCCCAGCGCCGGCAGGAACACCCCCTCGCCCAGCCCCCACAGGGCGACCAGCACCACCATCGCCGGAACCGACGCGTGCCCGGTGACCAGCAGCGCCGCGAAGACGCCCTGCACCGCACAGCGCAGCCCGTCCGACGCCAGCATCACCCGCCGGCTGCCCAGCCGGTCCGCGATCACCCCGCCGGCCACCAGCACCAGCACGATCGGCAGGATCCGGGCGGCCATCACCCAGCCGAGCTGCGACCCGCCGCCCCCACCGTCCAGCACCGCGAACGCCACCGCGACCGGCGCCATCGAGGAGCCGACCAGCGAGGTCGCGTAGCCGACGAAGAACCACCTGAAATCGCGTTCCCCCAGCACCGCAAGACGGCCGCGCAGCCGCCGACGGCGGGCCGGAGTCCGCCCCGTCTCCCCTGTCATGGTCGTCCAGTCTGCCCACGGACGGAAACCGCGGACAAGGCTTTCCGACCAAAAACCTGAGCCTTTCCCCATCAATTTTCAGTCAATCCCTCCCTGCCGCAGTAAATACCCCCGACAATCGGTACCCACCTGCCGTTTACTGCGCACCGGACTATCCTTTCCCCGACCCCCGCTGGCGTCGTTTACTGCGGAAAGCAGGTCCGAATGGCCCCTCCTCCCCCGGTCGAGTACGCGGTGGCCGTCGAGCGCTACCTGACCGCCTCCGGGCTCGGTGACGGCTCCCGCCGCGTCTACCGGATCGCCCTGCACACCTGGGCCTGGGCGCTCGCCGACCGGCCCGCCCCCACCGGACCCGAACGCCGCCGGGCCCGGCCGCCGGTCCTGCCGCTCGCCCTGCTCGACCATCCCGAGGCCCCCGCCCGCCTCCGGACCGCCGTCGACCACCGCTCCCGTGACACCGACCCGCGCACCCTCAACCGCGAGCTCTCCACCCTGCGCGCCGCCCTCGCCTGGTGGCGCCGGCAGGGCTGGATCCGCACCGACCCCGCCGACGGCCTGCGCGCCCGTCCCCTCACCGACCCCGGCACCGGCCCGGCACCGCTCACCCCGGACCGGCTGCACGCCCTGTTCGCGCTCCGCGTCCCGCTGCGCGAACAGGCCCTCTGGCGCCTCCTGCACGAGAGCGGCGCCCCCGTCGAGACCGTCCTCGCCCTCGACGCCGACGACCTCGACCTACCCCACCGCCGCACCCGGCCCCCGGCCCCGCCCCTCACCTGGCAGGCCGGCACCGCCCGGCTGCTCCCCCTCCTGCTCGCCGGCCGCACCACCGGCCCGCTCTTCCTCACCACCCGCCGCGCCCCCGCCGGCACCCCCGCCCCCGACCGCTGCCCCCACACCCACCGCGCCCGCCTCTCCTACCGCCGCGCCGCCGAACTGCTCACCACCCACGCCCCCAGCCACACCCTCCGCCAGCTCCGCCCCCGGCCGCGGCCCTGACGGAACGCCGAAGGCCCCCCGGCTGCACGCCGGGGGGCCTTCGCGAGGAACCCGTGGAGCCCCCTGTCGGATTCGAACCGACGACCTACGCTTTACAAGAACACCAGTAGGAAGATCGGTGGATCGGAGAGTCTCGGAGAGGGCCGGAGAGCCCAGCAAAGCCCGCGCCTCTCTCGCCAACTCAGAGGATCGGAGAGGGCGAGAGAGGCTCGGAGAGTGGGGGTTGTGGACCGGATGTGGACTCAGGACACCACGCGGAGCTGCGGCTTCCCCTCCTGCACGAGGGCCGCGCGCACCGACTCCACAACGTCGGCCCCGGCGTGCTGGTACAACCACGTCACCTTGGATCCGCGGTCGTGCCCCATGATCGCCTGAGCCTCCTTCTCCGGCACGCCCTGATCCTTGAGCCTGGTCGCGAAGCGATGCCTGTAGTCGTGCATCCGCGGCCACCACTCCGTACGCCCGGTCTCCGCACTGACCACCTTTCGGGCCACCCCGGCCGCCTGGATCGCCTCGATCCACACGCGCCGGAAGTTGTGGTGGCTGATCACCCCGCCGCGCGGGCCCCGGAAGATCAGCTCTTCTGGGTGCATCCCGGAGTCGGTGTCCGAGCGAGTGTCCTTCGGTTTCCACCGAGCCACCATCTCCTCGACCGCGGCCAGGGCGCGGGGGGTGAGCGGCACCGTCCGGAAGCCCGCGTCAGTCTTGGGCGCTGGCTGCCGGTAAAGGGTCCCCTTGTCGGCCGCGATGATCTCGGCGACGCGCACGGTGGCCGCCTCCAGGTCGACGTGGCAGAGCCGCAGGCCGGTGTACTCGCCCCACCGCATGCCCGTCTCGTCGGCGACCGCGATGAGCGGGTGGTAGTACGCCGGCAGGTGCGCCAGGATCCGCTCGCACTGCTCGTCCGTCGGCGGCTTGAGGTCGTCGGGGTGCCGGGCCGCCGGCGCCTCCAGCTCGACGCCGAACGTGCAGTTGGTGGTGATCCGCTTGTCGAGGATCGCGGCCTGCATCATGCGCCGCATGAACTCCAGGCACTTCTTGCGGGTGTGGTAGCCCTTGACGTCGTTCTGCAGCCAGGTGTCGAAGTCGAGGAACCCGATCCCGCTGATCTTCCAACCGCCCCACTGCGGCTTGATGTGCTTCGACCAGATCCCCATCTTGCGGTTGCGCGTGGTCGGGCGCCCCTTCTTCTTCTGGCTCTTCCACCAGATCGCGTGCCACTCCGTCACGGTGATCTGGCCGCGCTTCGGGTCGAGGTAGGTGCCCTGCCGGACGGTGGTCCGCACCTCGTCGAGGAAGGCGTCTGCCTCCCCCTTCTTCGCGAAGTTGCGCGCCTTCTGCTTGCCGTCCGGCCCGCGGTACCGGGCCTGCCACGACCCAATGCAGTCGCGCCGCGGCTTCCGGTCGCCCGGGTACGTTTCCAAGCACAGCTTGCAGCCGCAGTCCTTGTGCCTGATCTGGCGGGGGTTGTTCTGCGCCCTACGAGGCAACTCGGGCCTCCTCGACCGCGCGCTGGGCCGGGACGAGCGGCAGCCGAACGGGCTGGCCGCAGCAGCAGACCGCTCTGCCCGGTGGCTGGGGGATCGCCAGTTCAGTCAGGACGGCGCGGACAGCGGTGATCGCCGCGTCGGCGCTGAGGCCGGCGGGGATGGTGATGGTGAGGTTGGCCGGGTCCCAGGGCATGAGGGTGACCACTGGGGCGGTACTCCGGCGGACGGTGATGCACATGCGCGTGTGCTCCCCCTTAGGGCATGGCGAACTGCCTGCGGGCCGCTAGGGGAGGACGGTTCAGCGGTGCTGGAGCACATGAGCATAGGGCGCATCAGTGACACGCGCGAGCAAGATGGTGGCGCGGCACTCGAAGACGTGCACCCCCGCGCGGCATGTGCCAGGTTTCAGGCGGACCAGGGGTGCTGGTCGGGTGCGGCAAGAGCCGCGAGCTGACGCTCGATGATGCGCTGCTCGTCAGCGGTCAGGCGCCGATACAGCTCCAGGATCCGTTCCTCGGCATCCGGGGTGAGTGATCCCGGGGTCCGGCGACCAGCGGCGGCGAAGACGCGCTCGCGGGGCTCGCCGAGGGCAGCCGCCAGCTTGTCGGCGGACTTGCGCGAGGGGACGCGCTCCCCGTTCACCCAGGTGTTGACGGCGGAGACGGACACGCCAGCCCGCCGCGCGATCTCGGTCTGCGTGAGCTCAGGGCGAGCGTCCTGGACGCGCCGGATCAGCTGCGGGAGCGTCTCGCCGCTCTCGTCAACCGTGTTCATGCCGCCAGCATGCCGGATTGCCTTCCACATATACAAGCGCAACGTGGAAGGCTGGCGCGATTCCCACCATAGGGGAACATGCGTTCGATAGCAGTCGACACGCCAACTCTCTCCGAATCTCTCCAGGCCTCTCCGAACCCTCTTGACCGCCTTCCACATCTACAGTAGAAATGTGGATGTCGGCAGCGACCAGCTACCGACAGAGAGAGGTCCCCATGTCCCGCCTGCTGCACCGCAAGGGCCGAGGCCAGCCGATCCGCGAGGCCATGGCCTCCGGCAGGTGGTCCATTCCCACGCTCGCCGCCGCCACCAGGTCGGTCGACCCGGACGGCCGAGGGGTCAGCCAGTCGATCATCGGCGCCCTCGTCTCGCGAGGGAGCTTCACCCGCGACAGGGTCCGGCTCCGGACGGCATGGCTCATTGCCGATGCCCTCGGGCAGCCGGTCCAGGCGCTCTTCGACATGCCCCGAGCTTCTACTTCTACACCGGAAAGGTCAATGCCACATGAGCGTGACCACGCTTCCGCTCCCGCTCCCCCTGCTTAAGCAGGTGCAGGTCGAGGAGCACTACGGCGTCAGCGACTGGGCCGTCAACCAGTGGGTTCGCCGGGGCTGCCCGGTCGAGTACCTGCCGAACGGTCACCGGCGCTTTGACCTCGACAAGGTCCGCGCGTGGATGGCCGAGCAGTCCGAGGCCGGCCGCCAGCAGCGCCTCCGCCAGTCCGAGCACGCGCTCGCCCAGCGCCCCGCCTGACCCACCCAGACATGGGTCGGGCCTCCGCCCGGCAGCCCGGTCGCACCCGGATGCCGCCCGCGAAGGCCCAGCGGCCCACCGATCAACCCAAGACGAAAGGAGGTAGGCCTCATGTCGAAGCCTACCGAACCCCTGACCGAGGAGTACCTCGACGAGCTCCGGGCCACGTACGCGGGCACCGAGTCCGCCGAGGGCCGGATCATCGTCGCGCTGCTCGACGAGCTGGAGACGGTGGACGACGCGCTGCACGCCTCCGAGGACGAGGTCGAGTCGCTGCGAGCCAAGGTCGCCCGGTTGCGCCAGAAGATCTCGCCGAAGGCGCCGAGCGCGTCCCTGTCGAAGACGCCGTCGGGGAAGTGGGCGGTGCGCTGGCGGGTGAGCGACGGCCTGCGGCACTCGCAGTCGTTCCCGAACCGGCGCGACGCGGAGCACTTCCGGGCGGACCTGCTCGGCCGCTGGAACGGCGGTGCCCGATGAGGGCCCCTGCTGTCCCGGTGCGGACGGTGCTCGCCGGGATCGCCGTGCTCCGCCAGGCCGCTGGCCTGAGCGCACAGCCCGCCGACGCGATCGCCCTCGACCTGTCCGGCCGGCGCGTCACCGTGACCGCCGCCTCGATCGGCGAGCTGTCCGCCTGGTACGTCGTCGTGACGCCCCGCAGCGCCGTCGTCGGCGGCCGGGCCGGGCGCGGCGCGGATGGTCTGCCCCTCCCGCTCGGCGGTCTGCAGTGGGTGCTGGCGTACGGCATCCCGGGCTGCCCCGGTGTGGAGCTGTCGGTCGTCGCCGAGACGTCCGGGGGCGAGCTGCTGCCGGACACCGCGCTGGTTCGGGCCCTGTACCCGCGGGCCCTGGCGGTGGCCGCATGAGCGCGCTCGAGCTGGCGGCGCAGGCCTCCGCGCTGCAGGCCGCCGTCCACCTGACCCGCTTGGTCGCGGACGCCGGAACGGACGTCGCCCCGGTGTGGACCGTCGACGGCGCCGGCGCCGTGATCGGCACCTTCACCGGCGCCCACGGCTTGGTCGACCTGGACCGGTGGCGCCGCACAGTCGGCCCGCACACCGTCTGGTCGGACCGGACCCGCGAGGGCCTGCGCTGGACGATCGGCGTGCTCGTCCAGGACGTGATGGTCCGCCTGGTCGCGACCGCCCCGGCCCGGACGGCGGTGCCCACGTGATGCCCCCCGCGCTGAGGGCCGCCGCCGCGCTGCACGTCCTGCTCGCCCGGGACCTCACCGTGGCCGAGCTGCCGCTGTCGTGGTCGATCGGGTCGGACGGCGCCCTGCACGCGGCCCCGTCGTACCAGGCGCCCGAGGGGCCCGCTGCGGTGCGGGCTCTGGCGGCGGCGCTCGGCGTCGGAACGCACGAGTCGACGCTCGCCAGCAAGGGCGACCGCAGCGACCTGGTGGTGCACCTGCTCTACGACGCCGCGATCGACGGAGTGCCGGTGTTCGCCACCGCCTACCTGCCGGTCGACGTGCCGGCCGAGGACGGTGCCCTGTGATCGCCTTCCTGCTGCTCGGCCTGCCCCTCGTGGCGATGGCGCTGATCGTGCTCTGGCCGAGCCGCGAGCAGCGCGCCGCCCGCCGCCGACGCCGCGCGTACCGCCGCGCCCGCACCGTCACCCTCCCCCGCCAGCGCACCACCGACCTCCCGAAGGACGACGCCTGATGACCTTCACCTTCGCCCCCGCCACCCGCGAGCAGGCCAAGGCCCGCATCGCCCTCGAGGGGCCGTCGGGCTCCGGCAAGACCTACACCGCTCTCACCCTCGCCACCACGATGTCCCCCCGCGTCGCCCTCATCGACACCGAGCGCGGCTCCGCCTCCAAGTACGCGGCCGGCCACAGCGGGTCGGGCTTCACCTTCGACACCCTCCAGATGTCCAAGTACGACCCGCGCGACCTCGTGGCCGCGCTCGCCACGGCCGGCCAGGCCGGGTACGGCGCGGTCATCGTCGACTCCCTCACGCACTTCTGGTCCGGCACCGGCGGCATGCTCGAGCTGGTCGACGCCATCGGCAAGCGCGGCGGTGGCGGCGGCAACTTCGGCGGATGGAAGGAGGCCCGCCCCTTCGAGCGGGCGATGATCGACGCCCTGCTCGCGTACCCCGGGCACGTCATCGTCACGATGCGCACCAAGTCCGAGTACGTCATCGAGGAGGACTCGCGCGGGAAGAAGCAGGTCCGCAAGGTCGGCACGAAGGCCGAGCAGCGTGAGGGCCTGGAGTACGAGTTCGACATCGTCGGCGACCTGGACCAGGAGAACACCCTGGTCGTCACCAAGTCGCGCTGCCCGGAGCTCTCCGGGGCCGTGATCAACCGCCCTTCCGCCGACCTCGCGACCACCGTCCTGACGTGGCTGGAGGACGGCACGGAGGTGCCCGACGCGGCCGAGCTGGTCGGCGAGCTGATGGCCGACGGGTTGACGGTGGACGGTGCGCTCGCGCTGCACAAGCGGGCGGAACAGCACCGGCTGTTGGGGGCCGCGGTGCTGCACCCCGTGACGGGCATCCCGTCCACGCTGGGTGAGCTGATCGTGGAGCGTGGGCGGCAGTTGCGGGCCGGGGGCACCCAGCGGTTGGCGGCAGTTCCGGCGGTGCCGGGCGGTGAGCCGACGGATCACGAGGTCGCCCTGGCGGCCGGGTCCGGCTACGAGGCGGTCGAGCGGGAGGCGGTGGCCGAGTCGGACCGCCGGGTCCAGGCGGCCCGCACCGCGGTGGCCGGTCCGGAGCTCGCGACGGCGCCGCAGATGCGCCGCATCCACGCCGTGCTGACGAAGGTCGGCATCACCGACCGGACCGAGCGGCACACCGTGCTCTCCGCGCTCGTCGGCCGGCACATCAGCAGCGCGAACGAGCTGACGAAGGCGGACGCGGGCGACGTCATCGACTCCCTCGACGCCGCGCTCGCCCAGCCCGACCCGGGCGCGTACCTGCGCTCCGTCGCGCAGAACATCTCCGCCGCGGCCTGACCCATCGCACCGGCGGGGCCGCGCGCACCCCTCCCCAGCGCGCGGCCCCGCCCTCACCCCTCAGAGAGGAGGTTCCCCATGGTCACCCCCACCGTCGAGCAGGCCGACGCGATCGCCTCGTACGGCGACGGCACGGACCTGGTCATTCAGGCCGGCGCAGGGTGCGGCAAGTCCTCGACGCTGAAGCTGATCGCCCGGGCGGACGGCCGCCGCCGCATGGCGTACGTCGCCTACAACCGCAGCATCGCCGCCGACGCGAAGAAGAGCTTCCCGGCCAACGTGGCCGCGTCGACCGGGCACGGCCTCGCGTTCGACCCGCGGTACCTGCCGCGCATCCAACGGCCGCGCCAGACCGCCCTCCAGGCCGCCCAGGCCCTCGACATCGACCGCATCACCGGCGGCATCCAGCGCATCCCCACCGACCTCGGCCACGTCAAGACCATGACCAGCAAGGTGACGATGCGCGCCGCCCTGGAGACCGTGGAGCGGTACTGCCACAGCGCGGACGACGACCTCGCCGCCCGGCACGTCCCCCGCTACGACGGGCTGACCAGCCCGGCCACCCGGGCCGCGATCGCCGAGCTGGTGCTGCCCGTCGCCCGCGCGGCGTGGGCCGACCTGCGGCGCGAGGACGGCGTGCTCAAGATGAGCCACGACCACTACCTGAAGCTGTGGGCGCTCGGCCGGCCCCGTCTCGCCGCGGACGTGGTGTTGCTCGACGAGGCCCAGGACACCAACGACGTCCTGGCGAAGGTGCTGCTCGACCAGGAGCACGCCCAGCGCATCGCCGTCGGCGACTCCGCCCAGCAGATCTACGCCTGGCGCGGCGCCCGCGACGCGCTCGGCCGCTTCGAGCGCGAGCTCGGCGCCCAACTCACCACCCTCAGCCAGTCCTTCCGCTTCGGCCCGGCCATCGCCGAGGCCGCCAACACCTGGCTCTACCTGGTCGGCACCGACCTGCGGCTCACCGGCTGGGACGGCTGCAACAGCACCGTCGGCCCCGTCGACCAGCCGGACGCCGTGCTGTGCCGCACCAACTCCGGCGCGGTCGGCGTCGTCCTCGAGGCGCTGAAGGCCGACCGCCGGGTCGCCCTGGTCGGCGGCGGCACCGACATGAAGCGCCTCGCCTGGGCTGCCCGCGACCTCCAGCAGGGCAAGCCGACCGACCACCCCGAGCTGATCGCGTTCCCCAGCTGGTCGGCGGTACGCGAGTACGCCGCCGAGGAGGACGGCAGCCTCGAGGTGCTCGTCAAGCTGATCGACGACTACGGGGCCGACGCGATCGCCGACGCGGCCGACGCGATCGCCTCCGAGGACGACGCCGAACTCGTCGTCTCGACGGCGCACAAGGCGAAGGGCCGCGAGTGGCCGGCGGTGCGGATCCACGGCGACTTCCGGGCCCCGAAGCCCGACCCGGCCACCGGGCACCGAATCCTGCGCCGCGAAGAAGCCCGCCTCGCCTACGTCGCCGTCACCCGCGCCCGCCTCCGCCTCGACGACGCCGCCCTCGCCTGGGTGGGCTCGGTGACGGCGGTGAGCGACTGATGACCCAGCCCCACTACGAGGTCCGGACCAAGCAGTTCGTTCCCGGCAGCACCGCGTACCTGCGCCGCCGCCCGTGCATCTGGGTCAGCACCACCGACACCACCACGGACGACGACGTAGACCTGGTCGCCGTCGAGCGCGCCGCCAACGGCCAGGAGCCGATCCCCCCGCTCAACGTGGCCGAGCAGAGGCTCGCCGTCCACTTCATGTGGCGGGCCGGTATCTCCTACAACGACATGGCCGCCCGGGCGGGGATCGTGCAGCGCAAGGTCGCCCGCTGGGTGGCCAAGGAGAAGGCGGCCGAGGGGGCGGCGGCGTGAGCGCGCACCGGTGCGGTGCCGGGAAGGGCCCGTGCGGCGCCGACGCCCGCCTGTACCCGGCCGGTTGGCGCTGCCCCGCCCACACCCCGGCCGCCCAAGCCGGCCACGCCGAGCCGCAGCCCGGCCCCGGCTACCGGCCCCAGGCCCTGCCCACCCCGCAGTCCGCCAGCGCCCTCGTCGACGCCCGAGCGATCGCCGCCGGAAAGCGCCGCGCCAGCGTCCAGGACTACCGGCTCGCGCAGGCCGCCACCGGCCGTACCACCAGCTGAAAGGAGAAGAACCCCATGGACGCCCAGACCGCCGTCGCCGTCTCGATGTACAAGAACGGCGAGAAGGTCCCCGTCATCACCGAGGCGACCGGCCTGACCGAGCACCAGATCGCCGCCGCTGTCACCGCCGCGCACATCCCCTTCGTCGCCGACCGGAACGCCGCCCCGGCCCCGCCGATCGACACGGCCGCCACGCTGATCGCCTGGGGCACCGACCACTCCAGCCCGCGCCTGCAGCGCCTGGCCGGGCAGGCCCGGGCCGCCCTCGCCGACCTCCAGCAGGCCCAGCGCCGCGAGCAGGCGGTCACGGCCGCCGAGGAGGAGGTGCGCGCTGCCGAGCAGCAGCTCGCCGCTGCCCGGCAGGCCCTGCGCGACGCCAAGGGCCCCGGCCCGAAGCCGACCGCCGACGAGGAGGCGAGCCCGATCGGCCGGCCGGACCGCGACGAGACCGCCCGGATCCGGGCCTGGGCCCGCGACAACGGCCACCAGGTCGCCCCCGTCGGCCTCGTCCCGCGCGCCGTCGTTGACGCCTACCGCGCCACCCAGCCCGCCGCCGCCTGACCCCCTCCCGCTCCTCACCGAAGGACTGCCCCATGTACATCGGACACATCTGCGGCTGCGGCCACCCCGACGTCCAGCACCAGGCCGACGCCCCGAAGAGCAAGTGCCAGGCCATCGGCGGCCTCTCCTGCGGCAAGGGCTGCCGCAAGTCCACGAAGGCGGTGCTCCGCCCGACCTTCACCGTGCACCGCCCGGTCGAGACGATCACCCCGCCCGGCGAGCGGGTCAGCGGCAACAACGGCTGGAAGACCTGCGACTGCGACAACTGCCGGGCCCTGTACGCCGAGCTGACCGGCGCGTAGACCGCTGGCGCCGGCGGATGACCGCCCGGCCGCCGGCGCCAGCACCACCCCCGACCCCGACCCCAAAGGACCAGCACGTGGGAATCCGCCTGATCGTCGAGGTGCTGCGACACGCGCCGGAGACGCTGACGCACCGGGAGAAGCTCCTCCTGGTCGTCCTGGCGGAGGACGCGAACGACGACACCCGGCTCACGTGGTCGAGCGTCGAGGACCCCAAGATCCTCGCTGGAGCGAAGGTCAACCGGGCTCAGCTCTACGACGTGATCAAGAAGTTGATCGCCAAGAGCGCGCTGGCCAAGGCCACCGCCGGGCAGCGCCACGCCACCGCGAAGTACAAGATCCTCAACCTCGTTCAGGGTCAGGAAATCCCAGACCCTGAACCCGGACTTCAGAGTCAGGAAATCCCTGACACAGAGCAGCCTCAGTGTCCGCAAATCCCTGACACAGAGGAGGAGTTCAGTGTCAGCGATTCCCTGACCTTGTCCGACTCTCAGTGTCAGGAAATCCCGGATCTCAGTGTCAGGGAATCCCAGACCCCTACTCCTCAACTCCTCGAGAGAGAGAACTCTCCCTCCCCCCGTGCTTCAGCACCGCCGCAGTCGGACCTGTTCGACGCGTTCTGGGCGGCCTACCCGAAGAAGGTCGGCAAGGGCACCGCCCGGACTGCGTGGGCGAAGGCCCTGAAGCGCGGAGCCGACCCGGCCGCCATCGTCGCCGCCGTCCCCCGGCACGCGGCCCACTGGCGGGCCATCAACACCGCCCCGAAGTACGTCCCGCACCCGACGACCTGGCTCAACGGCGAGCGCTACGACGACGAGCTCACCGACCAGGGACCTGTCGCACTCCAGCAGAGCCAGCAGCAGACCTACGCAGACCGAGGAATCTACTGATGACCACCACCGCCCCGCCGTTCGACCTCGACGGCCTGGACGACCCGCTCGCCCGCACCGAGCCCCACGACCTGACCGCCGAGCAGGCCCTCGTCGGCTCCGTCGCCCTCGCCCGCGACCCCCGCCGACTCCTCCGCGACCTCAACCTCGCCGCCGCCGACTTCTACCGTCCCGCCCACGCCACCATCTGGACCGCCTACAGCACGCTCCTCGACGCCGCCCAGCCCATCGACCCCATCACCGTCGCCAACCGCCTCCAGGCCCAAGGAGACCTCCACCGCGTCGGCGGCCCCGGCTACCTCCACACCTGCATCCAGGCCGCCGAACGCGGCGCGAACCCCGAGTGGCTCGCCGCCCACCTCCGCGCCCTCGCCCTGCGCCGCGAACTCATCCAGGCCGGCCGCGACATCACCGGCGCCGCCTTCGACCCCACCGGCGGAGACGAAGCCGCCGCCGAGCTCGCCGAACACGCCGTCGCCCGACTCCGCACCGTCCGCGACGCCGGCCGCGCCGTCGAAGACCAGCCCGTCGAAGACGTCCACGACCACATCGCCCACCCCGACGAGGGCTACGACTGGGTCCTGCCCGGCCTCCTCGAGCACACCGACCGGGTGGTGTGGACGGCGGGCGAAGGCGGCGGCAAGAGCGTCCTTCAGCGGCAGCTCGCCGTCACCGCGGCCGCCGGCATCCTCCCCTTCGGCCACGAGGCCAACGCCCTCGGCCCGCGCAAGGTGCTGGTGTTGGACTGCGAGAACTCCGCCCGCCAGTCCCGCCGCCACTACCGCGCCCTCCTGAACACCGCCGAGCGCATGCGCACCCCGGTCCGCCGCGGCCAGCTCCACATCGACCTCCGCCCCGAAGGCGTCGACCTCACCCGCCCCGACGGCCGCGCCTGGCTGATGCGCCGCGTCGAAGCGACCATGCCGGACCTGCTGATCGTCGGCCCGATCTACCGGCTGCACGCCGGCGACCCCAACTCGGAAGAACTCGCGCGCAAGGTGACCGTGGTCCTGGACGAGGCCCGGGCCACCGCTGGGTGCGCGCTCTCCCTCGAGGCGCACTCCCCGCAGGGCGGCGCCATGGGACCGCGCGCCCTCCGCCCCGTCGGCTCCAGCCTCTGGCTCCGCTGGCCCGAGTTCGGCTACGGCCTCCGCCCGGTCGAAGACGAACGCACCGCCCAGGACGACCGCGGCCGCCGCATCATCCCCTGGCGCGGCGCCCGCGACGAACGCCAGTGGCCGGCCTTCATCTGCCAGGGCGCCGAAGGCGGCTGGCCCTGGCGCTCCTACAAGCCCGTCGACGCCGACCCGTACACCGGTTACAGCCCCACCGGAGCACTCTCGTGACCCGCCTCACCGCCGACCCCCGCGTCGGCCCGCACACCAGCGACGACGGCCAGCTCTCGATCTGGGTCCGCCGCATCGGCACCAGCTACTTCACCTTCTGGGCCTGGCCCGACCAGCTCGCCGTCTACCGCATCCCCGAGGGCGACAGCCCCCAGCTCATCCACACCTACCGCAAGGAGACCCCCTGATGCCCCTGCCCACCATGACCGGCGTCGGCCGCGTCGTCGCCGACCCCGAGCTCCGCTTCACCCCCTCGGGCGCCGCCGTCGCCCGCGTCCGCCTCGTCTTCCAGAACCGCCGGAAGAACGACCAGACCGGCCAGTGGGAGGACGGCGACACCCTCTGGATCGACGGCACCGCCTGGCAGCAGCTCGCCGAACACGTCGCCGAGACCCTGACCCAGGGCATGGAGGTCCTCGTGTCGGGTGAGCCCCGCACCGAGACCTGGGAGAAGGACGGCCAGAAGCACAGCCGGGTGTCGCTGACGATCCGCTCCATCGGCCCGTCCCTGGCCTACGCCACCGCGAAGGTCCAGAAGGCCCAGCGAGACAGCCAGCAGGGCGGCACCGGCCAGCAGCGCCAGCAGCAGCCCCAGAGGCCCCAGCAGGCCCGCCAGCAGCCCCACAACGACCCCTGGGACACGGGCGCCCCCAGCACCACCGAACCCCCGTTCTAGCCCCCTCCCGCCGGTCCGCCGCCAACCCACCCCGGCGGCGGACCGGTCCGGACCGGTCCGCGCGCCCCCGACCACACCCCACCCACGGAGACCGACATGGCCCACACCGACGACGACCACAACCCCGACACCTGCATAGGCATCTGCTGCGGCACCTGCGGCGCCTGTGGCCAGCAGTTCGACCCCACCGACACCCGCTACGACGGCCACGCCCGGCACCACCTCAGCGACTACTGCCGCTCCTGCGTCGACCGGTGCCACGAGACCGAGATCGCCGACCACCGCTGCCCCGTCTGCGCCTGAGAGGAACCCGATGCACGCCCCCGCCGCCCGCACCACCATCACCGCCGACTACCTCGGCTGGCTCCTCGTCCAGCCCGGCCCGACCATCCTCTCCACTGCCCTCTCCACCCTCATGGCCACCGCCACCGGGCAGGCCCCGCGGTGCGTACCAGCCGCCAACGACGGCACCTGGCACCACACCATCCCCGCCGACGACCTGCCCGTCCTGCGGGCCTGGCTCGACCGACTCGTCGACGGCGAGCTGGTCCGGATCGGCACCGCGGTGCTCGCGGACGGCACCGGCACTCTGCTGACCCTGCGCTCCGGGGCCGCGTGCCTCCGCCTCCACCACTGCCCCGCCGACAACCAGCCCGTCGCGGCCTGACGCCCTGCCTGACGCCCGTCAACGGCCGCCCGTCACCCCGGGCGGCCCCACGCCGAAGGAGACCACCGTTGTCCTACCCCGCCCTGTTCAACACCCCCGGCGTCCGCGCGTTCGCCGAGGCCATCGACGCCGAGCGCGCCCGCCAGATCGCCCGCTGGGGCGACCAGCGCTACCTCGACCTGCACGGCGACGCTGCCCTCCAGTGCGACCAGCGCGACCACTTCCAGCAGAGCGCCGACTACTACCGCAGCCTCAACGAGCGCGGCGCCGAACCGGACTGGTCGACGGTCCTGCTGGAGGAGGCGTACGAGGCGGTCGCCGAGGCCGACCCCGCCAAGATCCGCGCTGAGCTGATCCAGGTCGCCGCCGTCTGCGCGGCCTGGATCCATGACATCGACCGCCGCTGACCCGCCCCGTCTGCCGCCCCCGTCCGGGCGGCAGACCCCCACCTCCTAACCACCTCCTGACCGAGGAGCACCCGATGCCTGACCAGCCCACCGCCCAGCACCTCTGGGAGTTCGACCACCCGTACTACGGCGCCGAGGGCTACCCCAACGAGTGCGAGGACTGGGACGAGTTCGCCACCGAGATCGCCCCCCACCTCAACGCCGACCTCAACCACCTCTACCGCTGGGACTGGCACAAGCCCGGCCACCACGAGTGGGACGGCCGGGAGACCTTGGAGCTGTTCTTCATCATGCCGCGCAAGAGCAGCTGCATGTCGTACAGCATCCCGGTCACCGAGGCGGACGAACCAGCCGTCCGCAAGTGGCTGAGCGGCATGGTCCGCCACTTGGCCGCGCTCTGGGAGCCCATCGACCTGGCCCGCGCGGTGCTCGGCCAAGACGCCCCCGAGTCCGCCGGGTGACCCTCGCCCTGCTCGGCGCTACCGGCCTGTGGCTGGCGGGCAGCGCCCTCACCCTCACCGGCCTGTGCCACGGCACCCACCGCAAACCCCGCCCCGGAGACACACCGTGACCAACGAGCCCGCCGAGTTCCTCGCCATCCACCACGACCCGCACCGCAAGATCGACATCATCTACCTGCCCGAGGTGCCCTACTACGACATCCAGGCAGGTGCTGTCGAGATCGGCCTCGACCGCGAGTGGGTCACCGCGCTGCGTGACTTCCTCACCGAGTGGCTCCTCGAAGACGCTCCCGAGGAGCCGCAGCCGTGAAGATGCCGCCCCTCACTACCGAGCAGCTCGACCGCCTCCTCGGCACCGCCGACCGCCGCCGCCTCACCCCCGACGAGGCCGCCGCCCTCCGCGCCGGCGTCCGCCAGCTCCGCGCCCAGCTCGCCGGCGCCGGGGCCGCGGTCCGCCGGGCACCGTCCGGCGCGTACGTCGTCCAGCTCCAGCAGCAGGCCGCCCGCGCCAGCCGGTACCGGGCGGCGTGGCAGTCCGCCCGCCGCCGGGCCGCCCGGCAGGACACCACCGTCGACCCGTACCACGCCGACCACATCGCCGAGCTGACCCGCGCCGTACAGGCCGCGTCGGACGCCGAGCCGCCCGAGGTGCGGGCCGAGATGGAGGCCAGACAGCGCGCGAGCCAGCAGCGCATCCGCGAGCGCACCACCCGCTACGAGGCCCGGCCGTGACCTGCCCCGACAGCCGCTGACGCCCGTCACCACCCTGCTGACGCCCACCTTCCCACGCCGCACCAGCCAGGAGAACCACCGTGACCACCCACACCGACCTGCTCCACATCGCCACTCAGTGGCTCGCCCTCCGCGAGCTCCTCGACGCCCGCACCCCCACCACCTGGCCTCCGACCATGGGCATCCGCCACACCCTCACCGACGAGCAGGACGAGCAGCAGCACTACGAGGCCGCCCTCGAGCGCGCCGAGCGCACCGCGACGGCCCCGGGCGAGCGCCCCGCCCCGCTCCGCGTCAGCGTCCTGGACACGATCACCGAGCTGGAGAGCGAGCTGCTCGCCCTGGCCGACGAGATCGCGGGCGCGGTGCAGCGGCCGGCCTTCACCACCCAGGTCCGGGGCGCGTCCCCGCTCGACGACGTCGCCCGCTCCCTCGCCCTGATGGGGCTGAAGGACCAGCAGGACGCGCGCCGCTGGCGGTTCAACATGGTCGGCCGGACCGGCGAGACCGCCGCACGCTGGCTCGCCGCCCGCATCGCCGGCGCCGACGGACCGTTCCGGCCGCTCTCCGACCAGCAGCGCGCCCGCATCGGCCTCACCGCCACCTCGGTCCGCCGCCGCCTCGACCAGGCCCTCGGCGACCGCCCGGCCGAAGACGCACAGCCCACCGGCCGGCAGTGCACCTGCGGCGCCGACTTCGAGGTGACCAGCAGCCAGGACGACTTCGTCATCTCCTGCCCGGGCTGCGGCTTGTCCTGGACCGGCACGGCGCTGCTCAACGGCCTCACCGGAGCGGCATGATGGACAGCATGGACATGAGCCTGGCCGACTTCCTGACAGCCCGCCTCGACGAAGATGAGCAGGTCGCCCGGGAGGCTGGCAACGTGGTTGACGTGGTGGACGACTGGGCCGAAGGACGAGGTGACCCACTCGGCGCCAAGGTCGGCCCCTTCCTCGACCGCTACACCCCCGCCCGGGCGCTGGCCGAGGTCGACGCCAAGCGGCGAGTCATGGCCGACACGGAGAGCTTCAGTCAGGACGGGCGACACGCAGTCCTCTTCCTGCTCGCCCTGTCCTATGCCGACCACCCCGACTACCGGCCCGAATGGGCTCCAGAAGTCTGAACGCCCGCCGGTGACGGGCACGTTGACGCCCGTCACCGGTAGGATGATCAGCACCAAGACAACGGGCCAGGCACGGGGATCGCAGCCCCGGCCCGGCCCTCACCACCGGAGAGTGACCTCCCATGGCTACCAGCCACCCTATCGCCGTACCCGACCGCAGCCGGGCCGTCCTCGGCCTCACCATCGGCGCGGCCATCACCACCATCGCTCTCACCGGCGTCGCCATGTGGCTCTCGTACGAGGCCCTGCACGACCTCGCCACCGACCACCAGCTCGGCGGCGCCCGCGCCTGGGCCTGGCCGGCCACACTCGACACCTTCGTGATCGTGGGCGAGCTGCTCGTCCTCCGGGCCTCACTCCTCCGCCGCCTCGACGTGCTCGCCATGCTCCTGGTCGCCGCCGGGTCCGCCGGATCCATCGTGCTGAACGTCGTCTCCGTCGGCGCCGAAGTGGACACGACCACGCAGGTCGTCGCCGCCGTCCCGCCCGTGGCCGCGCTGCTGGCCTACACCGCCTTGATGCGGCAGATCTACCGCGCGCTGACCACAGCCCGGCCGACCCCGCCTCGACCGCGCCCGGCCGTGCCGGTGCCCGCTGACGCCCCGCTGACGGCCGTCACCGCCCCGGTCCTGCCGCCCAAGCCGACCACCCCGCCCGTCCTGCCCCCGGTCTACTCCGACCCGCGGTGCACGGTGATCCGCCAGTGCTACGACATCGGGGTTCGACCCGGCACCGCCACGATGCGCGCGGCCCTCGCCGCCGCCGGCTACACCGTCTCCGACGGACTGATCCGGGGAACGCTCCGGGTTGAGGTCGAGCAGCACGAGCCTCATCTGCGGGACCTGCCCGCCGAGCAGCAGCTCCGCGCCGCTTGACGCCACGGCGGCCAGTGATCCACACTGGCCCCAAGTCCGGCGTGCCCGGACACAGACAGACTCCACCGAAGGCCCCGCAGCCGAGCAGCAGCGGGGCCTTCGGCGTTCCCAAGACCCGGCCCGCCAGTCCGCTCCGCTGGCGGGCCGCCCTATTCGCCTACGGCACCAGCGGGCCCTGGCCCACACCGTGCGGGCTCGGCTCCTCCTCAGCAGCGGCCACCGGCTCCAGCTTCGGCCGGGCTACCAGCCCGCCGAACAGGACCGCCGACCCGCCGATCAGCATCAGCCACGCCATCGGCTGCCGCTCCGAGATCGTCAGCGCACACGACGCCGGCACATCCTGCGCATAGCTCGATGTCGCCGGCGACCACGGCGACCCGCAGTCCTCGCCCGCCGGGTACATGCCGAGCGCCAGCCCCCCGGCCGCCAGGATCAGCCCCGCGGTCGTCAGGCCCTGCGTCACCTGAGATGCCATCACTACCCCCTCTGGTTCGAGGGCGCCCAGCGTAGAGGCAGGTGATCACCATGGCCAGACGTGCAGCACGCACCGTATGTACCGTGCCCGGCTGCCCGACGATCACCGACTCCGGCCGCTGCCCCGCACACCGCGCCAAAGCAGAGCGAGCTCGCGGCACCACCACCCAGCGCGGCTACGGCCAGCAGCACCGCCGCCGCTTCCGACCCGGCGTCCTTGCCCGCGACCCCCAGTGCGTCTGCGCCGAGCCGGACCACGGACACGGCCAGCCCTGCGGCCAACCCAGCAGGCACGCCGACCACCACCCCCTATCCCGCCGCGAGCTCGTCGGCCGCGGCCTGGACCCCGACGACCCGGCACGCGGCCGCGGCCTGTGCCACAGCTGCCACAGCCGAGAGACCGGCCGGCACCAGCCAGGAGGATGGAACGCATGACCAGCCGCGTGCTCACCACCATCACGCCCAAGCAGGTCGACGAGCACCGCGAGCTGCTGTGCCGCTGGCTCAAGGCCAACAGCATCGACCCGAAGGCCGTCTCCTCCGACCTGCCGCTCACCATCGAGCAGACCGGCGACCGCATCGTCATCTGCTACCACGAGTTCCAGCTCAGCCAGGACGGCCACAAGCTGATCGACCCGGACAACCGCACCCAGGCCTGGACCGTCCGCCGCGCCGTCGACCAGTTGGTCCCGCTGCCCGGGGTCTTCGTCGACCAGGTCGACGTGACCACGCTCGGCGGCGTCGGCGCCAGCTACATCACCGTCTACCGACTGCCCGGCGGCGGCACGATGATCGCCGAGGAGCACACGCTCACCGACGAGCAGATGCGTGCCCTCCTGCCCGCCACGGGCGGCACCGCCCGGGCTGGCCTGCTGCTCGACCCGCCGGCGGAAGCTGCAGACCGATGACCGACCTCCTCACCGCACCCCAGCTGCAGGCCCTCGCCTCCGCCCTCGCCACGCTGGAGGAGGTGGCCGATCGGACCGGCGTCACCGTCTGCGGCTACGACGACCAGCAGGTCACCGTCGGCGACGTGGTCGTGCGGCTGCGCTGGGACCCGGCCGCCGAGGCTGGCTCCCGGTACGCCATCGACCTGCGGGAGCGGTGACCCGGGGCCTCCCGCGGCTACGGACAGCGAGCCCAGGCAGGTCAGCGCTCACCCTCAGTGGCAGCCAGGCCAGGCAGCGAGCGCTCGCTGCCACCACAGCAGTACCAGCAGCCACCCAGGGTGAGCGCGCGGCCACCATCGAGCACAGTGCGTGACTAATCACCCGAGGTGACCGGCTACGCAAGGTCACCGACCCCAGGGGGGTGACCCCCTCCCGCCAGGCCAGCGGGACCCGCGGGGGAGGTATCTCGCGGCGTGTACGGGTCTGGGAGTTCCCGGCGGCCCCGATCGGTGACCCACAGCGACGACGGCGAGGAGGCGATCTGCCATGGCTGGAGTCGGCCCCACGCCGAACCCGAACCGCCGGCGCCGCAACGCGGGGCCCGAGGGCACGGTGCTGCCCGCCGAGGGCTTCACCGGCCCGGCGCCGGACCTGCCCGGTGGCCACGACTACGACACCCGGACCCTGGGGTGGTACGAGACTTGGCGGCACAGCCCGCAGGCCGCGACCTTCCTTGCAACGGACTGGCAGCGCCTGCACATGCTGGCCCAGCTGGTCGAGGCGTTCTGGGAGAAGCCGACGAAGGAGCTCCTCAGCGAAGTCCGGCTGAACGAGGCGGCCCTGGGCGGTACGGCGGCGGACCGTCTGCGGCTGCGCTGGTCGCTCGGCTCGGCCGAGGTTGGTGATGGGGCGACCCGGGCCTCCGAGCGGGCCGCGGCCCGGCAGGGCCGGGACGACCCGCGTCAGCGGCTCCGGGCGGTCGGTGAGGAATGAGGACGCCCGGGCCGCGCCGTTCCCTCGGCTACGCCCTCGCGGACTGGATCGAGTACTACCTGCCGCACGGCCCGGGCGACGTCCAGGGCCAGGAGATCGAGCTCGACTCGGAGATGCTGCGGTTCCTCGCCTGCGTCTACGGGATCGATGGGCAGGGGCGGCGCCGGTTCGACGAGGCGATGCTGTCCCGGGCGAAGGGGCGGGCCAAGTCCGAGGTCGCCGGGATGGTCGTGGTGGCCGAGGCGCTGGCCCCGGTTCGGTTCGACCACTGGGCCAAGGCCGGAGAGGTCTCGGACTGGGGCTACGAGTACGAGGTCGGTGAGCCGGTCGGCCGCCCGGTGACGTACCCGTTCATCCGGTGTCTGGCCACTGAGGAGACGCAGGCGGGGAACACCTACGCCAACGTCACCTACATGCTCAGCCACTCCGAGCGGATCGCCGAGGACTACCCCGGCATCGACATCGGCAACGACTGGCAGTCCAGCACCAGGGTGTTCCTGCCGGGCGGTGGGGAGATCCGGCCCTCGACGGCGTCCAGCGCCGCGAAGGACGGCGGCAAGGAGTCGTTCTCCGTCGCGGACGAGACGCACTTGTACGTGCTGCCCGAACTGCGGGACATGTACGAGACGGTCGAGCGCAACACGATGAAGCGCAAGGCGGCCGAGCCCTGGTTCCTGCAGACGTCCACGATGTACGCGATCGGCGAGGACTCGATCGCGGAGCGGACCCACCGCAACTACCTTGCGGGTAAGGCGCCGCGGTTGTACTTCGACCACAAGCAGGCCCCGGCCTCCCTGCTGGAGGACGAGGCCTACGACGACCCGGTCCAGCTGAAGGCCGGCCTGATCGCGGCGTACGGTCCGTTCGCCGCGCACATGGACCTCGACCGCATGGTGGTCCTGGCCCACAAGCCCACCCAGGACCGGGCGAAGTTCCGGCGGTACTTCCTCAACCTGCCCGTGTCCCTGTCGGAGACGTGGCTGTCCCGGCACCTGTGGGAGCGCTGCGCGCTGCCGCAGGACATCGAGCCGGGCGAGCTGATCACGGTCGGCTTCGACGGCAGCGACCACGACGACTGCACGGCGATCACCGCCTGCCGGGTCTCCGACGGCCACGTCTTCACCCCGCGGTTCCCGGACGGGCGGCCGATGGTGTGGACGAAGTGGGACGACGGCGACCCGGACGCCTGGAGGGTGCCGCGCGCCGAGGTGAAGGCCGGCATGACGCACGTCTTCGACACCTACAAGGTGGCGCGGGCGTACGGGGACCCGCCGGACTGGCGCGACGAGTGCGACGCCTGGGCAGCCGAGTTCGGCGAGGAGACCTTCCTCATCTTCGAGACCCGGGTCGGCACCCGCATGTGCCCGGCCCTGGACCGCCTCAAGACGGCGGTCCTGGCGGGCGAGCTCACCCACGACGGCCACCCGACGATGGCCGACCACATCGGCAACGCCAAGCCGGTCCGCCGCCCGGGCGGGCTGATCGCGATCGCCAAGCCCGCACCCGACCGCAAGATCGACAGCGCGGTGACCGCCGCGCTCGCCGTCGAGGCCCGCGCCGACCACCTGCGCCACGAAGCCTCCCACGGCGGCGGATCGTCCTCGTTCACCGGCTACTGACCCAAGGGGGTGCCCGTGCCCGTCACCGAGCAGGAAGCCCTGCGGATCACCCGGGTCCTGGAGGAGAAGCTCCTCCAACGGCAGGCCGGCATCACCATCGCGAACGAGTTCTATCGCGGCAAGAGCGAGCATCTCGCCTTCGCCTCGGACCGCTTCAGGGCGGCCTTCGGAGGCTTGTTCGCCGGCTTCTCCGACAACTGGTGCCAGGTGGTGTGCGACGCGCCCGCCGAGCGGATGACGCCGCTCGGCTTCCGGTTCGGCGACGGTGTCGACGGCGAGCCGGCGGCCGCCGACCGGGAGGCTCAGCGCATCTGGCAGACCAACAAGATGGACGCCTGGGCCCGCATCGCCCACACGGAGATGATGGTCAAGTCGAGGGCGTTCGTTCTGGTCTGGGCGGAGAACCCGGACGACAACGAGACCGAGCCCCAGATCACGGTCGAGGACGCCACCCAGTGCATCGTGGTGTACGAGCCGGGCAACCGGAGCCGGCGCAAGGCCGCGCTGAAGCTGTGGGACGGCGAAGACAGCTACAGCTACGCGACGCTGTACCTTCCGGACCAGATCTGGAAGTGGCGCCGCTCGGCGGCCGCCACCCGGCTCATCCTGCCCTCCAGCGCCGCCTTGGCCACCTGGTCGCCGCGCGCCGTCGGCAAGCTCGACCAGGCCGTCATCGACAACCCGCTCAACAGGGTGCCGATGCTGGAACTGGTCAACCGCCAGCGCCTGGTGGACCCGCCCTCGCCCGAGCACGAGCAGGTCATGCCGCTGCAGCGGGCCGTGAACAAGCTGGTCGTCGACATGTTGGTCGCAGCCGAGGCCGGCGCGTTCCCGGCCCGCTGGGGCACGGGCATCGACCTGCCGAAGGACCCGCGCACCGGCCAGGAGATCGACGACCCGGAGATGTGGCGCCTGTCGGTGTCCAAGATGCTGCGCGCGAGCTCGCCGGACGCGAAGTTCGGGAACTTTGCGGCCGCCGACCTGCGCAACTTCGTGACCGGCATCGAGATGCTCATCGAGCACGTGGGCGCGCTGTCCCGCACCCCGCCCAGCTACATGACCGGCAAGCTCGTCAACGTCAACGCCGAGACCCTCGCCGAGGGCGCGGCCGGCCTGGTCGCCAAGACCCGTGACAAGACGATGTTCACCGGCGAGACGTGGGAAGAGGCCATGCGGCTCGCCTTCCTCGTCAAGGGCGACGATAAGCGCGGCACCGACCCGCTGGCCGAGACGGTCTGGGGAAGCGTCGAGTACCGCACCGAGGCCCAGCACGTCGACGCGGTCCTGAAGAAGAAGTCGCTCGGGGTGCCGTGGCGTCAGCTCATGGAGGACCTCGGCTACACCCCGACCCAGATCGACCGCATGGAGGCGATGCTGGAGAAGGACGCCAACCGCGCGGCCCGCGCCCTGGCGTTCTCCGGTGTCGACGACCCCGGCCCTCTGGCGTCTGCGGGCGACCCGGCCGCCATGGGCGCGGCCTGATGCCCGCCCTGGCGGTCTCCGAGCAGCGGGCGGCCCGCCAGCGCGCCGTCACCGCGCGGGCGGTGGCCTCCGCCGACGCCCTGTGGGCCCGGGTCGACGGCCGTCTGATCCGCGCCTCCTGGCGGCAGGTGGCCGAGCAGATGCTCGCCGTCCTGATCGCCGCCCAGCAGGCCTCCGCCACGGGCGCCCAGGACTACGTGGCGGCCGCCGTCGCCGCGGCCGGGGCCCGGCCGGATCCGGTCGGCGAGCTGAACGTCGGCGCGTTCGCTGGGCTGGCCGCAGACGGGCGCGACCTGCGCTCGCTCCTGGAGCTGCCCTCAATCGGCGCGGTCACCGACGTCGCCGCCGGCCTTCCGTCCGACCTCGCCCTCCAGCGGGGCCGCTCCCAGCTCCTGCGCACGGTCACCTCGGAGGTCACCGACGCGGGCCGGGTCGCCTCCGGAGTCGGCATCATCGCCGACCGGCGGTGCACCGGCTACGTGCGGGTGGTGGGCGGGCGCGGGTGCGCGCGCTGCATCATCCTCGCCGGGCAGGTCTACGGCAGCGCGGCCGCCTTCGACCGGCACCCCAACTGCCAGTGCATCCACGAACCGACCACCCGCGGCCGGCGGAGCCCCATCGTCCAGCCGCGCGAGGTCTTCGACGGCCTCAGCAGGGCCGAGCAGGACCGCCGGTTCGGCAAGGACGGCGCCCGGGCGATCCGGGACGGCGCCCACCTGGACCAGGTCGTCAACGCGCGCCGCGAGGGCGCGCTCTACACGACCGCCGACGGCCGCAAAGCCACCCGCGAGGGCGCCAGCCGGCGCGGCTACTTCTACTCCCGCGACCGCGCCCGGGCGATCCGGCGCGGCCTCGTCCCGGCGTCCGGCCGGGGCTTCAAGGTCTCGGCCCGGCTGATGCCCGAGGAGATCTACCGCCTCGCGGCCACCCGCGAGGAGGCCCTCCAGATGCTCCGCCGGTACGCCTACCTGCAATGACCCAACGCCCGGGCGGCGCGACGCCGCCCGCGACACCCCGGAGAGCGCGATGCTCGACACCACCCTGCCCCTGCACACCCTGACCGGCCTGCGCGCCGTCGGCTGGCGCAAGCCCCGCACCGGGGAGAGCGGCCCCCAGCCGATCTGGCCCATCCGCGGCGGCGACGGAACCGACGACCAGGACGACGCGGGCCAGCAGGACGACGACGCCGACGACACCGACGACGACCAGGACGACGACCGCGACGGCGACGACCAGGGCGACGACAAGGACCTCGGCGACGCCGGTAAGAAGGCCATGCGGGCCCTGCGCAGGGAGAACCGAGAGCTGAAGTCCCAGCTCCGCCAACAGAACAGCGGCCAGCAGGACGGCAAAAAGGAGGACGACGGCGACGGCACCAACCCGGAGGCCCTCCGCGCCCAGGCCCGAGAAGAGGCCCAGGCCGAGGTCTGGGCCGAGCGGGTCGAGGCTGCGGCCGTCGCCGCAGCAGCCGGCCGTCTGGCCAACCCGCAGATGGCTGCCCGCCTGCTCGACCTCACCGACATCCCGAAGAACGACAAGGGCCGCCCCGACCGCGACGCGATCAGCGAACTGATCGACGAGCTCCTGGAGGACGAGCCCTACCTGGCCGCCCGGCCCGAGAAGGACGGTCGGCGGTTCCAGGGCGGCGCCGACGGCGGCGCCCGCAAGCCCCCCACCAAGCGCGCGGCCAGCCTCGGCGAGGCGGTCGCCGCCCGACTCGCCGCACAGACCGGCCGATAGGAGACACCCATGCCCGTGACCCTCGCCCAGGCGAAGCTCAACGCCACCGACGACATCGACCGCAACGTCATCGACGAGTTCGCCAAGTCGTCCTTCCTGCTCGACAACATGACCTTCGACGACGTCGTCAACATCGGCGGCGCCGGCGCAACCCTGACCTACGGCTACACCCGCCTCATCACCCAGGCGAACGCCGACTTCCGCGCGATCAACGCTGAGTACGTCCCGGGCGAGGTCACCAAGCAGGCCTACACGGTCGACCTGAAGCCCCTCGGCGGGTCCTTCCAGATCGACCGCGTCCTCAACGGTGTCGCCGCCGGCGCGGAGACCACACTGCAGATGCAGCAGAAGATCAAGGCCGCCCGGGCCAAGTTCGCCGACGCCGTCATCAACGGCGACGTCGCGGTGGACGTCAACGGGTTCGACGGCCTCTCCAAGATCCTCACCGGCAGCTCCACCGAGTACCTGCCGCTCAACAACGGCGTGGCCACCGGCTACGTCGACTGGACCACGGTCAACGACAAGGCCACCGCCCTGGCCGCGCTCAAGCACATCGACGGCTGGCTGTCCGCCATGGACGAGGCGCCCGGCGCGATCTTCGGCAACAAGAAGACCCTCGCCCTGTTCAAGGTCCTGGCGATCTGGACCGACCAGTACGACAAGACCCAGGACGCCTTCGGTCGACCCGTCGACCGGTACAACGGCATCCCGCTGGTCAACCTCGGCGCCAAGGCCGGGTCCAACAACGACGTCATCGGCCTGGTCACCCGGGACCCGGACGCCGGCGGCGCCGGCGGCAACATCGCCAACCTCGGCGACCTCTACGCCGTGCGGTTCGGCCTGGACGGCTTCCACGCCGTGTCGATGGCCGGACGACCCCTCGTCCAGTCGTGGCTGCCCGACTTCACCACCGCCGGGGCCGTCAAGGTTGGCGAGGTCGAACTCGGCCCGGCGGCCCCGGTCCTCAAGGCGACCAAGGCCGCCGCCGTCTTCCGCAACATCAAGTCCGCCTGAGTCAAGGAGAACAGCGTGGCCACCATCCGCACGCCCGTGCCGGGCTACACCGGGCCGGGCCCCGGCGGCGTCCACTTCATGGACGGCGCCACCGAGACCGACGACGAGGCCGTCATCGGCTACTGCCGCGGCGCCGGCTACGAGGTCGACGGCGAGGTCCTCAACCCCCTGCGCGGCGTCGGCACCGTCGTGGACGCCCGGGACGTCACGGTGCGGCGCGTCGGCGCCGCGCTGCGGGACGCCGCCGTCGACCCCCGCGCCGGCGACCACCAGGCGCCCACCGGCGCCGGCGAGAACGACCCGCACGGCCCGGCCGTCACCGCCCCCGGCCTGACCGCCCCGATCCCGCCGCCCGCGCCGCAGGAGGAAACGATCCTCCAGGAGCAGGGACCGGGAGTGCTCCAGCGTCCGGCGCAGGCGGCACCCGTCGCCGAGTGGCGGGCCTGGGCGCTCTCCCAGACCGACGAGGGCGACGAGGCCGGGCGGGCCAAGATCGAGAAGGCCACCAAGGCCGAGCTGGTCAAGACGTACGGGGCTCAGGGAGGCTGACATGGTGCTGGGGCCGTTCGCCTCGGTGGCCGACCTGATGGCCCGGCTGCCGCCCGACCGGGTGCTGAGCATCGAGGAGCAGGCCCAGGCCGAACGGCTCCTCGGCGACGCCTCGCACCTCATCCGGATGACTGCCGGCTACCAGCAGATCAGCCGCGTCGACAACGACACCGTCGTCCTGCGCGGCTCCCGAAGCCTGGTTCTGACGCTGCCCCAGCGCCCGGTCCTCGCGGTCACCGCCGTCGCCGGGCTCACCGCCGAGCAGTGGGAGTGGGACGGCGGCGACAGGCTCACCCGCCTCGACGGCTGCGTATGGCGGGGCGCCACCACCGTCACCTACTCCCACGGCCTGGACGAGGACGAGCCCGCCTACCAGGTCGCCCGGGCGATCGCCTGCGACGCCGTCAAGCGGACTCTGCTCAACCCCACGATGATCCGCTCGCACCAGGTGGACGACTTCGCCGAGACCCTGGCGGACGCCCGGGCCTCCCTCCTCGACGGCGAGGCCGAGACCATCCGGCAAGCCTTCGCCGGGCCGAAGGTGAGCGTGACCGGGTGACCACCGAAGCCGCCGCGCTCGCCGCCGGCCGGGCCATGGCCGAGGCCCGGATGCGCGAGACCGGCCGCCTCGCCCGCCCGGGCCCCGACGTCTACGACCCCGTCACCGGCGAGACCACGACCGCGAGCACCCCGCTCTACACGGGCAAGGCCCAGGTCAAGCCGACCCAGGCCATGCCCGAGGGCGTCCAGGCCGAGCAGCGCGAAGTCGTGCTGATGCGCTACGAGATCAAGCTGCCCTTCGCCGCCGTCCCGGCCGGTCCGGTCCGGCCGGGCGACACCTTCACCGTCGACACCAGCCCCGACCCCCGGATGCCCGGTCTCGTGCTGCACGTGACCGGCGTCGCCTACAGCGCCACGGCCACGGCCTGGCGGATCAGTGCGGAGGTGCGGTCATGAGCGTGGACATCAGCGGCCTGGAGGCCGTGATCCGGGACCTGGCCAGGGCCGGAGCCGAGATGGACCGCCAGACCCGGCAGGTCCTCAGCCGGGGCGCCCTGAACATCAAGCGCGACTGGGCCTCCAACGCGCGCGCCACGGCGGGCCGGTACGCGCCGCACTACCCGCGCTCGATCTCCTACGACCCGCCCGTCGTCGGGCCCGGCGGCGCCTTCGTGGTGATCGGCCCCGACAAGGGCGCCCCTCAGGGTGCGCTCGGCAACATCCTGGAGTACGGCACGTCCCGACAGGGCGGCCACAACGACGGCGGGCGCGCGCTCCGGACCGAGGAACCGCGGTTCTTCGCCGCGGTCGAGCAGCTCGCCCGGGACCTGCTGTGACCGCCCCGGTGCCCGAGGACCTGCCGCACGTCCTCGCCGCCCAGGCCGCGATCGAGGCCACCGGGTTGACCGTCTACCTCGGCGGCGCCCCTCCGGGCACCGCGCTGCCCAAGACGTACGTGGTGCTGTACCCGTCGCCGGGCATCGAGGCGGCGGCGTCGCTCGCCAACGACCGCACCGACCTGGACCTGCCGCTGCAGGCGACCGCCGTCGCCACCACCCCGGAAGGCGCGATCGGCACGGCCGGCCGCGTCCGGCGCGCCTTCGCCGCCGGCCTGGTGGTAGACGGCCGGGTCTGCTGGCGGCCCGAGCCCAACGGCGGGCCGCCCTTGGCGCGCGACGACGACGTCACCCCGCCCCGCTGGTACCTGCCGGTCCAGTACCTGATCCACTCCGCTTCCGCATGATCTGGAGGGCCCCATGGCCACGCTCACCGCCGCCGCACTCGCCGCGTCCGGCACCCTCGAATCCCCCGTCGCCGCGTCCGCCGGCGGCGACAAGGTCGCCCCGGTCGGCGACCGCGTATGGGTGGAGGTGACCAACGGCGGCGGCAGCAGCATCACCGTCACCATCCCCTCCTACGCCACCGTCCGCGGCCAGGCCGCCGCCGACCGCACCGTCACCATCGCCGCCTCCGCGACCAAGAAGATCCCGATCTTCGCGGACCTCAACACCAACCCCACCGACGGCCTCGCGGCGATCAGCTACTCCGGCGTCACGACGGTGACCGTCGCCGCCTACCGCTTCTGACCCGGCCCGCCCCGCCCCCAGCCCCCGCTCGCCCCGCGCCGATGGCCCGGGGCGCTTCTCACGCCCGAGGAGTCTCCCGTGTCCGACCTCATCAGCGACGGCATGACGCGGGTGGTGTTCGCCATGTCGCTCTCCAGCCAGAGCTCGCCGACCGCCACCGAGCTGAATGTCCTGCCCGACTACACCCCCCGCATCACCCCCGACGGCCTGAAGGCCGACCCGACCACGGCCGGTGTCGACACCGGCAGCCTCGCGTCCACCACCGACACCGAGGAGATCGGCCGGGTCAAGTGGGACATGGAGCTCACCCTCAAGGTCGGCTCGACGCCCACCGAGCAGCTGCCCTACACCACCCTCACCCGCGGCACCCACGGCTACCTCATCGTGCGCCGCGACGTCCCGACCGCCGCCGCGTTCGCCGCCGGCCAGGCCGTCGAGGTCTACCCGATCGTCTGCGGCCAGCGGGCCCGCAAGGCACCGGCCGCGAACGAGGTCGCCAAGTACACGGTCCCGATGAAGCTGACCGCCGAGGCGACCCCGGACGCGGTGGTCGCCTGATGGCGGGCAAGGGCCCCCGCCCGGCCGGGCGGGACATCGAGAGCATCATCACGGGCGCGACCCTGCGCGAGACCTCCGTGCCGCTGTGCCTGGCCGGTCACCTCCAGGGCGAGTACGAGGACCTGGAGCGGCAGCTCACGTCCGTGGCCATGTTCGCCGGCGACTCCCTCGCGGGCAGTCCGAAGACGTCGATCGCCACGCGCATGGAGGAGCTGCGGGCCGAGATGGCCGAGCACCTGACCGAGTTCCAGTTCCGGGCGCTGGTCCCGCAGGCGTGGTCCGACCTGCTCGCCGCCCACCCCGGCGGCGAGGGCCGCCTGTTCGACCCGGCCACCTTCGGTCCCGCGGCCGTCGCCGCGTGCGCGATCGGGCCGACCATGACCGTCGAGCAGTACCAGCGGCTGGCCGAGAAGCTGACGGCCGGCCAGCAGGAGGCCCTGTTCGACGCCGTGTGGAACCTCAACACCAGCGTGGTGCAGGCCGTCCCTTTCTCGCTGCTCGCCTCCGCGACCGTCGCGGGCCGTGGCGGCGAGAGGTAGAAGCCGCGCGTGCCTGGGGTGTACCCAGGTCCGTGTTCCTGGGCCGGGTGCCCGGGTCCGGTGAGCCGGCGTGGACCGACTCCGATCGGGCGTGGGCGCTCGCGCTCCTCCAGGTCGACGACGAGACGTGCCGGGGATGTGGCCAGCCGCTCGCCGAGTCCACCAGCCCGGAGCTGGAGGAGGGGTGGGTGGCCGAGGTGATCCGCTGCCACGCCTGCACCACTGCCGCGCAGACCAGCAACCGGTTCCAGCAGGGCGGCGGCGACAGCTCCGGCGTCCACGTCCACGTTCACCGGAGGGAGGACCACCGTGGCTGACCGCACCGTGACCGTCCGCCTCGGACTGGACAACTCGGCAGCCCGTCGCAACGCGACGCAGTCCGAGCAGGACTTCCGGCGTGTCGGGCAGGCCGCTTCGGCCTCTGCGGCGGAGCAGGAGTCCGCGTTCGCCCGGGCCGCAGCCAGCGCCCAGCGCTCCTTTGAGCAGACCGCGGCGGCCGCCCGGACGTCGGGCAGGGTCACCCAGGAGTCCGTCGCTTCGACGACGGTCGGCATGGAGCGTCTCAGCCTCGCGACCAGTGAGATCCCGGCTGCGTTCCGGGCCGCTGGGGCATCCGCTGCGGGTTCGTTCGGCGAGATCGCAGCGTCGGCCACCGGCGCGTCGGAGGCGCTGGCCCGTACGGGCACGACCACGGTGAGCATGTCGGCGTCCGCCAGCGACGCGCTCGCCCGGCTCGCCGCCACCGGCACCGGGAGCCTCGCTGAGGTCGCCGCCGCCGCACCGCCCGCGGCGGCCGCGACGCGCTCTGTCGCGGCCGCCGCCGACACGGTGCCCGCGACCTTCCGGGCGGCCGGCGCCGCTGCCACTCGCTCGCTCGGCGAGGTCTCGGCGTCGGCCACCGCCGCGTCACAAGCTCTGGCCCGCACCGGTACCGCTGCTGTCACCCTGTCGACCGAGGCCTCGGCCGCGCTCAGCCGGCTCGCCGCAGTGGGCCGCTCGTCCCTGACCGAGGTCGCGGCCGCCGCCCCGCCGGCAGCGGCCGCGACGCGGGGCATCACCGTCGCGGCCGGAGAGATCCCCGCCGCCTTCGCCGCCGCCAGCACCGCAGCGACGGGCGCCCTGTCCCAGATCACCGCAGCGGGCACCCGCTCGTCGCTGGCACTCGCGCAGGCCTCGACGGCGATCACGGCCAGCACCGTGGCCGCGGCAACCAGCACCCTTCGCGTGAGCCAGCGGGCGGCCACCGCCGCGTCCGAGCTGACGGGCACCCTCGCCGCCGGGAGCGCCACCGCGGCATCCTCGCTGGCCGGGATCACGACCGCGAGCACCATGTCCTCGCTCGCCATCGGGCAGGTCTCCACCACCCTCACCTCCGCCAACCTGTCCGCGGCCACCGGGGTGGAACGGCTCGGCCTCGCGTCCCGGATCGCCCTGACCGAAACCGCCGCGGCCGCTGGCGTAGTCACGGCTCAGGCCGCGGCCGCTCAGGCAACGCTCTGGGGCCGCGCGGAGATGGCCGTCACCGGGTGGGCGGCTGCCGCCCGGGCGAGTGCCGCCTCGGCCGCCTCGGGCATGGTGGCCGCAGCAGAGCACGGCGAGAAGGCGTTCGGCATCATGCGGACCACCGGACTGCTGATGCTCGGCGCGTTCGCCGCCGCGTCGGTCACCGCCGCCAAGTTCGAGAAGGCGATGTCGGGCGTGCGGGCGGTCGCTGACGCGTCGGCCGAGGACATGACCAGGCTGCGGACTGCCGCGCTGGAGGCCGGCCGACAGACCGTCTACTCGGCGTCGCAGGCCGCCGAGGCCGAGGCCGAACTCGCCAAGGCCGGCGTCCAGGTGAAGGAGATCCTGGGCGGGGCCCTGCGCGGCGCGCTGTCGCTCGCGGCGGCCGGCCAGGTGGACCTGGCCGAGGCCGCCACGATTTCAGCTCAGGCGATGAACACCTTCAGCCTCAAGGGCAAGGACGTCGGCCACATCGCCGACGTCCTCGCCGCAGGCGCAAACAAGTCGGCGGCCGACGTCCACGGCCTCGGCGAGTCCCTGCGCATGGGCGGCCTCCTCGCCCACCAGACCGGCCTCAGCATCGAGGACACCGTCGGCGCCCTGAGCGCCTTTGCCGACCATGCCTTGATCGGCAGCGATGCCGGAACCTCGCTGAAGGTCATGCTGCAGCGCCTGGTCCCGCAGAGCGACGAAGCCCTCGGCGTGATGCAGCAGTTGGGCTTCACCGCGTACGACGCGTCCGGCAACTTCGTCGGCCTGACCAAGCTGGCTGGGAACCTGAAGAGCAGCTTCTCGGACCTGACCCCCGAGGCCCGCAACGCCGCCTTCGCGACCATCTTCGGCAGCGACGCGGTGCGCTCGGCGACGATCCTGTACGAGCTCGGTGCTGAGGGCGTCGACCAGTACCGGGACGCCGTCAACGACCAGGGCGCCGCCTCCAGGATGGCCGCGACCCAGCTCGACAACCTCAGCGGTGACCTGCTCGCGCTCAAGGGCGCGCTGGAGGTGGCCCTGATCGAGACGGGCACCGAGGCCAACAAGACCCTCCGGGAGATGGTCAAGTGGGTCACCGACGTCGTCAACGCCTACACGAACCTGCCCAGTTGGGCACAGAACAGCGCGGCCGCGATCCTCGGCCTCGGCGGCATGCTGATCTTCGCCGCCGGCGGCTTCATGTTGCTGCTGCCGAGGATCGCCGCGTTCCAAGCCTCCCTCACCACCTTGGCCGCGACGATGCCGAGACTCACCGCCGCGGCATCGGCCACGACGTCCTTCCTTACCGGACCGTGGGGCGCCGCGCTCGGCATCGCCGTTGCCGCGCTGACCGTGTTCGGCCTGTCCACGAAGGGGGCGAAGAAGGAGACGGAGGACCTGACGGAGGCCGTCAAGGCGGACGGCAACGCGATCGGCACCTCCACGAAGGCATGGCTCGCGCACCGCCTGGAGCAGGACGGCGCGCTCAAGGCCGCTGAGGCCCTCGGCCTCAACACCTCGGACCTGACGGACGCGATCCTCGGTAACGGCAGCGCGCTGGAGCGCGTCAACGCCCATCTCGCGAGCTTCCGGGGCGCGGCTGGCGACGCCACGAACGTTCAGTTGGCGGCGGCCGGTATCGGGAAGGACTGGTCCAAGAGCTTGGACAAGGTGGACGGTGCGCTCTCCGGCCTCACCCCGAAGATCAACGACTCCGTGGCCGCCGCACAGCGCGAGGCCGCCGCCTCGGACGCGGCGGCCAGTTCCACGGCCAAGCTCGGCGGCGAGGCCAAGATCACTGCCCAGGACATCGCCGACACCAGGACCGAGACCGAGAAGCTGACGGACTCCCTCAACAGCCTGAACGGCGGGAACATCTCGGCGATGCAGGCCGCGATCCGCGTGCAGGAGTCGTTCGCTGGCCTGCGCAAGGAGGTCCACGACAATGGCCTTGCCCTCGATATCACGACCGAGAAGGGGCGCAAGGTCAAGGGCGCGATCCTGGATGCCGCGAGCGCAGCCCAGGCACACGCCGAGGCCGTGCAGAAGCAGACGGGCTCGACCGAGCAGGCGATGATCGTGCTCGGCCAGGACGTCGACGCGCTCAAGCAGGTCATGAAGCAGGCCGGCTTCACCAAGGAGCAGATCGACAGCCTGACGTCGGCCTACGCGCAGGTCCCGGCCGCCAAGCAGACGCAGATCACCGACCCGGGCGCGCTCCAGACGATCAAGGACCTCCAGGACGTCAAGGCGAAAGTCGAGGACGTCCCTCCGGGGAAGAGCATCACGATCCGGGCACCGAGCCAGGACGCGATCCGCGACCTTCAGTCCATCGGCCTCACGGTCGAGCACGTGCCCAACAGCAAAGACGTCAAGGTCACCGTGCCGACATCGGACGCGGTGTCGGGGTCCACCCGTATCCAGCAGCTCATCAACAGCATCCAGGGCCGGACCGTGACGGTCACCGTGCAGACCGCCTACTCGGCCGGCCTTCACCGCGCCGGCGAGCGGCCGGAAGAGCAGGCCAACGGGTCGGTCCGTCGAGCGGCCAGAGGCTTCACCGACCGGCAGGCGATGGTCTCCAGGCGGCCGATCCTGTGGGCCGAGGCCGGGGAGGAGGCATACATCCCGCTCTCCCCAGGGAAGCGGACTCGCTCGATGGCGCTCCTCAGCGAGGTCGCTGGGATCTTCGGGCAGCAGCTGATTCCGGCGGCGCCTACGGGGCGGGACCTGATCCCGGCCCGGGCTCTGGCCTCGCCGGCGGCTCCGGCCGCCGCCGCAGGTCGGTCGCGCGGCGACACCACCATCATCCTTCAGGGCGCCCGGCAGACCAGCGAGGAACAACTCGCCGACCTCGAGCGGCGCCTCGACTTCATCGGCTGAGAGGGGGTGGCCGTGACCGGCTACGTTCCGGGTCAGGTCCTCGGCCGCACGGTCACGCTTGGCTCGCTGCGGCTGGGCGTGGTCGATGCGGCCGGGGTGGCCTGGCGGGTCGCTGCCGGGCGCCTGCCCGGTTGGGACGGCCCGTCCGTCCGCAGTCAGTACACCGATCGGGAGGCGGACCACGGGGCGTGGGCGGGGCCCACCTACGCGGGGGCGCGGGTCATCACCGTGGCGGGGACGGTCGTCGCGCCGGACCTGTCCGCGCTGGACGCGGCCGTCGAGCAGCTGCTCGCGGCGGCGGCGTTCGAGGACACGCTGCTGGTGGTTGGGGAGACGATCCCCAAGCAGACGACTGTGCGCCGGTCCGGCGAGCCGCTGATCGAGTACGAGACGGACCGGATCGCCCGGTACAGCGTCCTGCTGACCTCGGCGGATCCGTGGCGGTACTCGACGGTGCTGCAGTCCGGGCCTCCGGTCGGACTGCCGGTCGCCGGTACCGGTATCAGCGTGCCGCTCACCGTGCCGGTCACCATCCCGGCCGGGGCCGCGGCGGGCAGCATCGTGCTCACCAACGCCGGGTCCGCGCCGGCCAGGCCAGCCTTCACCGTCAGGGGCCCGACCGCCGGCGGCTTCACCATCCTCGTCACCACCGGCACGACGATCCGCCAGCTCACCTACGCGGACAGCCTCCTGGCCGGCGAGCAGCTCGTCATCGACACCGACCGGCACACCGTGATCCTCGGCGGCGCGGTCTCCCGCCGCCGCTACCTGTCCGGACAGTGGCCGCAGGTCCCGGCCGGCCAGACCGCCACCGTGACGTGGTCCTGCCCCACCTACCACTCTGCCGCTCAGCTGACCGCGTCTCTGCGGTCGGCCTGGCTCTAGGAGGCCATCATGCCGAGCGACCCGCTCTGGCAGCCGACGCTCGGCTACGACGAGCTCGAACTCCGCCGCATGGACGGCGCGTTCGTCATGGGCGACGGCACCGCCCAGGGCGTCCGCGGCGGCATCCGCCCCGGCGACGGCGGGTTCATCGTCAGCCTGAGCGGCACCACCGTCAACATCACCGCCGGCGTCGCCGTCCTGACGCGCGCCGGGCAGGGCGCTTACCGTGCCCAGCTGCCGGCCTCGACACCGGGCACGCTCGCCGCCGCGCACACCACCTACTCCAGAATCGACCTGGTCTACCTGCGGGTGTGGGACACCAGCGTGGACGGCACCGGCCTCCGCAAGGCCGATACCGTCCTGCTCACCGGCACCCCGCAGAGCGGCCCGGTAGCGCCGGACCCGGGCGCCACCGAGATCTACATCCCGCTCGCCACCATCACCGTGCCGCCCACGGGCTCCGGCGGGACCGGCGCCGCGACCGTGTCCAGTGCAGTGCGCCGGCTGACCGTCGCGCCGGGCGGGATCCTGCCCCTCGGCCAGGCCGCAGACCTCGCCGCTGCCGGCCTGTACGCCGGTCAGGTCCGCTACAACCTGAGCACGGGCATCCTTGAGGTCTGGACCGGCAGCGCGTGGAAGGCCATCAACCCGCCGCTCGCCGCTGCCTTCACCGAGTCTGCCGCGTCCTGGGTCACGACCAGCACCACCTACACCGTGGGCAGCCCGCCGCTGGTCACCACGTGTACGGTGCCGCCGAGCGGAAAAGTCCTCGCCCTCAGCCAGTCCCAGCTCTACATCAACACCCCTGGCACGTACGGCTACTACGGCCTGCACATGACCGGGTCGGCCACGACGGTGATCCGAACCGTCGGGGACGCCACCGCCGCCCGCGCCAACTACTTCACCACCGAGGCCACCGCGACTGCCCCGTACATCGCGATCGCCTACGGCCAGCCCGGCGAGACGCTCACCGCAGAGTGGCAGGCCCGGTGCTCCGGCGGCGCCGGCGTTGGCATCGAAAGCGTGTACCGGAACATCACCCTCATCCCCTTGGCAGGCTGACGTGGCACCTGTTGAACTGACGTGGCTGGCCTGCGATCTGCGGACCGGCATGGTGATCGAGGAGCTGCGGTCGCTGCGGATGGGGGCGCTGTCGCGGCGGATCGGCGCGCACACCCAGGCCTCCGGGGAGCTGACCCTCGCCGGGGCGCCGGCCGACTGGGAGGCGGCGACCGATCCGGGGCGCACCCTGCTGGTCGCCGTCGACCCGGCGGCGCCGCAGCCGCTCTGGTCCGGCATGCCGCTGCCCCGCGAGGGCGGCAGCGCCAACACGGAGACGATCTCGGCCGCCACCCCCGAGGCGTACCTCGACCACCGCTACCCGGGCGACTACGCGGCGACCGGCGCCGACCTGACCACGATCATGGCCGGCCTCGCCGCGCCCGCCCTGTCCGACGGGCCGCCGCTTCTCCTCGACACGGTGCTCTCCGGGGTCACCGCCGACTACGCGGTCGCCGACGACGAGGACAAGTCCATCGCGGTCTGCTGGCAGGAGATCAGCGAGATGCAGGGCGCCCCCGAGTGGACCGTCGACACGGTGTGGGCCGACGCCGCGCAGACGCGCGTCCAGCTCATCGCCCGGATCCGGCCCGCCATCGGCGTCCAACTCGCCTCCCCGGAGGCCGTCTTCGACATGCCGGGCTGCGTCGCGACGTACAAGCTCGCCGAGGCCTACGGCAAGGGCCTCGGCGCCACCCGGGTGATCGCCCGGGGCGACCGCACCGCCGGCACCCGCGCCACCTCGACCGCGCACACCGCGACCGACCTGCTCGCCGCCGGCTGGCCGCTGTGGGAGCACCGGTACACCCCCGCGCAGGGCATCACCAGCGTCGCGCAGCTCGAGCGGCACGCCGCCGAGGCGCTCACCCTGATGCGCACCGGCGCGAAGGCCTGGACCATCGACGCCGTCGCCTCGACGTCCCCGCGCCTGGGTGTCGCCTGGGGCCTGGGCGACACGGTGCGCCTGGCCGTCGAGACGTCGCCGCGGCACCCGGCCGGCGTCGACCTGGTCGGCCGCGCGTACGGCTGGTCGCTGGACGCCGCCGCCGACCGCGTCTCGCCGATCCTGCTGGAGGACTCGTGACGACCCGTCTCGACCAGATGCCGCGCCAGCCCGGGGACCTCGGCCGGCGGGTTGCCCGGCTCGAGGGCGACCTCGGCCGGCTGCGGGCGGCCGCCCCGGACCCGGGTGACGCGCTGATCGCGCCCGCGGACGTGGACATCGCCCGGTGGCCGCAGACCACCGCGGGCGTGTGGGTGCCGATCGCCCGCTGCCTGACCATCGCCCGCCCGGCGCGGCTGCGGCTGATCGTGGCGACCGCGGTCTCCGGTGGCGGCGCCGGCACGGTGCGCGTCCGCGTGCAGAGCCTGGACTGGTCGCCGATGGTGACTGCCCCCGCGGTCCTCGACTACGCCGCAGACCTGCCCGCCTCGGTGACGGATGGGCAGGTCGTGCAGATCGCTGTCGAGGCACGCCGCACTTCCGGTCTGGGCGTGGTCTACGGCCAGACCCAGCTCATCTGTTGGACAGACTGAAGGAGAGGCCGATGGCCTGGTACCCGGGCGCGGAGAAGATGGAGCTCCAACCCGAATCGGACGAGCAGCCTGCGATCCGGCCGACGCAGGTGATCTTCCACAGCGTGGCGGCGCCGTGGACGCCGCGCCGGATGTACGAGTACTGGAGGGACTCCACCAATCTGGAGTCCCACTTCGGGGTCGGGTACGACGGCTCCGTGGGGCAGTTCATCGGCACCGAGACCCGCGCCGACGCCAACTTCCGCGCCAACCGCCGGGCCGACGGCAGCGGTGCGGTGAGCGTGGAGACCGCCAGCACCGACCAGCACACCGACCCGTGGACCGGCGCCCAGCTCCAGGCGCTCATCAACCTCGGGCTGTGGCTGCACCAGCGCCACGGCATCCCGATCCGCGAGTGCCGCGCCGAGAGCGACCCCGGGTTCGGGGTGCACCGGCTGTTCCCGGAGTGGGCGGCCAGCGGCACAGCATGCCCGGGCGACGCCCGCGTCCGCCAGTTTCGCGACGTCGTGCTGCCCGGCATCGCGCGCGCCGCGGCCGGGCAGCCCACCACCATCCCCGCGCCGGCACCGGCGCCCACCCCCATCCCGGAGGACGACATGCCGTACAGCGAGGACCAGCTCCGCACGATGATCCGGGAGGAGGTCGCCGCGGCGGTCACCAGCCAGCAGGTGCGCGACACCGTGGCCTACGCGGTCGGGTACCGGCTGAGCCCGGAGATTGCCGCCGTGCCCGGGCAGGTGTGGGAGGCGCAGGTGCCGCAGCTCAGGGGCGACTGGACGCCGGAGGAGGGCGCGCCGAGCATCGAGGCGAAGTGGCTGCTCGCCGGTGGCCGCATCTCGCTGATCGAGCAGGCCGCCCAGGGGGCGGTGCTGCAGCAGGTCCTCGCCGCATCCGGCATCGACACGGCGGCGGTCCAGGACGCGATCCGCCAGGCCGTCGCCGAGGTCGGCCGGCAGATGGCCGCCGGTGTCGAGCTCCACATCAGCGCCCCCGGCACGACCACCACGAAGGAGAACTGACCGATGAACCGTCTCTTCCGCGACCTCCTGGAGCGCACGCTCGCCACCTACGCGGTCACCCTGCTCGGCCTGCTTACTGCGGCCGGCGTCGACCTGACTGACCTGGGCGCGCTGCGCGCGGCCGTGATCGCCGCGATCCCCGCGGGCCTGACCGTCCTCAAGGGCGCGATCGCCTCCCTGGTGGGTGACCCGACGTCGGCGGCCCTGCTCGGCCGGACCCGCGAGTGACCAGCCCGGCCCCGGACCCCGGGGTGTACATCAGCCCAGCCCAGACGCTCGCGGAGGTACGCAGGATCGCCGACGGCCAGATCCGCATGGAGGGAAAGTTGGACAGGCTGCTCGATGATCGGGCTGAGGATCGAGAGACCCTCGCTGATCACGAGCAGCGTATCCGTCGACAGGAGCAGGTCGGCCTGACCGAGGCGGACGTCGCGCCGATGCGGGCGGACGTCGAGGCCCTGAAGCGGAGCAGGTGGCCGCTGCCGACGATTGCTGTCCTGGCCAGCCTTGCCGGGGTCGCGATTGCCCTGATCCCTCTGCTCTCTCGCTGAACACCACGCCCCTGTCCGGCCCTTGCGGCCGGGCGGGGGCGGTTCTCTGCATTCCGGCCCCGTCTGGTAGCCAGTCAGCTTCCCGGCCGGTATTCGCGCACCTCAATGCCCTTCGAACGCCACGGCTCCGGTGTCTCCTCAGCCTCGGCGAGCCGCTGGATCCACGCGAGCTGCCCGTCGAAGTACTGCCAGTACGAGGTGCCTTCAGGACTGTCGCCCTTGTCGAAGGTCATGATCGGCCCGTCTGTGCCGCGCTTCCCGTGTCCGTACAGCATGACGCGGATGCTGCTGTCGATCTGCTCCATCGCGAAGCTACAGGGGAAGTTGTACAGGTAGATCCGCAGGTCGGCGGCCTCGCGCGACGCTGCTTCGGAGAGCGGACGCAGCACCTCCCGCTCGTACCGTGCCGGGTCCTCCATCGCGGCCTCGGCCGGCTCCAGGCGGTACCGGTCGCGGCGACTGTCGCAGTGCGGGTCCATGATGAAGATCCGGATTGGCACCTCGCGCGACTTCGCGGTGAGGAGTGGCAGTATCTCGTCGGACCCGTAGAAGTTGCGGGTCAGGCCGAACATGACGACGCGCTCGCGCGCCCCACGCATGCGGCTGATCAGGTCGGACTTGGACTCGATGTTGGTGAGCGGGAAGAGGTCGGCGAGGCCCGCCGCTTCGAGGTGTCCCAGCATGGCCCCAGAGTAGTCACGCCCGTACCCCAGCCGGTCCGGCCGGGTGCCGTACACGCGGCACAGGTAGTCGATTCGCTCATCGGACGGACGCCGCTTCCCGTGCTCCCACCGGCACAGCTCGGCGTCAGCGACGCCGGGCCCACGCAACCCGTCCGCCTCGTACACGAGGTCAAGCCGGGTGCTCAGCTCGCCTCGGCTCCAGCCGTGCGCCCACCGGTAGGCCTCTAGCGGATGCACCGCGGGCAGGTCGGCGAGGATCCGGGCGGCCGTTTCGTGTGGGGTGAGCCCGTCGCGGATGGCGCGGAGGCGGATGGCGCGCGCCTCGCGGTCGGCCTGGCGGCGGGATGCCCTGTCAGGGCGGGGAATTGACGTTGTCACAGATCCATCTTGGCGCACGACGCCAACCCCATTGGCGCGCTTGCGCATATTGCGAGTGCCCGTGTCTCCCGATGCTAGGTACATGCCCAGCTCAGCCCCCGTGCCGCGATACACCTACGCCCAGCTACACGGCACCGCGTGCATCGTCTGCGGCGGACCGGGCGACCTCATACCGGCCGGACACGCGTACACCCCAACCAGCCCGGGCCAGATCGACCATGGCTGGGCCGTGCGCCGGCACCAGACCTGCCACCGCCCTACCGCCCCCGAGGAGGAGCTGTGATCGCCAACCCCGACCCCGACGAGACCGGGGAGGGACCGACCTTGTTCTTCACCCCGTCCGGACCCGAGTGGGAGGCCGCCCTGGACGGAGTGCGCCAGGCCTACGGCACCCCTCCGACGCCGCCGGACGAGGACTGGCCGGGGTCCCCGGTACTGGGCTCTCCGGTGCCGGGCCAGTGAGCCCCGCCGGTGGTACGCCGGTGACGGCCGAGACCACCGTCGAGTGGGGCGTCTGTCCGGTCTGCGGCGCGTGGGTCATGGGCCCACTCTTGGAGGACCTCACCCTCTACACCGCAGCCGTCGAGCACTGCCCGCCACCGGGCGCCGCGAAGCCCGACCACACGCGACTGATCATCTCCGGCATCCGCCACTGAGACCAAGGAACCGCATGGCTATCTTCCGCAGGTCCACGCCGCCCAAATCGGCCGAGGAACGCTCGACCGACGCGGCCAACTACGCCGAGATGGGCCGCCACGACCAGGCCGCAGGCGACGAGGGCGCCACCAGGAACCGGATCTTCAAGGCGGTCCGAGCGGCGAAGGGCCACCCCGACTCCCTCCTCGACAAGTCCTTCTTCGAGCCGCCCACCGACCCGCCCGGCAGTCCCTGAGTCGGCCGGATCCACCCACGCCGACTTCCGACCAGGGGCAGGATGGACGCCCGGCCGCCCGGGCCGGCACCACCCAGGAGGATTCCATGTCCGACCGCATCCCCCCCGACCGGCAGGGCCGGTGGCGGGACCAGCGCGGCAGCAGCCGCGGCCCCGGCCGGACTGGCCGGACCACCCTGATGCCGCCGGGCGTGATCCCGGCGGACCTGAGCGAGGCCCTGGACACCCCGGGGTTCGAAGACGAGGAGGACGAGAAGATGGCCCAACGCAAGCCCGGGAGCCCGAATCCGGCTGGCGACCCCAAGGCCCCGCCGGCCGGCCCGCAGACGCCCCCGCCGCCGCCCCCGCCGCCGTCTGAGTAGCCGCAGCCGTCTACTCGTCGCGGAAGAGGCGCCAGCTCGGTAAGCCGAGCCCCTCCGCGATGCGGAAGGCGATGTCGATACTGATGGCGTGCCGGCCGTTCTCCGCCCGGCTGATGGTCCGGTGGTCCAAGCCGGCCCGGGTGGCGAGCTGCACCTGAGAGAGGCCTGCGTCGAGCCGATACGCACGGATGCGGCGCCCGACCTCCCAGCGGTGGCGCTGGACATCTGGCTGTTGATCATCAGTGGGCACCTGTACACGTCTATGGCCCCTGACCTGCCATGTCTTTGCCACACGTGGCAAATCTGGCGATACTCATCGCCCCGGACAGCTCCGCAAGGAGCCTAGGAGCGGCGATCGGAGGTTGCGTATCCCCTGGTCGCCGTTAGACGCCGCTGTCGGCGTCCCGCCCCGCTGCCCACTGTGGCAGCGGGGCGGTTTTGCTGTCCCGGGCGCCCAGTTCTCGACACGCCTGTAGACGAGTTACGGTGACACCAGAAAGCCCCCCGCCGAGTGTTGCGGCGGGGGGCTTCTGCGCGGCCAGCCTTGCGGGTTGTCCTCCCCGGCCAGCCACGTACGCGAAGGGGGCGTATCCGGCCGTGCGCGTACCCGGCCGCCCCTACAGATACGACTGTACGCGACGGACCTGTACGGGCCGCAAGGGTTTGTTGAACGTTCTTTTGCCGAGGCGCCGGGGGGTTGTGGACTTGTTGCGGACTTCCAAGATCAACAAAGGCTCCGAACATGATCGCTGCTCGGAGCCTTTTGCCTGGTCAGACGCCGGAGCCCCCTGTCGGATTCGAACCGACGACCTACGCTTTACAAGAGCGGTGCTCTGGCCAGCTGAGCTAAGGAGGCATGGTGACCGTCCGCGACGAGGTCACGGCGGCACCGGGGGCAGTCTACCGGGCGGGGCGCGGGCGGTGGGGGGATATCCGGGGGGTGGACGGGGGCGGGGCGGGCGTGATGGAACCGATGCCTAATTCGGGTCGGCCGGGGGCTGACAAGCAGCGGACGCGCAGGTAGCGTCGCCGGGAGTCGGTTCGCGCAGTGGTTCAGACCACTACGGGCGGGCCGGCGGAGCGGTACCACCCACCTTTACTCGGATCGTCCGGCACGTTCCTGCCGGTGAAGGAGAGCACAGCCATGGCTTCTGTGACGTACGACAAGGCGAGCCGCGTCTACCCCGGGGCGACCAAGCCCTCGGTCGACGCCCTGGACCTGGACATCGCCGACGGCGAGTTCCTCGTCCTGGTCGGCCCCTCCGGCTGCGGCAAGTCGACCAGCCTCCGCATGCTGGCCGGCCTGGAGGACGTCAACAGCGGCGTCATCCGGATCGGCGACCGCGACGTGACCCACCTGCCGCCGAAGGACCGGGACATCGCGATGGTGTTCCAGAACTACGCGCTGTACCCGCACATGACCGTCGCGGAGAACATGGGCTTCGCGCTCAAGATCGCCGGTGTCAACAAGACCGAGATCCGCACCAAGGTCGAAGAGGCCGCCAAGATCCTCGACCTGACGGAGTACCTGGACCGCAAGCCGAAGGCGCTCTCCGGCGGTCAGCGCCAGCGCGTCGCGATGGGCCGCGCGATCGTCCGCGAGCCGCAGGTCTTCCTGATGGACGAGCCGCTGTCCAACCTGGACGCCAAGCTCCGCGTCTCGACCCGTACCCAGATCGCCGGCCTGCAGCGCCGCCTGGGCATCACCACCGTCTACGTCACCCACGACCAGACCGAGGCGCTCACCATGGGCGACCGGGTCGCGGTGCTCAAGGCCGGCGTGCTGCAGCAGGTCGACACCCCGCGCAACATGTACGACAAGCCCGCCAACCTCTTCGTGGCCGGCTTCATCGGCTCCCCCGCGATGAACCTGGTCGAGGTGCCGCTGGTCGACGGCGGCGTGAAGTTCGGCGGCTCGCTGGTCAACATCTCCCGCGAGGACCTGGCCGGCGCCGGCACCGACAAGACCGTGACCGTCGGCATCCGCCCGGAGCACTTCGAGATCGTCGCCGGCGGCGGCATCGAGGGCGTCGCCGTCACCGTCAACGTGGTCGAGGAGCTCGGCTCGGACGGCTTCGTCTACGGCACCACCAAGATCGGCGGCGAGGACAAGGAGCTGGTCGTCCGCGTGCACGGCCGCCAGATCCCGGCCCGCGGCGAGACCATCCACGTCGTGCCGGTCGCCGGCGAGACCCACGTGTTCTCCACCAGCACCGGCGCCCGCCTCTCCAACTGAGGCGACCGGCCCGCGCCGCGGAGCCCCGTCCGACCGTCACCGGTCCGGCGGGGCTCCCGCCGTTCGCGGCCACTCCGACGGGTGACGGGCGTCAACACGGCGCCGGGACGAACCGGGACACCGTGTCACCCGATGGTGTAACGGAGGGCGAGCGTGGCCGCACTCACCGCTACTCTCCTGTGCGTGAAGCAGCTAGTTCGCCGCATCGGCCAGACCATCGCCCTCGCCCTGCCCGTCGTCCTGGTGACCACCGGCACCCTCGCCGTGACCAGGGTGCCGTGGGCCCCGCCGACCTCGCTGGACCAGCAGGTGGTGGCGGCGTCCAGCGGGGACGGCGCCGGGATCGGCCGGACGGCGGGCACCGGACGCACCCCGGACGGGCTCGCCCCGCAGGACGCGCTGCGCGTCACGCTCCTCGACGAGCTGCGCGCCCACAACCCGGGCAGCGCGCTCGACCTGCTGGAGCGCTCGATGCGCGAGCAGCCCGCGCTCACGCCGTACTGCAGCTCGCTCGCCACCGAGCTGGGCAAGGCCGCGGTGCGCAAGTACCAGGGCGACGTGCAGCGGGCCCGGTCGTTCGCCCGCCCGGTCTGCGACGGCTCGTTCGCCGCCGGCGCCGCGAGCTGACCGGTCCGGCACCGAACCGGTCGGCACCGGCGCCGGGCCCGGTACCGAACCAGTCCGCGCCGGACCGAGCGGCACCCGACCGGCGGCGAGCGGCCCGGCCCACCGGGCGGACGGCGGCGCAACACCCGGGACGGGTGCGCCTATTGTTCAGCCATGAGCGCTGATTCCGGCCCCACGGCCACTCCCGCGAACGCCCACGCCCCCGCCCTCGGCCCGGTTCCGGGCCCGGTGCCGGTCACCCAGGCCGTCATCCTGGCCGGCGGCCAGGGCTCCCGGCTGCGCCCGTACACCGACGACCGCCCCAAGCCGCTGGTCGAGATCCCCGGCACGGGCACCCCGATCCTGGGCCACCAGCTGGCCTGGCTCGCCTCCGAGGGCGTCACCGACGCGGTCGTCTCCTGCGGCCACCTCGCGGACGTGCTGGAGGACTGGCTCGACAAGGCCGACCTGCCGCTGCGGGTCCGCACGGTGGTCGAGGCCGAGCCGCTCGGCCGCGGCGGCGGGCTCAAGTACGCCGCGAAGGCGCTGCCCCGCCCCGACGAGCCCTGGTACGCCACCAACGGCGACATCTGGACCAGGTTCAGCCTGCGCGACATGGCCGCCTTCCACCACGAGCGGGGCGCCGTGGCCACCCTCGCGCTGGCCCGGCCGCGGATCCCGTGGGGCGCCGTGGAGACCGACCAGTTCGGCAACGTGCTGGACTTCATCGAGGCCCCGCCCTCGCCGTTCCTCATCAACGCCGGCCTCTACGTGTTCAGCCCGGAGTTCGCCGAGCTGCTGCCGGACGTCGGCGACCACGAGCGGACCACCTTCCCGCAGCTGGCCCGCGGCAAGCGGCTGGCCGGCTACCAGCTGCCGCAGGGCGTCTACTGGCGGGCCATCGACACCGCGAAGGACCTCACCGAGGCCGCCAAGGAGCTCGCCTCGGGCGCCGGCCGCGCGCCGCAGTAGTCCGCCGCGCCGGCGCGAGAACAACGCGATCGGCCGGGTGCTCCCCCACGGAGCACCCGGCCGATCGCCGTCACCGGGCCGTTCGCCCGGCCCGTCAGGTGGCCGTCGCCGTCACCGGACGGGCGGCCGGCGTGCGGGCGCCGCCGCCGGACAGCTCGGCCAGCGGCGCGCTGCCCAGCACCCCGCCCAGCAGCCCCGAGCCGGAGCCGCCCGCGCCGTTGCCGGAGCCGCTCGGGGCACCGCCCTGGGTGCCGGCCCCGGCGCTCGGCGCGGGCTTCGGCGCCGCCCCGGTGCCGGAGGCCGGAGCCGGGGTGCCGCGCTGCGCGGGCGACGACCCGGCCGGCGTCGACGCGGCCGGCGGCGCCGAGGCCCCGGAGGAGGCCGCACCGGTCTCCGGCCTGGCCGACGAGGGCTTCGCCTTGCCGCTCGGCGTGGCCGTGCCGCTCGGGCTCGCCTTCGACGGGGTCGGGGTGCCGGACGGTGGGGCGGTGGTCGCCGTGGCGCTCGGCGCGGCCGGCCGGGCCGGGGCCGGCGAGGTCGCCGAAGCGGTCGGAGCCCTGCCACCGGGGTTGGCGGACGGTCCGCCGCTCGGCCAGACCGGTGTGCCGTAGTCGGTGGCCGGCCGGGACGGCGCCGGGTGCTGCGGCCGGGCGCCGGTACGGACCGCCGCGCCCAGCATCGAGCCGAGCAGCAGGGTCAGGCCGACGACCACCGAGGTGACCACCGCGCCCCGCCGCAGCACCCGCCGGCGCAGCGCCGCCGGGGCTTCCGCGCCGTACCGCCGCCAGGCCTCCAGGCCGAGCCGCCCGTCCAGCGAGGCGAACGGTGCCCCGGCGATCAGCAGCGGGCTCCACGCCGCCAGGAAGATCAGGTCGGGCGTGTCGTACACCGGGACGGCCCGCCAGCTCACCGTGAACAGCAGCACGGCGGAGAGCGTCATCGCCGCGCCGGCCGCGATGCGCTGCCAGAGCCCGAGCACGGTCAGCACGCCGACCACGATCTCGATGAACGACACCACCAGGCCGGAGCCGACCGGGTGCGCCATCGCGAACGCCAGCAGCGGCTCGGCGACCTTCCAGGGGTGCAGCGAGGAGAGCCAGCGCATCATCGAGCCGCGCTCGCCGCCGTCGAAGTACACCGGGTCGCAGAGCTTGCTGAACCCGGCGTAGACGGAGAGCGAGCCGAGCACGGCGCGCAGCGGCAGCAGCACCAGGCCGAGGTCGACCCGGCGGCCGGGGTACCAGGGCTGCCTGCCCTCGGCGCCGGCGGCCGAGACCTCGGGCAGCTCGCCGCTGGGCGTCCAGCCCTGCGGCGCGCCGATCGGGCCGACGCCGGCCTCGGTGGCGGTGCCGTCGCCCTCGCGCGGCTGGCGCGGCACCGCCCGGGCGCCGCCGTACGGCGGGAGCAGCTGGGTGTCGGCGTCCGCCAGGGAGCCCCCGGAGAGTCCGCCGCGCCCGCCGACCCCGGCCGGGACGGCGCCGAGCCGGACGGCCTCCAGCAGCCGGGTGGCCGCGAGGTCGTCCGGGCGCGCCTCGCCGGTCCAGGTGACCGGGGTGACCCGGCCCTTGCGGCGCGGCGGTGCGCCGGCCGGGCCGCCGGCGAGCAGGGGCACGGCGCCGGCGGGGACGACCACCTGCGGGGTGACCATCGGGCGGCGGATCAGCCCCTGGGGACCGTACGGGTCGCCGAACGCCGCACCGGTGGACAGCAGTCCGGCCGGGGCGTCGATCAGCGGCGCCACCGGGGTGGCGAGGTTGAGCCGGAAGCTCGCCTGGGTGCTGCTGAGGCGCGCCGGGTCGGACGGCACCTTGACCGTGTTGAGGCCGGGGCCCGCGTCTATCCCGGTGCTGCCACCGCCCAGGAGCGGGCGCCGAGGTGTTCTGGTGTCCACGCCCGTCTAACCGGGTGACGCCCGGTTAGGACACTCCCCCGGGTGGACATCGGGAGGCCTCTTGAAGTGACCATGAGAAAAGCGATCGGACCCGGGCGGATCCGATCGCTTTCCCCTGACTTGCGGGCGAACGGCGGGCGGTTGCGGAGAACGCCTGCGGTGGGCGCCCCCGTCGTGCTCCGCCGGGCGTCAGCCGACCTTGGCGCGCAGGCGGGCCGCCTCGTACAGCACGACACCGGCCGCGACGCCCGCGTTCAGCGACTCGGTGAGCCCGGACATCGGGATCCGCACGCGCAGGTCGCAGGTCTCCGAGACCAGCCGGGACAGGCCCTTGCCCTCGCTGCCCGCGACGATCACCACCGGCCCGGTCAGCGCCTCCAGGTCGCCGATCTCGGCCTCGCCGTCGGCCGCCAGGCCGACCACCATCAGACCGGCCTTCTGGTACGCCTCCAGGGCCCGGGTCAGGTTGGTGGCCCGGGCGACGGGCAGCCGGGCCGCCGCGCCCGAGGAGGTCTTCCAGGCACCGGCGGTCATACCGGCCGCCCGGCGCTCCGGGATGACCACGCCGTGCGCGCCGAAGGCGGCGGCGGAACGGACCACGGCGCCCAGGTTGCGGGAGTCGGTGACGCCGTCCAGGGCCACGATCAGCGCGTCCCGGCCGGAGTCGGCGGCCTCCTCCAGCAGGTCCTCGGGGTGCGCGTACTCGTACGGCGGGACCTGCAGCACCAGGCCCTGGTGGTTCATCCCGCCGGTCATCTGGTCCAGCTGCGGCCGCGGGGCCTCCATCAGCGGGATTCCGCGGTCGTTGGCGGCCTGGAAGGCGTCACGGACCCGGTCGTCGGTGTCGATGAACTGCTGGACGTACAGCGCGTTGGCCGGCACGTCGCCCTGCAGGGCCTCGACCACCGAGTTGCGGCCGAACACCAGCTCCGCGGAGCCGGCGCCGCCGCGGCCGCCCCGGCCGCCGCCACCGGCCCGGCGCATGCCGGCCCGGGCCTTGGCGTCCCGCTCGCGCTTGAGCGCGGCGTTGGCGGCCCGCTGCTTCGGGTGGCCCTTGCGCTCCTCCCCGGGCGGGGTCGGGCCCTTGCCCTGGAGCGCCTTCCGGCTGTGGCCGCCGGTACCGACACTCGCGCCCTTCTTCGACCCGGGGTTGCGGCGGTTCCTGCGCTGGCTGTTGCCGGCCATGGCTGTACTTCCTGTCTGTCTGTCCGGCATGGCCGGCCGCCCCGGCCCGTGCCGGTGGCGCCCGACGGCATGCGCTCCGTCATGCGGGAGGGCCGCACCGGTCCGGTACGGCCCACCTCACCCCTCGGTCGCCGGGGGGTTACTGGCTGTTGATCGTCCAGCGCGGGCCGGACGGGGTGTCCTCGATCGCCAGCCCGGCCAGGCCGAGCTGGTCGCGGATGGCGTCCGCGGTCGCGAAGTCCTTGCGGGCCCGCGCCGCCTGGCGCTGGTCCAGGACGAGGCGCACCAGCGAGTCGACCACGCCGTGCAGGTCCTCGCCACGCTCCGCCCCGGCCCACTGCGGGTCGAGCGGGTCCAGACCCAGTACTCCGAGCATCGCACGGACCTCGGCCAAGCGCGCCACCGCGCTCTCCTTGTCGTCCGCGGTGAGGGCGCTGTTGCCCTGGCGGACGGCGGTGTGCACGATGGCGAGCGCCTGCGGCACGCCCAGGTCGTCGTCCATCGCCTCGGCGAAGGCCGGCGGCACCTCGGGCGCCGCGTCCACGGCGCCGCAGCGCTCGACGGCACGCTGGACGAAGCCCTCGATCCGGCCGAATCCGGCCTCGGCCTCGCGCAGCGACTCCTCGCTGTACTCGATCATCGAGCGGTAGTGCGGGCCCGCCAGGTAGTAGCGGAGCACGATCGGCCGCCAGTTGCGGACCATCTCGGAGACCAGCACCGAGTTGCCGAGCGACTTGCTCATCTTCTCGCCGGCCATGGTGACCCAGGCGTTGTGCACCCAGAAGTTGGCGAAGTCGTCGCCGTAGGCCTTGGACTGGGCGATCTCGTTCTCGTGGTGCGGGAAGATCAGGTCGAGCCCGCCGCCGTGGATGTCGAAGGCCGGGCCCAGGTACTTGTGGGCCATCGCCGAGCACTCCAGGTGCCAGCCCGGACGGCCGCGGCCCCACGGGGTGTCCCAGCTCGGCTCGCCCGGCTTGGCGGACTTCCACATCGCGAAGTCGCGCGGGTCGCGCTTGCCGGTCTCGCCCTCGCCGGAGGGCTGCAGCAGGTTCTCCAGCTTCTGGTTGGAGAGCGCGAGGTAGTCCGGGTAGGACTTCACGTCGAAGTAGACGTTGCCGTCGGCCTCGTAGGCGTGGCCCCGCTCGATGAGCCCGCGCATCATCTCGACCATCTCGGGGATGTGCCCGGTCGCGCGCGGCTCGACGGTCGGCGGGAGGCAGCCGAGGGCGTTGTAGCCGTCGTTGAAGGCGCGCTCGTTCTCGTAGGCGATCTGCCACCACGGGGTGCCGAGCTCGCGCTCCTTGGCGATGATCTTGTCGTCGATGTCGGTGACGTTGCGGGCGAAGGTCACCTGGTAGCCGCGGTACGCGAACCACCGCTGCATGACGTCGAAGTTGAGGTAGGACCGGATGTGCCCGATGTGTGGCGCCGACTGGACGGTAGCGCCGCACAGGTAGATCGAGACACAACCCGGTACAAGCGGGACGAAGTCGCGTACCTGTCGGGTGCTGGTGTCGTACAGTCGAATGCTCACAGCGTCAAGCGTAGTGGGCGGCAGGGGGTGCCCTGCGACATTCCGGAATGTCAAGGCCCCCGGCGGAGCCTTTTCCGCCGGGTGTCGTCCGGGGTCGCCCCCCGCCGCGCCGTGGCTCAGATCGAGCCGACCACCTTCCGCGGGCTGATCCGGACGACCACGCGCACGTCGTCCGGGCCGTCGTAGCCGTAGGTGTCCAGGCCCTGGTACTTCTTCGCCAGCTCGTCGATCAGCTCCCGGCCGCCCTCCCGGGTCAGCGTGACCTCGCCGCGCACCTCCAGGTAGGTGTACGGGTTCTCCGGCGGGTTGACGAGCAGCGAGACCCGCGGGTCCTTCACCAGGTTGAGGTGCTTGCGGCGCCCCTCCACGGTGGAGAACAGGATGTCCTCGCCGTCGCGCTTCACCCAGACCACGGAGGACTGGGGGCTGCCGTCGGGCTGGATCGTGGAGACCACGGCGAAGCTCTTGGTGTCGAGCAGGGCTTTGGCCTGGTCGGAGAGTTGGGCGCTCATCGGAAACCTCATCTCGTCGGCGGCGGGTACGGCCCGAGGGGGGAAGCCCGCGCGGGCCCGGAGCCGAACACTATCGACTCGGGCCCCCGCAATGCCCGGTGAACACCCGTCAGTCACGGATTGTTCCCCGGGCGCCGCCGCGGACGTCAACGCCGCTCGTACACCAGCGCGGTGGCGATCGCCGCGAGCCCCTCGGCGCGCCCGGTGAGGCCGAGCCCGTCGGTGGTGGTGCCGGAGACCGAGACGGGGGCGCCGACCGCCGCGCCGAGCGCGGCCTGGGCCTCGGCCCGGCGCTTGCCGATCTTCGGCCGGACCCCGATCACCTGGATCGCGACGTTGCCGATCTCGAAGCCCGCCGCGCGCACCAGCCGGGCCGCCTCGCCGAGCAGCCGCACCCCGGACGCGCCGGCCCACTCCGGCCGGTCGGTGCCGAAGTGCGCGCCCAGGTCGCCGATGCCGGCGGCCGAGAACAGCGCGTCGCAGGCGGCGTGCGCGGCCACGTCGGCGTCCGAGTGCCCGGCCAGGCCGGCCTCGGCGCCCGGCCACTCCAGCCCGGCCACCCAGAGCGGGCGGCCGGGCTCGAAGGCGTGCACATCGGTGCCGACGCCGATCCGGGGGAGCACCGGGGTCGGCGGTTCGGCGGCCGGCGGCTCGGTGGACGGCGGCTCGGTGGGCCTCGGCTCAGGCATCGGCTCAGTAGGCATCGGCGGCCCTCCGGCGGGCGAGTACGGCCTCGGCGAGGACGAGGTCCAGCGGACGGGTCACCTTGAACGCCTCCTCGTGGCCGGGCACCACGACCACCCGCCCACCGAACCGCTCGACCAGGCCGGCGTCGTCGGTGACCGGCGGCAGGGCGGTCCCGGCCGCCCCCTCCGCCGCGGTCTCCTCGGCCAACGCCCTGGCGTGCACCTCGGCCAGCGTCTCCCGGCGGAAGCCCTGCGGGGTCTGGACGGCGCGCAGGGTGGCGCGGTCCGGCGTGTCGAGCACCGGCTCGGGCCCGCCCGGCACCGGCTCGACCCGCTTGACGGTGTCGGCCAGCGGCACCGCCGGCACCACCGCCTCCGCCCCGGCCCGGACGGCGGACGCCACCGCGTCCACCACCTCGACCGGTACCAGCGGACGGGCCGCGTCGTGCACCAGCACGATGCCGACCTCGGCCGGGATGGCGGCCAGGCCCAGCCGGACGGACTCCTGGCGGGTCGACCCGCCGGCCACCACCCGGATGTCCTTGTCCTCGAGTCCGTGGCTGTCGAGCAGGGCGACCACCTCGGCCACCCCGTCGGCGGGGGCGGCGACCACGACCAGGCCGACCGCACGGCTGCGGGTCAGCGCCCGGACGGCGTGCACCAGGAGCGGCACGCCGCCCAGTTCACGCAGGGCCTTGGGGGCGCCCGGACCCAGGCGCTCGCCCCGGCCGGCGGCGGGCACGACTGCTGCTGCGACTGCTGCTGTGGCGTTCAGGTTTCACTCCTTCGGCGAAGTGGGTATGGCCATGGCGTGCACGACGGGCGCGGACCCCTTCCGAAGCACCACCGTCTTCCGCCCGCACAGCAGCAGAAACGGTCATGCGGACCCGAGACCGGCCAGGCCGCTCGGGTGCGGGGGCGTCGTCCGGACACGCCTCAGCGCCCGAAGTGCCACTGCACCACCCACGGACCTTCGGTCCGGTGGGCGGCGCGCCGGCATCGGGCGCTGTGAGCGTTGTGGAGCGGACGGCCGCTACGAGGCGAGCACCTCGTCGAGCAGCGTCTCCGCCTTGTCCTCGTTGGTGTTCTCCGCCAGCGCGAGCTCGCTGACGAGGATCTGGCGCGCCTTGGCGAGCATGCGCTTCTCCCCGGCGGAGAGGCCGCGCTCGCGCTCGCGACGCCAGAGGTCGCGCACGACCTCGGCAACCTTGATAACGTCACCCGAGGCGAGCTTCTCCAGGTTCGCCTTGTAGCGACGGGACCAGTTGGTCGGCTCTTCGGTGTACGGCGCGCGGAGCACCTCGAAGACCCGGTCCAGACCCTCCTGGCCGACCACATCGCGCACGCCGACGAACTCCGCGTTCTCGGCGGGCACGCGGAGCGTCAGGTCTCCCTGCTGCACCTTGAGCACCAGGTAGGTCTTGTCCACACCTTTGATCTGGCGAATTTCGATGGCCTCGATCAGCGCGGCCCCGTGATGGGGGTAGACCACCGTGTCGCCAACCTTGAACGTCATGTGACAGGACCCCTTCCGTGGCTTTCCAGAATAACACGCTTTTCGGCGCACCCGAAGGGCGTTTTCGCAGGTCAGGGCGGGTCTCGGGGCTTGACAAGGACCCCCATGACGTGCTGCGACCGGTGTTCGAGGAGGGCTTCCCGCAGGTCGGAGGCGGTTCCGCCGCCCGCTGAAACCTCTGGCAACACTCCCGAAACCGTGATTTGATCTTGAGCTTTCACCGTTTATCGGGCCGTTTCCGGATCGTGATCCGATCTTGGTCGGCGCTTGACCTGAACACGCGGACGTGCCGCCGTCCGGACGCCCGTCCACTCCCGTGGCGCGACACGAAGGGACCACCCCGTGAGGACGGCATAAGCGAGGTCGATAATCTGAGACCTGACCTTCCGACACGTGACTTAGGAGAAGCCGCCGCCGTGAGCCGCAGCCTTCGACGCGGCAGCATCGCCGCCATCGCCGCCCTGGCCATCGCCTCGCTGTCCTCCTGCGCCGCCGGGAACACCCCGGCCACGCTGCAGATCCAGCCGGACACCGCGTCGGCCACCCTGGGCACCGACGTCCGACTGAACAACATCGTCGTGGTCACCGGGAGCGAGACCGCCGGTGAGCACACCGGCCCCGCCAACCTGACGGTGAACATCAGCAACACCGGGACCGAGGTGCTCGAGCTGCAGTCCATCACCGTCGACGGCGGCACCGCCGCCACCTTCGCCGACGACAAGGGCGCCCCGCTGACCAGCATCTCGGTCCCGCCCCGCGGCGCCGTGCTGCTCGGCGGCCCCGGCAACCCGTCCGCCAAGGTCGCCTCCACCACCGTGACCGTGGGCGGCTACGTGGCGACCTCCTTCACGTTCAAGAACCACGACAAGCTGGAGACCCAGGCCCAGGTCAACTCGAACAGCGGCCTGTACAAGGGCTTCGGTCCGACCGCCCCGGCCGCCGCGCCGAGCAAGGCGGCCACCCCGGCGGCCACCCCAGCCGCCGGTGCCACCACGCCGGCCGTCGGCGCCACCACCCCGGCCGCCCCCGCCACCGGTGCGACCACCCCGGCCGCTCCCACCCCGGTCGGCTCCGCTTCGATCCCGGCGGTCCCGCCCGCCCACTGAGGCCGGGTACCGCCCCGCCGCGGACACGCGAACGCCCCTCCGGCCGGTGCCGGAGGGGCGTTCCGCGTTCGGGCGGCCGGGGCCGGGTCTACGGCTCGAACTTGTAGCCGAGGCCGCGCACCGTGACCAGGTAGCGCGGGGCGCCCGGGTCCGGCTCGATCTTCGCCCGCAGCCGCTTGACGTGGACGTCCAGCGTCTTGGTGTCGCCGACGTAGTCCGCGCCCCAGACCCGGTCGATCAGCTGCATCCGGGTGAGCACCCGGCCGGCGTTGCGCAGCAGCATCTCCAGCAGGTCGAACTCCTTGAGCGGCAGGTCGACCTTGGCGCCGTCCACGGTCACCACGTGCCGGTCGACGTCCATCCGGACCGGGCCGGCCTCCAGCGCGCCGGGGCCGCCGCCGTCGCCGGGGCCCTCGTTCTCGCCACGGCGGCGCAGCACCGCGCGGATCCGGGCGACCAGCTCACGGGTGGAGTACGGCTTGGTGACGTAGTCGTCCGCGCCTATCTCCAGACCGACCACCTTGTCGATCTCGCTGTCCTTCGCGGTGACCATGATCACCGGCACGTTGGAGCGGACCCGCAGCTGGCGGCAGACCTCGGTACCGGGCAGCCCCGGCAGCATCAGGTCGAGCAGGACGAGGTCGGCGCCGTTGCGTTCGAACTGCTCCAGCGCGTCGGGGCCGGTGGCGGCGATGGCCACCTCGAAGCCCTCCTTGCGGAGCATGTACGAGAGGGCGTCGCTGAACGACTCCTCGTCCTCGACCACCAGTACTCGGGTCACGATCAGGCCTCCGGGGCAAGCTGGGGGGTTGTTTCTGACAGGGGTTCCGCGGAGTCCCCCGCACGGGGCCGGTCCACGGGAGCCTGCCCGGCGGGCAGGCGGAGGGTGAAGGTGGAGCCCTGGCCCTCGACGCTCCACACCGACACGGTGCCGCCGTGCGAGGCGGCCACGTGCTTGACGATGGAGAGTCCGAGGCCGGTGCCGCCGGTCTGCCGGGAGCGTGCGGGGTCGACCCGGTAGAAGCGTTCGAAGACCCGCTCGCGGTCCTTCTCGGAGATGCCGATGCCCTGGTCGGTCACCGAGATCTCGATCAGCTCGCCGTCGGCCTCGCCCAGCGCGGCGGCGCTGGATATCCGGCGGGTGGCGATGGCGACCCTGGTCCGCGGCGGGCTGTAGTTGACGGCGTTCTCGACGAGGTTGCCGAGCGCGGCGGCGAGCTGGCCGCGGTTGCCGTGCAGGTAGAGGCCGGCGATGCCGCCGGCCGCGATGAGGATCTGCTTGGCGGCGGCCTGCTGGCGGCAGCGGTCGATCGCCTCGGCGATCAGCTCGTCCACCGCGACCGGCTCCGGGTCGACCATCAGCCGGTCGTCCTGGACCCGGGAGAGGTCGATGATCTCCTGGACCAGGCTGGCCAGCCTGGTCGCCTCGATCTGCATCCGGCCGGCGAAGCGCTGCACCGCCTCCGGGTCGTCGGCCGCGTCCGCGACCGCCTCGGAGAGCAGTGAGAGCGCGCCGACCGGGGTCTTGAGCTCGTGGCTGACGTTGGCGACGAAGTCGCGGCGGACGGCCTCCACCCGGCGGCGCTCGGTCTGGTCCTCGACCAGCACCAGGACCAGCCGGGAGCCCAGCGGGGCGACCCGGGCCGAGACCGCGAGCGGCTCGGCGGCGCGCGCCGCGCCCGGGCGGGGCAGCTCCAGGTCGAGCTGGCGGATCTCGCCGTCCCGGCGGGTGGAGCGGGCCAGCGAGAGCAGCTGGTCGACGGCGACGGCGCCGCCGCGCACCAGGCCCATCGCGTACGCCGCCGAGCTGGCCTTGACCACGTCGTCGCTCTCGCCGAGCACGATCGCGCAGGAGCGCAGCACGGAGAGCACGGTGTCGACCCCCGGGGGCAGCGGGGGTTCCTGGGCGGCCAGGCTCTGGTGCCGGCCCTGATTGCGGTTGGTTCCGCCGTACCTGCCCCTCGCCTGCTCGCGCTCGCTCCAACGGAAGGCGATCGAGGCCGTGAGGCCGACGCCGAGCCCGGCTATGGCGCAGGCAGCGGCGGCGGCCACGTTCACGTCCATAACGCCAGCCTAAGCGCACGGTGCGGGCGCTCCCCAAGGCCCCGATCAAGGGATCGGCCACGCGTTGCCGAGAATTCACCTTCAAGTAGCCACTGATTCACCGAACGGGTCGTGCGTGGTCGCCCGGACGGCTCACAGTGGGCGCCGGAGCCCGTGTGGGAGGGGTGGCCCGGCCGGACGGCCGCCCGCCGCCCCGGGTGTGCGCGTACGATGCGCGCCACCAGCAGCGGTCATCCATTCGTCGTTCAGATCGTCGTACCGGATGGCCGGTCGGCACCGCCACCGACACAGCTACTGAGGAGAGAGCATGCGCGACGCGTACCACGAGGAACTCGACTCGATCGGCGACAGCCTGGTCGAGATGGCCCGGCTGGTCGGTTCGGCCCTCGGGCGGGCGACCACGGCGCTCCTCGACGCGGACCTGGCGCTGGCGGAGAGCGTGATCGCCGCCGACCAGAAGATCAACGAGCTGCACCACGACCTGGAGAACCGGGCGATCGACCTGCTGGCCCGTCAGCAGCCGGTCGCCACCGACCTGCGCATCGTGGTCACCTCGCTGCGGATGAGCTCCGACCTGGAGCGCTGCGGCGACCTCGCCCAGCACGTCGCCAAGGTCGCGCGGCTGCGCTACCCCGAGTCGGCCGTCCCCGGCGACCTGCACGCGACGGTCCTGGAGCTCGGGCAGCTCGCCCAGCGGCTGGTCGCCAAGGCCGGCCTGGTGATCGCCACCAAGGACGTCGACAAGGCGCTGGAGCTGGAGCAGGACGACGACGCGATCGACGCGCTGCACCGCGAGCTGTTCGCGCACCTCATCGACGAGCGCTGGCACCACGGCATCGAGACCGCGGTGGACGTCACCCTGGTCGGCCGCTACTACGAGCGGTTCGCCGACCACGCGGTCTCGGTGGCCAAGCGCGTGGTGTACCTGGTGACCGGCGAGCACGTGGACGAGTTCGTCGCGGCGACCGAGGCCGCCGCCGAGGTGGAGTGACCCCGGGCGGCTCCTCCCCCTCGGGTGGCTTCATCCCTGGGGGTGAGTAAACCCGGGGCGGGGGTGGTGGGGAAGCACGGGCAGCCGGGCTCCCCACCACTGCGCGCCCGTTGACGCTCCCTCCGGTCGGCGGCTTCACTCGATGCCGTGGGCACCGAGGTGTGCCCGTCAGAAGGAGGGGTCAGCGCGATGAAGGCAAACCCGACCGGCCCGGCATCGGCTCCCGACACCATCGAACCCGTCGCCCCGAAGCTGCTGCCCGTCCTCGCGGCCGGCTGCGGCTGTGGACCGGGCTGCGGCTGCGGCTGCCAGTCCGGCGCGCCCTGCCAGTGCGGCGGTGCCGACGGCGGCTGCTGCGGCCACTGAGGCCGCCCGTCCGACCCTCCCCCGGTGCTGTCGCGGAGCTCCGGGGTGCACGGCTGCCGTGGGAGACGGCCGTGCACCCCGGCCTCCTCACCGCCGGAGCGCCGACGGGGTCCACCGGGTGGGCGCCCGCCGCGCGGTGACCGCGCCGGCCGGGCCGGGCGTCAGAAGCTGACGTCCGCGCAGGAGTAGAAGGCGTTGCCGGTGTCGGCGACGTCCCAGACCGCGACGACCACCTGGTGGCCGGTCCGACCGGACGGCAGGGTCGCGGTGTGGCTGAGCGTGCTGGGCACCTGGGTGCCGTTGTAGGGCACGTTCAGGAACGGGGTCAGCTCCAGGTTGGCCCGGGTGACCGGCTGGGTCGCGTTGTACCCGGGCTTGGTCAGGTAGTACCGGAAGCCCGAGGTGGCGTGCCGGGCGGTGAACCGCCAGGTGAAGGTGAGCCGCTGGCCCGCCGAGACGGCGGTGGTCGGCCAGGCCCCGCCGCGCGGGTCGTCCAGCTCGGCGAACCGGTCGTTGCCGCCGGCGCAGATGGTGCCGTCGGCCGGCCCCGCCGCCGGGAAGCCCTTCGGTCCCTCGACGCTCTGCGGCTCCCAGCGGATGTCTCCGCAGTCGGTCACCGTGCCCGCGCCGCAGAGCGCGGCCCGGCTGGGCGGGGTGGTGATGTAGCCGTGCGACTGCGCCGGAAGGGCGACCGCGACCGGCACCGCGAGGGCGGCGATCACGGCTCCGACGACATGACGTGTGCGCATGGTGCTCCTCCGTGGGGGTGGATGGAGAGTGCGCCGGGCGCGGACACGCGCGCGTGGGGGGCTGGCATGCCTGCGCCGGGTCGGCGCTCACACCGTAGGAGCCGCCACCGGGGCCGTCAATGGTCTGAACCACTTCTGCGACACACCGAACTCGCCGCAGCCACAGGCCAGTTGAAAGCGAAGGGCCCCGCTCCCCCAGTGCGGGGAACGGGGCCCTCGACGGCCGGTCCGGGTTACTTCTTGCCCTGGTTCTTGACGGCCTCGATCGCGGCGGCGGCGGCCTCGGCGTCGAGGTAGCGGCCACCCTTGGTGATCGGCTTGAAGTCGGCGTCCAGCTCGTAGACCAGCGGGATGCCGGTCGGGATGTTGAGGCCGGCGATGTCGGCGTCGGAGATGCCGTCGAGGTGCTTGACCAGCGCCCGCAGGCTGTTGCCGTGGGCGGTCACCAGGACGGTTCGGCCGGCGGCGAGGTCCGGGACGATGGCGTCGTACCAGTACGGGAGCATCCGCTCGACGACGTCCTTCAGGCACTCGGTGCGCGGACGCAGCTCGCTCGGGATCTCGGCGTAGCGGGCGTCACCGGCCTGCGAGTACTCGGCGTCGTCGGCCAGCACCGGCGGCGGGGTGTCGTATGAGCGGCGCCACAGCTGGAACTGCTCCTCGCCGAACTCGGCCAGGGTCTGGGCCTTGTCCTTGCCCTGGAGCGCGCCGTAGTGCCGCTCGTTCAGACGCCAGCTGCGGCTGACCGGGATCCAGTGGCGGTCGGCCTTGTCCAGGGCGATCTGCGAGGTGCGGATGGCACGGCGCAGCAGCGAGGTGTGCAGCACGTCCGGGAGGAAGCCCTCGGCGGCGAGCAGCTCGCCACCGCGCGCGGCCTCCTTCTCGCCCTTCTCGTTGAGGTCGACGTCGACCCAACCGGTGAACAGGTTCTTCTGGTTCCACTCGCTCTCGCCGTGGCGGAGCAGGATGAGTCGGTACGTCGTGTCAGCCATGGCCCCCAGCTTAGTGGAGCCCGGAAAACCGCTGGTCGGGACCCATGCTCGACAGGTAAGGTGTGACCCGCTTCAGAGACTCTTACTCTCCTGCTGAGCGGTCCTGCCCGTACGGCTCAGCGGACGTCCGCCTGCCCGGGAGCCCCCACATGCCCGATTCCTCCCTGTCCGCTCGCACCTCCAGAGCCGTCGCCGAGGCGGTGAGCGGGCTCCCGCGCCAGTTCTGGTGGCTCTGGACCAGCACGCTGATCAACAAGCTCGGCGCGTTCGTGGTCACCTTCCTGGCGCTCTACCTCACGACCGACCGGGGCTACTCGGCCTCGTACGCGGGGCTGGTCGCCTCGCTGTTCGGCCTGGGCTCGGCGATCGCCTCCGTCGTCGCCGGGGTGCTGGCCGACCGGATCGGGCGGCGGCCGACGCTGGTCGCCGCCCAGCTCGGCACCGCCCTGTTCACCGCGCTGCTCGGCTTCAGCGACGGACAGGTGACCATCGCGGTGGTCGCCTTCCTGGTCGGCTTCTGCAACAACGCGACCCGGCCGGCGACCTCGGCCATCATCGCGGACATCGTGCCCGCCGAGGACCGGGTCCGTGCCTTCGCGCTGAACTACTGGGCGATCAACATCGGCTTCGGCCTCTCCGCGGCGGTGGCCGGTCTGATCGCCACCCACGGCTACCTCACGCTCTTCCTGCTGGACGCGCTCTCCACGGTGGTCTGCGCGGTCGTCATCTTCGTGCGCATCCCCGAGACCAGGCCCGAGGCGCCCGCCGCGGCCCCGGGCGGCGCGGGGGCCCCGCCGGCGATCGGCCTCGGCGCGGTGTTCCAGGACGGCCGCTTCATGGCGGTGGTGGTGCTCAACCTGCTGCTCGCCCTGGTCGCCCAGCAGGGCTCCACCACGCTGGCCGTGGACATGGGCCGGGCCGGCATCACCTCCACCCAGTACGGCCTGGTGATCGGGCTCAACGGTCTGCTCATCGTGGTGCTGCAGATCCCGCTCACCCGGTGGATGGCGGGGCGGGACCGGACGGCGCTGCTGGTCGCCAGCGCGCTGCTGATCGGCTGGGGCTTCGGGCTGACCGCGCTGGCCGGCTCCTCGGCCTGGTTCTACGCCTTCACCGTGGCGGTCTGGACGCTCGGCGAGATCCTGAACGCGCCGACCATGATGGGCCTGGTCGCCGAGCTGTCGCCGGCCGAGGCGCGCGGCCGCTACCAGGGCGTCTACTCGCTCTCCTGGTCGCTCGCCTCGTTCCTCGGCCCGGCGGCGGGCGGGGTGCTGCTGGAGCGGGCCGGCAGCGGGGTGATGTGGGGGGCGTGCGCGGTGCTCGGCATGGCCGCCGCCGGCGGGTACGTGCTGCTCGGCCGGCGGCCGGGGGCGGCGCTGGCGAAGTCCGTGGACCTGACGAAGCCCGCGGACCCGGCGGCGGTTCCGGCCCCGCGCGCGGAGCGGGCCGCGGTGGCGGGCACGGAGCGGGCCGTCGAGCCGGAGCGGACCGCGGCGGGCTGAGCCTCCCGGCCGGCTACTCCGCGGCGGGCCGCCCGGCCGTCGGCTGCTCGGCCGTCGGCTGCCCGGCGGCCGACGGCTCGGCGGCGGGCTGCCCGGCGACCGGGGTGGCGAGGTGGGCGAAGGCCGCCAGGTTGCGAGTGGACTCCCCGCGCTTGGTCCGCCACTCCCACTCCCGCCGGATCGCGGTGGCGAAGCCCAGCTCCAGCAGGGTGTTGAACGGCTCGTCGGCGTTCTCCAGCACCGTGCCCAGCAGCCGGTCCACGGTGTCCGGGGTCAGCGCCTCCAGCGGCAGCCGGCCCGCCAGGTAGACGTCCCCGAGCCGGTCGATCGCGTACGCCACACCGTGGAGCCGGGTGTTGCGCTCCAGCAGCCAGCGATAGACCGCCTCGTGGTTCTCGTCCGGGCGGCGGACCACGAAGGCGTTCACCGAGAGGGTGTGGTCGCCGACCCGCAGCGCGCAGGTGGTGCTCAGCTTCCGGGTGCCCGGGAGCGCCGCCACCAGGGTGTACGGGTCGGCGGGGGCCTGCTCCCAGGCCACCCCGGCCTCGTCCAGGGCGGAACGCAGGAGGGTCAGGGCCTCGTCCTTGGTGCGGATTGCCATGGGGGTGACGTTACTCGGCGGTACGCCCGGGCGCAGCAGTACAGCGCGCCAGTGCACCGCAGCAGTACGACCGCGGGGTGCCGGCCCGGCCTCCTGCGGCTCAGGCCCGCCGCTGGCGCGCCCCGGCCAGCCGGCCGACCGGGCGGACCAGGCTGCCGGCGTACACCTCGGCGGTGGTCGCGGCGGCGGTGTCCCAGCCGAACCCGGCCGCGTGCCGGGCCGCCGCGTCGCCCCGCCGGGCCACCAGCTCCGGGTCGGTGACGTACGGCTCCAGCGCGTACGACCAGGCCACCGGGTCGTGGCCGCCCACCAGGGTGCCGGTCTCGCCGTCCCGGACGGCCACCGGCAGGCCGCCCACCGAGGCCGCCACCACCGGCGTGCCGCAGGCCTGCGCCTCCAGCGCGACCAGCCCGAACGACTCGCTGTACGAGGGCATCACCAGCGCCGTCGCGGCCCGGTACCACTCGGCGAGCAGCGCCTGGCCCACCGGCGGGTGGAAGCGCACCACGTCGCCGATGCCCAGCTGGGCGGCCAGCTTGTGCAGGCTCTCCGGCCTGGCCAGCCCGGTGCCGGACGGACCGCCGACCACCGGCACCACCAGCCGCTCGCGCAGCTCCGGTCGGCGCTCCAGCAGGACGGCGACCGCGCGCAGCAGCACGTCGGGGGCCTTCAGCGGCTGGATGCGGCCGGCGAAGAGCAGCACCGCGGCCTCGGCGGGCAGCCCGAGCCGGGCCCGGGCGGCCCGGCGGGCCCGCGCGGCGCCCGGTGCCGCCGGGCGGAAGACGTCCAGGTTGACCCCCGGGTGGACGACGGCCAGCTGGTCCGGGCGCGCCCCGTAGAACCGGGACAGCTCGGCGGCCTCCTCGGTGGTGTTGGCGATCAGCCGGTCGGCCGCCTCCACCACCTGGGTCTCGCCGATCACCCGGGCCGGCGGCTCGGGGGTGTCGCCCTCGGCCAGCGCCGCGTTCTTCACCTTCGCCATGGTGTGCATGGTGTGCACCAGCGGCACGCCCCAGCGCTGCGCCGCCAGCCAGCCGACGTGGCCGGAGAGCCAGTAGTGCGAGTGGACCAGGTCGTAGTGGCCGGGGCGGTGGCCGGCCTCGGTGCGGAGCACCCCGTGGGTGAAGGCGCACAGCTGGGCGGGCAGGTCCTCCTTCAGCAGGCCCTCGTAGGGGCCCGCCGTGACGTGCCGGACCAGCACGCCGGGGGCCAGCTCCACGGTGGGCGCGTCGTCCGAGCAGATCGCCCGGGTGAACACCTCGACCTCGATGTTGAGCTCGGCCAGCCGCTTGGCCAGCTCCACGATGTAGACGTTCATGCCGCCCGCGTCGCCCGTCCCCGGCTGGTGCAGCGGGGAGGTGTGGACGCTGAGCATCGCTATCCGGCGCGGACGGCGCCGACCGCCCTGGACGAGCGACTGGAGCCGGCCTCGCGCGGGCGTGGCCGGCTGGGCACGGCGCACCGAACGGACGGGGTGCTGGATCACCTGGCTGAAGCCTCCTCGTGTACTGCCCGCCTGGGCAGCCGTGCTCGCCTGCCGTCTGCTGCCCGGTGTGCGTGCGCTGCCGCCAAGGCACACATCACCAACAGTGTGCCAACCACGCGATCACCGACCGGCATTCCCGGGGCGCCGCATGAGTTGGGCCACGCCGCGGGCCGCCACCGCGGGCCCCGTACCCTGTGGGACATGGCCGCCTCCTTCCCCGACAGCACGACCGCGCCCGCCCGCGGACGGGCCGGGCGGCCGGTGGGCACCGTCACCCGCGGCACCACCAACACCAACCGGCTGCGCCGGATGGACCGCTGGATCGCCCATACGCTGGGGCCCGCGCTGCGCGCCGCCGAGCAGCCGCCGGTCGCCGTCGACCTCGGCTACGGCGCCGCGCCGTGGACGGCCGTCGAGCTGTCCGGCCGGCTGCGCGCGGTGCGGCCGGACGTCCGGGTGGTCGGGATCGAGATCGAGCCGGCCCGGGTCGCCGCCGCGCTGCCGTACGCGGTGCCACCGCTGCTGACCTTCCGGCGCGGCGGCTTCGAGGTGCCGCTGGACGGCGGGGCGCCCGCCCGGCTGATCCGGGCCGCCAATGTGCTGCGGCAGTACGACGAGTCGGCGGTGGCCGCGGTCTGGGAGCGGCTGCGCGCCCGGCTCGCCCCGGACGGGCTGCTGGTCGAGGGCACCTGCGACGAGATCGGCCGTCGGCACGTCTGGGTGGCGCTCGGTCCCGAGGGGCCGCGGACGGTGACCTTCGCGGCCCGGCTGGGCGGCCTCGGCCAGCCGTCCGACCTGGCCGAACGGCTGCCGAAGGCGCTGATCCACCACAACGTGCCGGGGCGGCCGGTGCACGCCTTCCTGCGCGACTTCGACCGCGCCTGGGCGGCGGCGGCGCCGTACGGGGCGTTCGGCGCCCGGCAGCGCTGGGTGGCGGCCTGCACCTCGCTGGCCGGGGCGTGGCCGCTGGTGGACGCGCGCGGGCGGTGGCGGCAGGGCGAGGTCACCCTGCCCTGGTCGGCACTGGCCCCGTAACGACGACGGACCGCCGGGTACCGGTGGCCGGGCCCATGGTTTCACTCGAACGAGTTATCGAATACCTCTGGCGCGTTGACGCCTCGCCGCGCCACCATGGGACCCGGCCGAAGGATCACTCCCGTCCCGCCAGCCCCAGCTCCAGCCGCACGCCCGCGAACACCTCGTACATCTCCGATCCGAACAACACGAACCGCACCTCCTCGGGTCCGCCGCCCGGCTCCGCCGTCACCGCCGCGACGGTGCCGAGCGCGATCCTGGCCGCATCCGCCGGCGGCCACCCGAAGATCCCGGCCGACACGGCCGGGAAGGCCACCGTGCGCGCGTCCAGCTCCGCCGCCACCCGGAGCGACTCGCGGTAGCAGGAGGCCAGCAGCCCCGCCCGCTCCTCGTACTCGTCCGCCAGGTAGACCGGCCCCACGGTGTGCACCACCCAGCGGGCCGGCAGGTCGCCGGCCGTGGTCGCCACCGCCTGCCCGGTGGGCAGTCCCCGCCCGTACCGCGAGGCCCGCAGCTCGCGGCACTCCTCCAGGATCCGCGCCCCGCCCCGGCGGTGGATCGCCCCGTCCACACCACCGCCGCCCAGCAGGGAGGAATTGGCCGCGTTCACGACGACGTCCACCTGCTGAGCCGTGATGTCACCCTCGACCAGGGTGATCCGCGTCATCATCGTGCAACCCCTCTCGTCGCCCGCTCCGGCACCCGCCGGAACGGTCCCCCGTTCCTGTCCCGCCAGCCATCCAACACGCCGCCACCGGCGTGGCGACAGCCCCGACGGTGCCGGTCGGTCAGAGAAATCCCCGGAGATCACGTTATGGTCGCCAGAAGTTCCCCGCCGCGAGCTGCCGAGCGGGCACTGCGGACGGACGCCGACCGTTACGCATGCGGGGAAAGGGAGGATCAGCCGATGCCCGCAACGGGAGACGGGCGGGCACCTGGTGCCGCGGACCCGCCGGGCGCCCAGCGCGGCGCCCGCTCCGGGCGTGCCCGCGAACGGTCCGGCCCCGACGGCTCCCCGGCACCGGCCCGCCAACCGGCCGGCCCGGCCACCGCGGCCGCGCCGATACCCCACCCGCGGTCGGACACCGCCCCTGCGGGCCCGTCCGGCTCCACGCCCGCCGCCACCGCCCCGCTCAAGCTGCTGGTGATCGAGGACGACGCCACCGACGCCCATCTGCTCAAGGCCGCGGTGGCCGACAGCGGCGCCCCGATCGAGATCCACTGGACCCGCGGACTCGACCAGGCCTTCGCGCTGCTCACCCCCGCCGCCTCCGGGTCCCGGCGCGGGCGCCCGCGCGGCCCCGAGTTCACCCGCGGGGACTTCAGCTGCGTCCTGCTCGACCTCGCCGCCTCCGCCGACCTGCCGCACCCCTCGGACCCGTCGGACGGTCTGGAGGGCCTGCACGAACTGCTCCGCCGGGCCCCGCACACCGCCGTCGTCGTCCTCACCGACGCCGCCGGCGCCCAACTCGGCGCGGCCGCGGTGGCCGCCGGTGCCCAGGACTTCCTGGTCAAGGACGAGACGGACGGCCCGCTGCTGGCCCGCGCCCTGCGCTACGCCGTCGAGCGCAAGCGCGCCGACGAGTCGCAGCGCCGGCTCGTCGAGGCCGAACTGCGCGGCCAGGAGAACGCCCGGCTGCAGCGCCACCTGCTGCCCACCCCGCTGCTCGACGGCGCCAACCTCTCCTTCACCCGCCGCTACCGCCCCGGCCGCCGCCGCGCCCTGCTCGGCGGCGACTTCTACGACGCGGTGCGCACCGAGGACGGCACCGTCCACGTGGTGATCGGCGACGTCTGCGGCCACGGCCCCGACGAGGCCGCGCTCGGCGTGGCGCTGCGGATAGCGTGGCGGACCCTGGTCTTCGCCGGCCTCACCGGCGAGGCCCTGCTGACCACCCTGCAGCACGTGCTGGAGCACGAGCGGCGCAGCGACGAGATCTTCGCCACGCTCTGCATGCTGAGCATCGAACCGGGCGACGCCACCGCCCCGGCGACCGCCGAACGGGCCCGGCTGCACCTCGCCGGCCACCCGCCGCCGCTGCTGCTCGGCGAGGACCACGCCCCGGTCGGCCTGCCCGCCGACCACGCCGGTCCCGCGCTCGGCCTGCTCCCCTGCGACGACTGCCAGGCCGTCTGGCCGGCCCACCGGTTCGAGCTGCCCCCCGGCTGGCGGCTGCTGCTCTACACCGACGGACTGATCGAGGGACGGATCGGCGCCGGCTCCCGCCGCCTCGGCCAGGACGGCCTGGCCGCCCTCATCGGCGACCACCAGGCCGCCGGGCTCACCCGGGGCCGGCTGGTCGACAGCGCGATCGCCGAGGTCGAGGAGCTGAACGGCGGAGCGCTGACGGACGACGTCGCGGTGCTGCTGCTGGAGCGCAACCCGGCGCCGCTGCTCCTGGGCTAGGCCGCCCTGGGCCCTCTGTTCGGGGCACCGGAAGCACCGGGGCACCGGGGCACCGGGAAGCGCCGAGCCCCGGCGTCCGCGCGGGTGGCCCGCCGGACGCCGGGGCTCGGTGCTTCCGCCGTCACCAGGGCCCGTACGGCCCCATGTTGCGCTGGTCGCCCCGGCCGCCGCCCCGCTGGGTGAGCGCCCGGATCGCCGGGCGGACGTCGACCACGTAGACGATCGCCGCGACCAGACCGCCCAGGGTCAGGAAGCTGGTCATGAAGTTCGCGCCGAACAGCAGGTCCAGCCCGAACGCGACGCCGAGGATCGCCAGCCAGAAGCCCTTGGTCTTCTTGTCGGCCGCCCGGTAGGCGTCCTCCGGGCGGGTGGCGGCGTCGATCAGTGCGAACAGCTTGTAGCCCAGGATGGCGACGGCCAGCCACCAGAACGGATTCAGGTAGTCCAGGAACAGAATCTGGGCCACTCCGCCCATCACGGCCTCCTCGTCTCGCTGCGGCACCCCGTCCGTCCATCCTGGCACGGCGGGGCGTCCGCCAAGGGGTCAACGGCCCGGTGGCACCCGATGCGCCCCGGGACCGCGCGGTGCTACTCCGCGCTCTTGCGGGACCGGCCGCGCTTCGGGGCGGCGGCGGGTGCCTCGTCCCCGGCCACCGCCTCCTCGACCAGCTCGCCCTCGACGAGTTCGCCCCCGGCCTCCTCGGCGTCGACCCGCTCGGCGACCGCCTCGGCCGCACCGGCCTCGGCGCCGCGCCCGCGGTCGACCGCGACCTTGCCGCGCTCGGCCAGCCCGTCGTAGGTCTCCTTGGCCTTCACCGCCAGCTCGACGGCGCGGCCGACCTGCTGGAGCGCGAAGGTCTGCGCCTTCTCCTGCAGCGTCCTCAGGTCGGCCGGCAGTGCGGTGACGGTGTCGGTGACCTTGGACTGCGCCTCGACCAGCCGGGCCTGGGCCTCGGCCAGCCGGGCGGTGGCCTTCTCCTGGGTGCCCTTGCGGTCGGCCGCGAGCGCCTCGACCTTGCCGGGCACCTCCCGCAGCTTCTCGTAGGCGAGGTCCCCGGCGCCGGCGAGGGCGTACAGCGGGGTGGGGTCGGTCAGGGTCTTCTTGATGTCGTCCGTGATCGGCACGGCCGGTCCTCCCGTGGTGTCTAGGGTGCCTTGCCCTCGTGCTCGTCCGCGCTCCCGCCCGCACCCTCGTCCGCACCGGGCGGGCGCCCGGCGGCGTTCTCCTTGAGGAAGGCGTCGTAGACCGCGAGCAGCGCCTGCTTCTGCTGCTCGTTGATCAGCGGATCGGCGAGGATCGAGGCCCGCAGTTCCAGGCCCTCACCACGCCGTTCCTCCAGGATCCCGGCCTGGACGTAGAGCGTCTCCGCCGAGATCCGCAGCGCCTTGGCGATCTGCTGCAGGATCTCCGCGCTCGGCTTGCGCAACCCTCGCTCGATCTGGCTGAGGTAGGGGTTGGACACGCCGGCGGCCTCCGCCAACTGCCGCAACGAGTACTGCGCGTTGCGCCGCTGTTCGCGGATGTACTCGCCCAGCGAGCCGACGTTCAGGGAGGCCATGGGATCACCCTGCCCCACGCTGCTTGCTTTTGCAAGCGCACCGCTAGCACCAGCAAACGCTCCGAGGCGCGCCGAGGGTCGGGCCCGGTCAGGCCGGGAGGCGGACCGGCATGAGCACCGAGAAGGTGCCCGGGTGCTCGGGTGCGCGGATGGCGAGCGGGGCGATGGGCCCGCCGAGTTCGAGCACGAGCTGCCCCGGGGCGCCGGCCGCGAGCGCCTCCAGCAGGAAGTCCCGGTTGACCGCCACCCGCAGGGCGGCCGAGCCGGACGGGTCGGACGCGTCGGACGGGTCGGACGCGTCGGACGGGTCGGACGCGTCGGACGGGTCGGACGCGTCGGACGGGTCGGACGCGTCGGCAGCACGTGCGGGCGCCGCGACGGTGAGGCGGCCGGCCTCGTCGACGGCCAGCACGGCGACCTCGCAGGCGGCGCCGTCCGGGCCGGACGGGAGGGTGCGGGTCGGGGCGGACGCGACCGCCTCGCGCAGGTCGGCGGCGGACAGGCCGACCCGGCGGACGGGGTCCAGCCGGATCAGCGCGCGGTAGTCCGGGTAGTCGTGGTCGAGCGCGACGCCCTCGATCCGGTGGCCGTCCACCGCGACGCCCACCGCCGTCCCGTCCAGCACCAGCTCCGCCGTCCCGGCACCGGAGCCGGAGCCGAGCAGCGCGCGGAGGGCGTCGGCCAGGGCGGTCGGCACGATCGCGGCGGCGGAGGCGTCCGCCGCCGGGGCCTCGACCGGGACCTCGGCGAGGGCCATCCGGTAGCGGTCGGTGGCGACCAGCCGCAGCAGACCGCCGTCCAGGTCGAACAGCACGCCGGACAGGACCGGCAGCTCGGGGTCGCTGCCGACGGCGAAGCGGACCGCGTCCAGGGCCTCGGCCAGCGCGCGGGCGGGGACGGTGCAGCGGTGCTCGACGGGGGTGGCGGTCATCGGGTTCTCCCTCTGGTCGATCAGTCGACGGATCAGGGAGAGCTCCCGGCGCGCGTCGGCGAGGCCGTCCTCCAGCCGGCGCAGGTGCGCGTCGAGCAGCCGCCGGGCGGTGTCGCCGCCGGGGGCCGCGCCGAGCACCGCCCGGACGTCGGCCAGCGGCAGGCCCACCCGGCGCAGCCGGGCGAGCAGCCGAGCGTCGGCGAGCTGCTCGGGCGCGTACCAGCGGTAGCCGGTGCGCGGGTCGACACGGGCGGGGGCCAGCACGTCGGCGCCGTCGTAGAAGCGCAGGGCGCTCACGCTCAGACCGCTGTCGCGGGCCAGCTCTCCGATGCTGCGCAGGTCGCTCTCCATGCCAGGGACTCTGGGGCCTCGACCGGGTCGAGGGTCAAGCCGGACGGCCGACCGGCTCCGACCCTATCGGCGGCCCCCGACCAGCATGGTTGAACTTTGAACGAAGTGGGGCTACAGTGGAGCCAACAAGTTGAAGCCTAAACAAATGGCTTCGGACCCGAGGAGGAGCCATGGGCCTTTTCAACCGCAACAAGAACACCACCGCCGCCGCGACCACCACCGTCGCCGTCACCGAAGGCCCGGACCTCGGCCACCTCTCGGGCGACTGGACCATCGACGCCACCCACAGCGAGATCGGCTTCTCCGTCCGCCACGCGATGGTCACCAACGTCAAGGGCCGCTTCACCGAGTACGACGGCAAGCTGCACCTCGACGGCACCACGCCGACCAACTCCAGCGCCGTGCTGGTCATCAAGGTCGGCAGCATCGACACCAACCAGGCGCAGCGCGACGAGCACCTGCGCACCAGCGACTTCTTCGCCGCCGAGACCTTCCCCGAGATGAGCTTCCGCAGCACCTCCGCCGAGCGCCTGCGCGACGACTCCTACCGGATGGCCGGCGAGCTGACCATCAAGGACGTCACCCGTCCGATCGTCCTGGACCTCGACTTCACCGGCCACGCCGTCGACGCCTACGGCGCGGACCGGGTCGGCTTCGAGGGCAAGGCCGTCCTGGACCGCACCGAGTGGGGCCTCACCTACAACGCGGCCCTGGAGACCGGCGGCGTGCTGATCGGCGAGAAGGTGAAGCTCACCTTCGACATCTCCGCAGTGAAGGCGGCCTGACCCGGCCGACCGCGGCCCCGGGCCCTGTGGGGCCCTCCCCGACCGCGGGCGCGCAGTCTCGACGCCCCCTGCGACTGCGCGTCCGCAGCCAACCCCACCCCTGCCGACCCCCGAGCGGCAGGGGTGGGATCATCTTCGGCTCGAACAACCGTCCGACGCCGGGTGATTCCTGGTCCGGCGCGATTTCGCGCACCGTTTTCTCCCCGCACCGCCTCCGCCTGGCCCCCGCCCGCACCGGTGACCACGCCGCCCGGGCGGCGGACCGCTCAGGGCGCCAGCAGCGCGGCGTCCGCCACCGGGAGCCAACTGTCCGCCGGGCGCCGCAACCAGGCCTCCCGCGCACCGAGTTCGACGGCCGCGGAGAGCATCGCGGTCAGTCCGGGATGCCGCAGGTCCGGGCGGTGCACCAGGCTCACCAGGCTGAGCGGCACCGGATCGACGAGCGGAACGTTCACCGCCCCCGGCAGCACCGGACCGCCGACGGTGGTCAGCATCGGATCGCCGTGCCGGGCGAGGTAGCGGGCGGTCTCGTCCACCCCCACCGGTGGGACCCGCGGCGGTGCCGGCACCAGGCCGTGCTCGCGCAGCAGCCGCAGGCCGAGGTCGGTCCACTCGGTGGTGGCCGGGTTGCCCGCGCAGACGTCCACCGGATGGCCGGCCAGGTCCGCCGGCCGTAGCACCGGCCGATCGGCGAGCGGATGACCGGCCGCCATCATCACCGAAATCCGCTCGAACCGGAGCGGCCGCTGGGCGAGTTGGGCGCGAACCCCGGAGGCCAGGCCGGCGAAGCGGCCGAACGAGACGTCCAGCCGGTGGGCGAGCAGTTCACCGGCGGCCGCCGCCAGACCACCGTGGAAGCGGGCCAGGAGTTCGCCCTCCGGCCAGTCGGCGCGGGCCCGTCGGAGCAGCCGGTGGCTGGTGAGGTCCGGTCCGGTGACGTCACTGTTGAGGTCCAGCAGCAGCGAACGGTGCGCGGCGCCGGCGAGGATCTCGTCGTGCAGTGCCAGCAGCCGGCGCGCCTTGGGCAGCAACCCGCTTCCGGCCGCGGTGAGTTCGACGTTGCGCGTGGTGCGGGTGAAGAGCGCGTCGCCGAGCAGCCCCTCCAGCGTCCGGACGTCCCGGCTGAGCGCCTGCTGCGCCACGTGCAGACGCTCGGCGGCCCGCCCGAAGTGCAGCGTCTCGGCGATCGCGACAAAACCGCGGAGCAGGCGGGGGTGCAGGTCACGGGGCATGGCGGCAGGCTAACAACGTCCCCGGGGGCGGGCGGGCCGATTTCTTCCGGCCGCATTGACACCACACTGTTGTCAATGCGGCAGAACAGGTGTTGGACCACGCACGGCCGGCGGCCCGAGGCTGAGGGGCCTTCCCCTCCCCCCTCTCCCCGTGGAGTCCCATGCTCTCCCCGTACCGACGCCTGTTCGCCCGGCCCGGCACCACCGCCTTCACCCTGGCCGGGCTGCTCGGCCGGCTGTCGATGTCGATGATCGGGGTCTCGCTGGTGGTGCTGATCGCCGAACGGCGCGGCTCGTACGCGCTGGCGGGCACCGTCGCGGCGACCGGCCTGGTCACCGGGGCGATCGGCATGCCGGTGATCGGCCGGCTGGTCGACCGGTTCGGGCAGGCGCGGGTCACCGTCCCCACGGTGCTCTACTGCACGGTGCCGCTCTCCGGACTGCTGCTCTGCGTCCGCACCGGGGCTCCCGACTGGACGCTGTACGTCTGCTGGGCCGCCGGCGCGGCGGCACCGAACCTCGGCGGCATGGCCCGGGCCCGCTGGGCACATCTGCTCCGGGACGAGCCGGACGAGCGGCACCTCGCCAACTCCTTCGAACAGGCGCTGGACGAACTCTGCTTCATGGCCGGCCCGGTGCTCGGCATGGTGCTGTGCACGACGATCGCACCGGAGGCCGGACTGCTCACCGCCGGCGGACTCGGCGCGGTCGGCGGGCTGCTCTTCGCGGCCCAGCGCCGCACCGAACCGCCGACCGCCGGACACCCGACCGCCGGACACCCGGCCGCCGGACGGCACGGCTCCCCGCTGCGGGTACCGGGGCTGCGGGTGCTCACGGTGACCTTCCTCAGCACCGGCATGATCTTCGGTGCGCTCGACCTGACCACCGTCGCCTACGCGGACGCGCTGGGGCACCGGCCGGTCGCGGGCGGTCTGCTGGCCCTGGTGGCGGCCGGCTCCTGCGTGGCCGGGCTGGTGTTCGGCACGCTGCGGCCGAACGGCCCGGCGGGCGCCCGCTTCGTGCGGGGCCTCGCGGCGATGGCGGGTCTGCTGCTCCTGCCGCTGGCCGCCGGACTGGGCGGCGCGGGGCTCGTCCTGCTCGGAGTGGCGCTGTTCGCGGCCGGGACGGGGACCGCGCCGACCATGGTCACCGGCATGATGCTGCTCCAGGAGCTGCTGCCGCAGCGGCAGTTGAACGAGGGTATGGCGATCGCGGTGTCCGGCATCGTGGTCGGCATCTCGGGCGGCTCGGCGCTGGCCGGCACGGTCGCCGAGCACGCGGGGCCCGGCGCCGGCTACTGGATCCCGGCCTGCGCGGCGGCGCTCGCCCTGCTGATCGGGCTCGCGGGCCGCCGCCACCTGGTCGCGCCGGCGGCGGCTCCCGAACGCGTTGTCAGTGCCGCGCGCTAGCGTTCGGGGCATGACGGCTGCGAGCACCATCACCCACGTCCGCGGCGATGCCACGGCGCCCCTGGGCAAGGGGGTCAAGGTGATCGCGCACGTCTGCAACGACCTCGGCGGCTGGGGGAAGGGGTTCGTGCTGGCCGTCTCGCAGCGCTGGCCGGAGCCGGAGGCGGCGTACCGGCGCTGGCACCGCGAGCGGGCGGGGAACGACTTCGGGCTCGGCGCCGTGCAGTTGGTGCGGGTCGGGACGCACCTCTGGGTGGCCAACATGGTCGGCCAGCGCGGCATCCGCACCGGCCGCTCCTCCGGGCCGCCGGTGCGCTACGAGGCGATCGACACCGCGCTGGCGACGCTGGGCGGGCACGCGCTCGACCTGGGCGCGTCCGTGCACATGCCGCGGATCGGGTGCGGACTGGCGGGTGGGCGCTGGGAGTCGGTGGAACCGCTGGTGACCGCCCGGCTGTCCGGTCGAGGGGTGCCGGTGACGGTCTACGACCGCGACTGACGGGCGAGTTCGGAGGCCGGCCAGGTGTACTCGTACTCGGGCAGCGTGTGGCCGCCGGGGAAGACGCCCTGGCGCTCGGCGGTGCGGTGGGCGCCCTCGCGCTCGTAGAAGGCGACGGCGCGGGTGTTGGCCTGCAGCACCTCCAGGTAGAGGTCCGTGCCGGGGTGGCGGTCGGCCGTGTGCGCCCGGGCGGCGGCCAGCAGTTCGCGGCCGATGCCGCCGCCGGTCAGTCCGGGGCGGACGTGCAGGTTGTCGAGCAGCACCCGGCCGTCCCCGTACGGGACGAGGTAGGCGAACCCGACGACGTCACCGTCCCGTTCGGCGATCAGCAGCTCGGGGGTCGTCTCCGGACCGCCGTAGTCGACGGCCAGCCGCAGTTCCCAGATCTCGCGCCGCTCGGCGGCCAGCCCGTCGCCGAGGGCTTCGGCCGGGACGATGCCGGCGTACGCGGTGCGCCAGCTGGCGGCGTGCAGTTCGGCGACGACCTCGGCGTCCTGGGGGCCGCCCGGGCGGATCACGATGCTCATTCGGCAAGCCTCTCATTCGCGCTTGAACGCGTTCAAGTGATGACCTAGAGTCAGAGCATGTCTTTGAACGCGTTCGAAAAATGCGGCAGGACGGCGTCGGTACCGGATGCGGAGGGGGCATCCGGTGCCGCGGACTCCGACACCGCCTGGGACTGATCCGATCGGGCTAGGCTCGGAGCCGTGGACGACCTGGCAGCGACGAACGGCACGAGCACGGCGAACGGCGCCAACGGCACGGACGGGGGCGGCACCGGCACGGCCGGGGACACCGCGGGCCCGGCCGAGACGCGCGGCAGCCGCGCACAGCCGAAGACCGACAAGAGCGAGCAGACCCGGGCCCTGATCCTGGAGACCGCGATGCGGCTCTTCCAGGAGCGCGGCTACGAGAAGACCACCATGCGCGCCATCGCCACCGAGGCGGGCGTCTCGGTCGGCAACGCCTACTACTACTTCTCGGCCAAGGAATTCCTGATCCAGGGGTTCTACGACGGCATGACGCACGAGCACGCCGCGGACGCCAGGAGCCGCATGGCGCACACCCGGGACTTCAGCGAGCGACTGGAGATCGCCCTCGCCTCCTGGCTCGACACGGCCGCCCCGTACCACGAGTTCTCCGCCCAGTTCTTCCGCACCGCCGCCGACCCGAACAGCTCGCTGAGCCCGTTCTCCAACGAGTCCCACCCGGCCCGGGCGACAGCCGTCGAGCTCTTCCGCGAGGTGCTGCAGGGCTCCGAGCTGGCGCCGAAGCTGGACGCCGAACTGGTCGACCTGCTGCCCGACGTGCTGTGGCTCTACCTGATGATCGTGGTGCTCTACTGGGTCTTCGACCGGACCCCGGACACCGAGCGCACCCGGGAGTTCGTCCGGCGGTCGGTGCCCATGACGGCCCGGGTCATCAACCTTTCGCGCTACCGGGTGTTCCGGCCGATCGTCCGTGACGCCAAGGGCCTCATCCAGGACTTCATCCTGCCCACCATCGGGAAGACCGCGGTGAAGTAGCCGCGGCACGGCCACCGCACGGCGGACACCCCCGGCCGCGCGGACCGGGGGTGACGGCCGATCAGAATCCGTCGATGTTCCAGGCCAGCAGCGGCCGGCGCAGCAGCAGGTCCGCGGCGGCCACCGCGCCCGGGCGCAGCTCGGTGACCAGGCCGGCCAGCGCGATCCGGGGCAGCGTCTCGCCGGCCAGGTAGAGCGCGCCGAGCGCCGAGGCGTCCAGCGCCAGGTCGGCCTCGTCGGTGGTCCGGGTACAGCGGCCGGTACCGTCCGCGGCGACCTCGATCGCCCAGCGGCCGGCGGCGTGGCCCTCCCGGTCCTCGACCTCCAGCACCACGCGGCCGGGCGCGCCGTACGTCCGGGCGTTGAAGGCGGCCTCGACGTCCAGCACCCGCAGCCACATGAAGTCGGCGTTGTCGACGTGCGGGGTGGCGGCGCGCGGCTCGTTCAGCAGCATCGGCAGCGGGTCGTCCGGTCCGACGTTCTCCACCGAGACCTTGCGCACCCAGTCGACCGAGAAGAGGTAGCCCCACAGCGCGTGGGCTGTCGGCCGGTCCAGGGCGAAGAAGTCCAGGACGGTGAGCGTGCAGTTCGGGTAGGAGCCGTCCCAGGTGTCGTCGACCTTGTAGACGGCCAGGCCGGTGGCGGTCCCCTCGGCGTCCCGGTGGACGACGGCGAAGGGCTCCTTCCAGTCGAAGCCGGGCACCTCGATCTCACCGGTGTGGCGCTGCCAGGTCAGCTCGTCGCGGTCGATCGCACCGGGCTGGGTGACCCGCCAGCGGTCGAACAGCTCGGGGCCGATCTTGCGCAGCTCCGCCATGTCGACCAGGTCGATCCGCCCGCCGGGCACGGTGGGCAGGCCGGCCCGCAGGCCGCCGGCGCGGAGCAGGTCGATGTTCCAGCCGTGGCCGCGGGTGGCGGGGCCGAAGCCGTACCGGCCGTAGATGTTGTACTCGGCGGCGATCAGGATCGCGACGGCGGCACCGCGCTCCCGGGCCGCGGCGAGGTCCCCGGTCATCATCCGGCGCAGCAGGCCGCGCCGCCGGTGGGTGGCGGTCACGGTGACGGCGGTGATCGCGTCGGCCTTCACCACGGCGCCGCCGGGCACGGTCAGTTCGGCGTCGAAGCTGCGGAAGGTGGCGACGATCCGGCCGTCGTCGAACGCGCCGAGCATCCGGCCCGGCTGCCACTGCCGGCGGCGGAACTCCGTCGCCCGGCCGACGTGCGACCGCAGGAAGCCGACGGCCAGCGCCCGGTCCCACGCCTCGACCTCGTCCTCGCCGACCGCCCGGATCTCGATCCCGTCGACGATGTCGCCCTGTTCCTTCGAACGCTGTTCCTTCGGACGGCCGCTGCCCGGATCGCGGGGGCCGTCGTTCGTCTCATTGCCCATTCGCTCACCGTACGGCGGGATTTCGGCGATGGCATCCGAATTATTCCGGGTGCGGAGGACGGGCCCCACCCGCCCCGTCCGCCCTCGGCGAAGACCGGCCCGGACGGGCGCCGGCCGCCCTAGAGTCCGGCCCATGGCGACAATCACCACCCACACGGTCCGTTACCCGGCCGATGGACTGACGATGATCGGACACCTCGCACTCCCCTCCGGCACCGGCCGCCGGCCTGCGGTCCTGCTCGGCCCCGAGGGGCCCGGCCTGAACGACGTCTACCGCCACCGGGCCGACGCCCTCGCCGAACTCGGCTACGTGGCACTGGCCTTCGACCTGCACGGCGGGCGCTGGTTCACCGACCCCCAGGAGATGCTGGCGCGCGCGCTGCCGCTGCTCGCCGACCCCGAGCGGATGCGGGACGTCGGCCACGCGGCGCTCGACGTGCTGCGCGCCGAACCGCGCACCGACCCGGAGCGGATCGCCGCCGTCGGCTACGGCACCGGGGGCGCCATCGCCCTGGAACTCGGCCGCGCCGGGGTCGACCTGCGGGCGATCGGGACGGTCAACGGCCTGACCACGGGCCGGCCGGGCGAGGCCGCGCGCATCCGCTGCCCGGTGTGGGCCGGGGTCGGGTCGGAGGATCCGATCATGCCGCCCGCGCAGCGGGAGGCGTTCACCGCCGAGATGCAGGCCGCGGGCGTCGACTGGCGCCTCGTGGTCTACGGCGGGGCGCTGCACGCGTTCCACCACCCGCCGGTCGACCACACCGTGCTCCCCGGTGTCGGCCACCACCCCCGGCACGCGGAGCGGGCATGGCACGACGTCCTCGGCCTGCTCGCCGAGTGCCTGCCAGTGACCGAGTGAGTGGGCGCCCGGCCGCGCGTCAGGGGCGGGCGTAGAAGTCCGGGGTGCCCATGATCCAGAGGCTGGCCTGTTTGACCGGCCGGCCGGCCCTGGGGGCCTCGATCATCTGGTCGTCGCCGATGTAGAGGCCGACGTGGTGGATGTCGGCGGCGCGGCCGGTGGCGCTCCAGAAGACCAGGTCGCCGGGGCGGAGCTGGCGGTAGGTGACCGGGGTGGACTGGGCGTACTGGTCGGCGGCGAAGTGGTTGAGCCGCTTGCCGCCCTGGCGCCACGCCATCATGGTCAGCCCGGAGCAGTCGTAGCCGCCCGGGCCCTCGCCGCCCCAGACGTAGGGCAGGCCGATCTTGGTGCGGGCGAAGGCGACGGCCTCGGCCGCGCCCTCGGCCGACCAGGGGCTCGCCGGGGGCGGGGGTGCGGCGGAGGCGGCGGGCGGGGCCGCAGCCGCGTCCCGTTCGGCGGCCTCGGCGGCTTTGGCGGCTTTGGCGGCCTCGGCGGCCTCGGCGGCGGCCCTGGCCTCGGCCTCGCGGGCGGCCTGCTCCGCCGCCTCGCGTTCGGCCGCCGCCTTCTCGGCGGCCGCGCGGGCGGCGGCCTCGGCCTCCCGGGCGGCGATCGCCTCCAGCGCCTCGCGCCGCTGCCGCTCCAGCTCGACGGTGGTGTTCCGGGCGGCGGCCAGCTCGGCGAGCAGCTGCTCGCGCCGCAGTCCGGCGGCCGTGACCTGGTTCTGCTGGTCCGCCAGCCGTGCCTCGGCGCGCTGCCGGGCGGCGCCGACCGCGGCGGCGGCACGTTCGGCGGCCTCGGTCGCGGTGCGCGCGGCGGCGGCGGCCCGGGTCGCCGCGGCCGCCGTGGAGACCGCCGCGTCGAGGATCTGCCGGGTGCGCCGGCTGGCGATCCCGACCACGGCCGCCCGGTCCCCGGCCTCGCGCGGACCGCGCGCGCCGAGCAGGGCGTTGATCGCGGAGAGTTCGGCGCCGGTGCCCTGCCGGTACGTTTCGGCGGCCAGCGCGGCGGCCTCCTCGGCCGCGTCGGACCGCTCGGCCTCGGCGGCGGCGGCCCGGGCGGCCGCGGCGGACTCCTCGGTGCGGGCCCGGGTGAGGGCGAGCTGGGCGCCGTTGTAGGCCTCGACGGCCTGTTCGGCGGTCCGGGCCGCCCGGTCGGCCTCGGTCCTGGCGGCGGTGAGCGCGGCTTCGATGGCGGTGACGCCGCCGGCCCGGCGATCGGCCTCCTCCCGGGCCCGGTCAATCTCCTCGGCGGACGGGTAGGCCTGGTCCCCGGCCCCGGAAGCCCCGGACGGATCGGCACCGGGCGGCACGGTGACGGGTGGCACGGTGACGGGTGGCACGGTGACCGGCGGCGCACCGGGCGGCACGTCGGCGGGGGCGGACGGGGCCGGTGCCGCCGTGACGGACACCGCGGCGGGGAGCAGTCCGAGCAGGGCGGCGAGGGAGAGGGTGAGGGACAACAGGAGGGTCGGCAGGAGCCCGCGCGCCACGATTCATCCCTTCGAACGGCCACGAGGGAGTGGAGCGGCCACGCGCACGTGGGCCGACGGGCCGGCCGACCGACGGACCAGCCGACCGGCGAACCATCCCATTCCGTGACAAGGCGATCACTGAACGCCATGTTCTCAAGCCGAGGCGCTTTCACGCCTCAAGCCCGCGCCACCAACCGAGTGACCATCGGATGATCAGACCGCAGCTGCCTCCGGCCGGACCACCGCGCGCCCGGGTGTGCCCGCTACCGGCTCATCCGGCGGGTCCGCGTCCGCAGCCAGCGGTGCCGGCCCGGCCGGGCCACCTGGCCGGCCGGACCGACCGCGTACGTCCGGCTGCGGCCGGCCCGGACCGCCCGGCGTCGCTGCTGGGACCGGCCGTGCCGCCCCGCCCGGGCGGTCGGCCCGCCGTCGCCGGGCGCACCGGCCCCGGCGCTGTGGCGGCTCCCCGACCGGTGCTCCGCGGTGCCCGCCGCCGAACGGCGGTCGGCCAGCCGGGCGGACCGCCGGGCCAGCGCCCGGGCGGCGTGCGCGTCCAGGTGCGCGGTGGCCCGGGCGGCCATCTGCTCGGCCACCCGGTGGGCCGCCGGGTGGTGGGCCGGCACCTTGTCGGGCGCCCCGGCGATCAGGTCGAAGAGCCAGGTGCGGGCCTGGTCCGCACGCCGGTGCAGCAGGCGCTCACGCCGGAGCGCCCGGGCCCGCAGGCGCGGGCTCGCGGCGTACCGCCAGCGCGCCCAGGGGCTGCTCGGGCGGGCCAGCCGGACGGCCCCGACCCAGGAGAGGCCGGGCACCATGATGCCCAGCAGCCCGGTCCACACCTTGCCCTTGAGCAGGGTGACGATCATCGCCAGCGCGTTCACCGAGATCACCGTGACCAGCCCCCACCTGGTCTCCCCGGTGGGCTCGGCGCCGAGCGGAACGTACCCGACGAGCAGCAGGCCGGTGAAGAGGATGCCGAAGATCACCGCGTCCACCGACTTGCGCCCCTGCTCGCTCCAGTAGACGTCGTCCAGGTGCAGGATCAGCGCGAACTCGTCCAGCACCAGGCCGCAGCCGATGCCGAAGAGCAGCCCGAAGACGTCGATCCACGGGTGCCCGCCGTAGGTCGCGAACACCCCGATGCCCCCGGCCAGCAGGAAGCCCAGGCCGAACACCATGTGGTGGATGTGCAGCCCGCCGGGCGTCACGTTGCCGGGCCACCAGCGCACCTGGGCCCTGATCATCCGCACGCTGAACCGGATGAAGACGAAGGAGGTGGTGAACCCGACCAGCAGCAGGAACAGCGGTTGCTTGTGCGTGGCGACGATGTGCTCGCGATAGCCGTCCAGCAGTGTGGTCATGGCTCTTACCTTCGTTCCTGGTGCTGCGTGCGACCTTCCGCGACATGGCCCGGGGGCCAACGCCCGGCGTCAGAAGCCGCGGGTGCGCTTGGCGGCCCGGCGGGGGATGACCGGGGCGAGCGAGGGACGCTCGCCCCCGACCGGGAGCTTCATGAAGAGCCGGGCGATCTCACCGCCCAGGTTCACGCCGATGGCCAGCGCCATCGCGATCGCGGCGGCCCGGGTGATCTGGACCAGCCCCCCGCTGGGGTGCCCCTGGGCGAACGAGAGCATGCCGAGGTAGAGCGCCGAACCGGGCATCAGCGGCCCGATCGCGGCGGTGACGTACGGCAGCGCGGACCCGTTGCGGTAGCGCGCCATCAGCTGGCCGAAGAGGCCGACCAGACCGGCCGCCACCCCGGTCGCGACGATCGGCGAGACCCCCGCGTTGTAGGCCAGCACGCCGTAGCTGGCCCAGCCGATGCCGCTGTTCAGGGTGACCAGCGCGAGCGAGCGGCGGTCGGTCTGCAGCAGCATCGCGAAGGCGAGGGTCAGCACCATCGCGGCGACCATCTGGACCGGCGGGTAGTTGTTGCCGACCAGCGACTCGTCCGGGCGCAGCTTCGCCTCGAAGCCGACGCCCAGGTAGAGGATCAGCATCACGCCGATGACGATGCCCGCCACCAGGTAGATCACCTCCAGCAGGCGGGCCGCCGCGGTGATGTAGAAGCCGGTCAGACCGTCCTGCACCGCGGCGACCAGCGCCCGCCCGGGCAGCAGCGCGAACAGCCCACCGGTGATCACCACGGAGCCGCGCAGGCCCAGCTCGTTGAACGAGAGCACGATGCCGGAGGCGGCGGCCGGCATCGCGGCCAGCACGAACTGGTAGAACTCCGGCAGCCCGCGGCGGGCGATCAGCGAGGCCAGCCGGTCGCCGAGCACGGCGGCCACGAAGGCGCTGAGGAAGACCAGCCAGGCCTTGTCGTCGATCTTCCCGCCGACCAGGAAGGTCGCCGCGCCGGCCAGCAGACCGGTGTTCAGCGCGAGCAGCCAGGCCGCGTACGGGTGCCGGTTGCGGCGGATCACCGCCAGCCGGCGGTAGGCGTCGTTGACGCTCACCTGCTCTGCGGTGATGTCCGCGACCAGCTCGTACACCGCGTTCAGCCGGGTGTAGTCGGAGGTCCGGCGGCGCACCACGCGGTCGGCGGTGATCGGCGGCTCGACCAGCGAGGGCTGGTGCGAGATGCCGATCAGGGTGAAGGTGACCTGCGGTTCGCAGCGGTCCAGCCGGTACGCGTGCGCGATGCCGAGCATGGCCGCCTCGACGTCCTCGGCGGCCTCGCCGCTGGCCAGCAGCAGTTCGCCGATGCGCAGGGTCAGGTCGAGGATGCGCGGGACGTTGCGGGCCGCGGCGGAGGCGGTCGCGGGGTGCAGCTCGCGTGCGGAGCGCTCGAAGGCGGGGCGCTCGGACATCGGGGTGCGCAGCAGGGTGCGCATCCGGTCCGGCCAGGGCGCCTCGCCGGGGGCGCCCTGGCTGAGGGCGCCCAGCGGGATGCCGGCCGGCGGGGTGTAGCCGGCGGCCCGCCACTCCTCGGGGGTGAGGGTGTCCTCGGCCACCGAGCGGCGGCGGTACACCGGGGCGAGCGGTTCCCCGGCGGGCGTCGTCGGGCCGGCGGGCTTCGTCGGCTCCGCGGTGGCCGCGGCGGGAGCGGTGCCCTCGGCGGGGGCGGTGCCCGTGGCGTACGCGGTGCCCGCGGTGTCCGTCGGGGCGGTGGCCGGTTCGGGTTCCGGGGCCAGCAGGCCCTTGGTCTCGGGGGCGGGCAGCGCGAGCGGGATCTCCACGGTCTGCTCGGCGACCGGGGCGGGGTGCCCGAGCAGCCCCTCGGTGGGCGGCGCCTCGGACGGGTGGACCGGCCGCACACCGGCGGCCGGGCGGGCCTGACGCTGCGGACGGCCGCCCCGGCCGCCCCTGGCCCTCTTGCCGCCGCCCGGTCGGCCCCGCTTCGGCACTTCCACTCCTTGCCGCCCCTGGCGGTGCCGGTCCCCCGGGCCGCCGATCGATCTCGCCTACACCTTGCCTGATCGAACTGCTGGACGCACATGTACGCGACGGCGGGCGGCGGCGTCCCCGGACGCCTACCCGGCGCGGTGCCGGCTGCCGGTTCCGGCGACGGGCGCCGCCGTGGGGGCCGTGGCGGCGTCGGTTCCGGCGTCGGTGCGGGCGTCGGTCGCCCGGGTTTCGGCGGTCCGGGCTTCGGCGGTCCGGCCGGAGCGGCGGGCGCGCAGCAGTTCGACGGCCACCGGGATCACCGAGACCAGCACGATGCCGACCAGGATCGCCTCGATGTTGTCCCGGACGAACGGGATCTGCCCGAGGAAGTAACCGAGCACCGTGACGCCGGCGCCCCACAGCACGCCGCCGATCACGTTGAAGAGGACGAAGACCCGGTAGTTCATCCTGCTCACCCCGGCGATGATCGGGGTGAAGGTGCGGACGATCGGCACGAAGCGGGCCAGCACGATCGCCTTCGGCCCGTGCCGGTCGAAGAAGGCCGCCGCCTTCTCCACGTTCTCCTGCTTGAACAGCCGGGAGTCGGGGCGCCGGAACAGGCTCGGGCCGACCTTCCGTCCGAACAGGTAGCCGACCTGGTCGCCGGCCACCGCCGCGGCCACGATCAGCGCGCAGACCACCCAGAGCGGCTGGTGCAGGTAGGTGCCGCCGGCCACCAGCAGGCCGGTGGTGAAGAGCAGCGAGTCGCCGGGGAGGAAGAAGCCGATCAGCAGGCCGGACTCGGCGAAGACGATGGCCAGGATGCCGATCAGCCCGAACGTGGAGATCAGGTGGGTCGGATCGAGCCAGGACGGGCCGAGGGCGAGGCTGGTCACGGTGCGGACTCCTGAGGGCCTGGTGGATAGGTCGAGTCTTGGCAATGAAACAGTAAAGCATTTGCCAAGTCCGTATCGGACAACCCCGTTCCAGGGCCCGTTCCGGCGGCCGCCCGGGTGGCCGCCGGGCAGGCCGGGAGCCGTTCACCCGAGGCCCCGCGAAGCCCGTCACCAGGCCGTTCGTCGCGGCGCGGACGCCGCTCTCCCCACCCTGGACAGCCGAAGCTACCCGGGATTAACTTGTGGGGCGATCGGCGGGGCTGTCCGAGCCCGTCGCGCAGGCTCCAGCGAACGTCAGGCACCGTCGAAGGGAGGCGCCGCCGTGCGCCGCACCGTGTTCACCGAGGACCACGAGGCCTTCCGGGAGACCATCCGGGACTTCATCGCCAACGAGGTCGTCCCCGTCTACGAGAGCTGGGAGGCCGAGGGCCACCCGCCGCGGGACTTCTACCGCAAGCTCGGCGAACTCGGCGTCTTCGGCATCGAGGTGCCCGAGGAGTACGGCGGCGCGGGCGAGAGCGGCTTCAAGTACCAGGCGGTGGTCGCCGAGGAGACCGCGCGGGCGGGCGTCAGCTTCGGCTCCTCCGGGGTGCACACCGGCCTGGTGCTGCCCTATCTGCTGGAGTACGCGACCGAGGAGCAGAAGCGGCGCTGGCTGCCCGGCTTCGTCTCCGGCGACCTGATGACCGCGATCGCGATGACCGAGCCGGGCGCCGGCTCCGACCTCGCCGGCATCTCCACCACCGCGCGGCTGTCCGAGGACGGCACCCACTACGTGCTCAACGGCGCCAAGACCTTCATCACCGGGGGCGTGCTCGCCGACCTCGTCCTGGTGGTCTGCCGCACCTCGCCGTACGACCCGGAGAACCGCCGGGCCGGGCTCTCCATCCTCTGCGTGGACACCGCCTCCCCCGGCTACAGCGTCGGCCGCAAGCTGCAGAAGATCGGGCTGCGCACCTCGGACACCGCCGAGCTGGCCTTCTCGGACGTCAAGGTGCCGGTGGAGAACCTGCTCGGTGAGGAGGGGAAGGCGTTCGCCTACCTGACCCACAACCTGGTGCAGGAGCGGCTGGCGATCGCGGTCGGCGCGTACGCGGCCGCCGCGGCGGCGGTCCGGTTCGCGGTGCAGTACGTCAAGGACCGCAAGGTGTTCGGCAAGGCCGTCGCCGAGTTCCAGAACACCAAGTTCACGCTCGCCGACTGCGAGGCCCAGGTGATGGCGCAGCAGTCGATGGTCGACCGCGCGCTGGAGCTGTACCAGAACGGCGCGCTGACGGTGGCGGACGCGGCGGCGGCGAAGCTGTTCTGCACCGAGTCGGCGTCCGTCGTGATCGACAAGTGCCTTCAGTTGCACGGCGGTTACGGCTACATCCTGGAGTACCCGATCGCCCGGCTCTACACCGACAACCGGGTGTTCCGGATCTACGGCGGCACGAGCGAGGTCATGCGCAGCATCGTCGCGAAGTCGCTCGGGCTGTAGCAGGGACCCCAGGGCGGCCGCCGCCGCGCGATCGTTCACCCGTCCGGCGGAGTCGGGCGGGTGAACGGGCCGGGCGGCCGGCTCAGTTGGGCGAGTGGTGCTCGGCGCGCCACGCCTCCCAGCCGGCCGACGACGCCACCTTGGCCTCGTGCAGGGCTCGCTGCGCCCGCTGGGTCAGGGCCGCCGGCGGGGTGTCCAGCCCCCGCACCCACTTGCGGCCGGCCGTCGCCAGCGCCGCGCACACCATCACCGCACCCGCCGTCCCGAACACCGCGGCGATGCCCGTCAGCACCGCGCCGCCGGCCAGCAGCGAGCGGTTGACCTGGAACCCGCTGAAAAAACGCTCATTGGTCGCCATGCCTCCACGATGGAGGCAGTCGGCCACCGCCGCACGCCGAGCGCACCCGCGCGCGCCCGCGCCCCGCGCCCGCGCCCGCGCGCTTCGGCGTGCGGGCGCGGGGCGCGTCCGGGACGCTGGGCCGCAGGGGCGCCCGCGCGGCGAGGCCGCGCCCGGACGGCAGGAGGACGAGCGATGGTCGATCTCGAACAACTCGTCGCGGAGCACGCGGCCATGGCGGCCGAGAGCCCGCACGGCCGCAGCGCCCATCTGGTGCTGCACGACGGGGTGCTGCGGCAGACGGTGATCGCGCTGACCGCGGGCACCTCGCTCGACGAGCACAACGCCCCGGCCGCCGCCAGCGTCCAGGTGCTGCGCGGGCGGATCTCGCTCACCATCGCCGGCCGTCGCGAGGAGCTCTCGACGGGGCAGTTGCAGGCCGTCCCGCAGGAGCGGCACGGCCTGCTGGCCCATGTCGACTCGGTGGTGCTGCTGACGGCCGTCACTGCCTGAGCCCCGGGCGGGACGCCGGGCAGGGGCCCGGCGCTCTCAGGCCACGGGGCCGTGCCAGTCCTTGGCGCCGTGCCACTCCCCGGACTTCCGCTTCAGCACCGAGCCACCGACCAGCTCCAGCCCGCGCAGCAGGCCCCGCCCACCGGGCGCCATGTCCGGCGCGGCCAGCCACTGCCCGGCCAGGCCCACCAGCAGCGCCTGGTAGAAGGTGCCGCGGGACAGCTCCTCCTCGGTGTCCGCCACCTCGGGGAGCCCCTGGAACAGGGCCGACAGCCCGAGCCGCGCGTTCTTCTGGACCTCGCCGAGCGCCTCCCGCAGCTCCGGCACCCGCTCCACCTGCACCATCGCCTCGAACTGCGAGGCCCAGAGGCCGCGGTGGGCGGCGATGCTCTCCAGCACGCCGTCCCAGACCGCGACGAACCGCTCCTCCGGGTCGTCGGACGTCTTGTTGGCCCGCGCCACCACGGCCCCCAGGACATCGCCCCACTCCCCGGTCGCCTCGATCAGCGCCGCATTGAGCAGCGCCTCCTTGGAGCCGAAGTGGTAGCCGATGGCCGCCAGGCTGACGCCGGAGGCGGTGGCGATGTCCCGGGCGGTGGTGCGCCCGTAGCCCTTCTCGGTCAGGCAGCGCTTGGCGCCGGCCATGAGGTCCTCGCGATTTCCCATGGCCCGAATGCTACGTCCGATCAAGACGAGTGTCTTGCACGAACGTCTGGCACACCCGTCTCGCACGATTGATTGAGACAAACGTACTAGACAGGTGTCTGACACGTCCGTACCGTCTTCCCCATGACCGCCACCCCCGGCCGCGCAGGCCGTCGCGAATGGATCGGCCTCGCCGTCCTGTTGCTCCCGACCCTCGTCCTGACCATGGACATGGGCGTGCTCTTCTTCGCCGTCCCCTACATCTCCACCACGCTGGCGCCGAGCGGCACCCAGCAGCTGTGGATCATGGACATGTACTCGTTCCTGCTGGCCGGGCTGCTCATCACGATGGGCGCGCTGGGCGACCGGATCGGCCGCCGCCGGCTGCTGATGATCGGCGCCAGCGGTTTCGCCGGAGCCTCGCTGCTCGCCGCCTACGCGGACGGCGCCGGACAGCTGATCGCCGCCCGCGCCCTGCTGGGCGTCGCCGGGGCCACCGTGATGCCCTCGACGCTCGCGCTGATCCGCAACATGTTCCACGACCCCAAGCAGCGCCAGATCGCGCTCGGCGCCTGGGGCGGCATCCTCACCGCCGGCGCCACCCTGGGACCGGTCGCCGGCGGCCTGCTGCTCGACCACTTCTGGTGGGGCTCGGCGTTCCTGCTCGCCGTCCCGGTGATGGCCCTGGTCCTGCTCGCCGCCCCGGTGCTGCTCCCCGAGTACCGCTCCCCGCGGCACGGCAGCTTCGACCTGCTCGGCGCCGCCCTCTCGCTGGCCGCCGTCCTGCCGCTGGTCTACGGAGTCAAGACGCTCGCGGTGGACGGCTGGGACCCGCTCGCCGCGCTCGCCGTCCCGGCCGGGCTGCTGCTCGGCGGCGCGTTCTACCGCCGGCAGCGCACCGCCGCCAACCCGCTGATCGACCTCGGCCTGTTCCGGATCCGCGCCTTCAGCGGAGCGATCAGCGTCAACACCATGGCGATGTTCGCGATGATGGGCTTCAGTCTCTTCACCTCGCAGTACCTGCAACTGGTCAAGGGCATGAGCCCGCTCACCGCCTCGCTCTGGTCACTCGTCCCCAGCGTGGGCGTGGGCGCCGCCGTCGGCCTGAGCTCGGCGCTCGCCGGGAAGGTCCGCCCGGCGGTGCTGATGGCCGGGGGCTTCCTGATCGGCGCGGCCGGCTTCGCGCTGATGACCCGGGTCGGCGCGGACTCCCCGCTGGCGCTCGTCCTCACCGCGGCGGGCGTGCTGGCCGCCGGCACCGTCGGCACCATGACCCTCACCGCCGAGATGGTCGTCTCCGCCGCCCCCGTCGAGCGGGCCGGCGCCGCCTCCGCGACCTCCGAGACCGCCGTCGAACTCGGCAGCTCCCTCGGCATCGCCCTGCTCGGCGCGGCCGGCGCCGCGGTCTACCGCTCCCGGCTCGACGGCGCCCTCCCGGCGGGCCTGGACGGCGAGGCCGCCCGCACCGCGCAGGACACCCTCGGCGGCGCGGTGACCGTCGCCGCCCAGCTGCCCGGCCGGCTCGGCACCGACCTCCTGAGCACCGCCCGCACCGCCTTCACCGACGGCCTGCACGTCGCCGCCGTGGTCGGCCTCCTGATCACGATCGGCGCCTCCCTCCTCGCCCACCGCCTCATGCGCCACCTCCCCGCCGCCCCCGCCCCGACCCCCAGCCCCGAGCCCGCCACCCCCGAGCCCGCCACCGCCTGACCGCCCCACCCCGACTCCCCCACCGGCGCGTCATCGCAGCCCCCACCCACCCCGGGCGGGGGCTGCCGCGTTCCCGCCCCGGGATCAACGCCACCACCACTCCCGGCAGTTGCCCGTCGTCACACCCCGCCGCCCCCGGCCTCCCGCCGCCGCCCCCGCGAGCCGGCCTCCGGCCCGAGCGCATCGGCCTCAATCCGCTTCAGCCGCCGGTCTTCGCCGATGCCGACCAGCACGGCTTCCGGTCGTCCATGACGCGTGACGACCGTGCCCGTCCCTCGACCGGCGCGGTCGACGGCTCGACCGAGGTGACCGCGGACCTCCGACGACGACTCGACCACCGGCCCAGCCGGCAGGCCCACACGCACGATCACGCGGCAAGCGATCACGGATTCCCCTACGAGATGTCACCGCCCCGAGCTCCGCCCGAGGGCCCGGCATGCGGCCCGGCACTTGAGGCACGAGGTCGAGGGAAGGGCGTCACGGCCCCGAGGCCGGAAACAGGTGGTCGCCCGAAGCGAGCCGCTTCGGGCGACCATCGAATCCCCGCACGAACGGGGAGCACTTCGCGTGTCCTCCCGCCTCGGGGCTGTCCCCGCGGATCGCGGGGAGCATGGCAACAGGGGCTGCCACACATCGGCCGGTCCTGCCGCACCGAGGCCCAACGCCGAGCCGTGCCACCGGGATGAGCAACGAGGCCCGCCCCGGGCGGATGCGGTGGCGGCGGTGGTGGGAACCGGCCAAAACGTGGGGATGGGGCGGCTCGAAGGGGCGTGGTCCCCGGGTGGGCGGGCGGCGGGTGCGGCGCGGGGGGCCGGGGGCGGGGTGGCGGACGGGGACGGTGGGGGGTGGCCTGACCTCGGGCGATGCGGGGGCTCCGGGCGGGCTCGGTGCCCCGACGTGCCGTCCGGCCGCGCAACATCTGGTTTTTGACCAGCGTTTCCCGGCCGGTGTATACGTTCGCCGCCACGGGCAGGCATACTGGCCAGGACGGGCGCTTTGCCCAACTGTGACGTATGACACTAGACGAGAAGGGACCGGTGGCCAGGGATGCTGCGTAACGGTCTTGAGCCCTGGCACGTGCTCGTGGTGCTGGCTGTCGTGATCCTGCTGTTCGGGTCGAAGAAGCTGCCGGAGATGGCCCGCGGCCTCGGCAAGTCGATGCGGATCCTCAAGGCGGAGACGAAGGCGATGCGCGAGGACGACACTCCCGCCGCCGACGCCGCCCAGGGCACCGCTCAGAGCACCGCCGCCCCGGCGCAGCCGGCGGCCGAGCAGCCCCGCCAGGCCGTGAACCCGACCAACGTGACCAAGGCCACCGACCAGCCGCGGTCCACCACCACCGCCTGACACCCGGCGGCCCGATCCCGGCCGAAGCCCCCGCCCCGCGGCGGGGGCTTCGTCGTGTCCGGCCACCCGGCCACTCGCCCTGCCACCCGCCCGGCCACCCGCTCGCCCGGCTCCCGGGCTCGACTGGCCGTCCCTTTTGATCCGTTATCTCCTGGTGTGCACGACCGGAGGAACGGAGCTGAGGCATGGCGACCAACGGGCCCGGCGGCGACCGCCCCGACGAGCTCGCCGAGCTGCGCGCCCGCCTCGGCGCCGTCGAGGCCCGCACGGCCGCCGCCCCGCCCCGGCGCCACCGGGCCCGCTCCGCCTTCGCCGTCCTGCTGGTCCTGCTCGCCTGCGTGCTGACGCCGCTGAGCATCGCCGCCGTCTGGACCAGGTCGCAGATCACCGACACCGACCGGTACGTCGCCACCATGGCGCCGCTGGCCGCCGACCCGGCCGTCCAGACGGCCGTCGCCGACCGGGTGACCGCCGAGCTGGTCACCTACCTCCCGGTCGACTCGCTGCTCACCGAGGTCGCCCCGGCGGACCGCCCGCTGCTGAACACCCTGCTCGGCAGCATCGGCCAGGCGCTCACCGACGGGATCACCGGCTTCGTGCACGACCAGGTCCTGCGGGTGGTGCGGAGCGACGCCTTCGCCACGATCTGGACCGACGTCAACCGGGAGGCCCACGCCGCCGTCGAGAAGATGCTGACCGGCCAGGGCGGCGGGGCCGTCGAGATCAGGAACGACACCGTGGTGCTCGACCTCGCGCCGCTGATCGACCGGGTGAAGACCCGGCTGGTCGACAACGGCCTGTCGATCGCCGCCCGGATCCCCGAGGTGCACACCCAGTACACGCTGGTGCAGTCGGACGCGATCCCCAGGATCCGGACCGGCTTCCGGCTGCTGGACCTGGCCGGGTTCTGGCTCCCGGTGCTGACGGTGGCCTGCGCGGCCGGCGGTGTGCTGCTGGCCGGCCGGCGCCGCCGGGCCGTCGTCACGGTCGCCCTGGGCATGGCGGGCGGGGCGCTGCTACTGGGGACCGGGCTGTCTGTCTTCCGCGCCGTGTACCTGGACCGGCTGGCGGCCGGGGTCGACCTGGCGGCGGCCCAGGCGGTGTACGACACCCTGGTGCGCTACCTGCGCTCGGCGGTCCGGGTGGTGGTCGCACTCGGGCTGCTGGTGGCGCTGGGCGCCTGGATCGGCGGCCGGGGGCGGTGGGCCGGGACGGTCCGGGGCCTGTGGGCGTCCGGACTCGGGGCGGTGCGGCGCGCCGCCCAACGGGCCGGGCTGCGGCTGGGGCCGGTGGGCCGGTTCGTGCACCGGTGGAAGGCCTGGCTGGGCTGGGCGGCGGTGGCGGGCGCGGCGCTGACGTTCGTGCTGTGGAGCTATCCGACGGTCCTGGTGACGCTCTGTCTGGCGCTGGCGCTGGTGGCGGTCCTGGCGGTGCTGGAGTTCCTGGACGAGCCCGACGGCACCCCGGCCGGGGCGGGCTGACCGGGATGGCCGGGCAGCAACCGCCGACGCCCCCGCCCCGGGACAGCCCCGACCCGCGGGCCTGGGCCCTGCTGCTCGGTTCGTTCACCCTGCTGATGCTCGGCTACTTCACCCTTCCGCTGCGCCTCCTCGGCCAGGACCGCCCGGGACTGAGCTGGGTGCTCTTCGGGGTGGTGCTGACCGGCCTGACCGGGCTGCTGCTGGCCCGGATCGTCGACACCGTCCGCGGCACGGGCCGCCACCCCGGGGTCTGGCTGGCCTTCCTGATCTGTCTCTCGCTGACCGTCTTCGCCGCCACCTACTACGTACTGGCCGACCGCCAGGGCGAGTTCGTCGGGCTGGAGACCCGGCTCGACTCGCTGTACTTCACGGTCGTCACGATGGCGACCATCGGCTACGGCGACATCACCGCGGCCGGGCAGGGGCCCCGGCTGGTGGTGCTGCTGCAGATCGCCTACAACTTCGTCTTCCTGGCGGCGGCGGCCGGCGCGCTGAGCCGGACGGTGCGCAGCGGCATGGAGACCCGCGCCGCCCACCGGGACGAACACGGGCACGAGCACCAGCGCCGGCAAGGACAGCACCGCGGCCACCACCCACGCGACCTCCGCCGCCTCCGCCGCAACCGCCGCCGTCGTCGTGACGGCTAGGTTCGGCTGGCGTCGATCACGCAGAAGCGGTTGCCGTCCGGGTCCTCGACGACCACGAAGTCCGGGTCCGGCGGGTAGAGGTCCCAGTCGGCCCGCCGTGCGCCGAGGCCGATCAGCCGCTCCACCTCGGCCGCCTGGTCGGCCGCGTCCGTCGCGTAGAGGTCCAGGTGGACGCGTGGGTGGCGCTGCGGCGGGGTGGCGCTCCGGCCGAGCGCCACCTGCACACCGGCCGCGCCGTCCGCCGGGACGAGCACCACCCAGTCGTCCTCCAGCGAGCCGTCCCGGGGGACGTACCCCAGGGCCTCGCCCCAGAACGTCGCCGCCCGGCGGACGTCCGCCACCCCGAGGACCACGGAACCGATTCTCAGCATGCCGCCGATTCTGCCGGACGGGCGGGCCCGACGGGGCAGTTGACGGCAGGCCGGGAACGGCCGTCGGACGGGGAGCGCCGGGCAGGCCGGGAACGATGGTCAGGCGGGGACCAGGCCCGGCTCGCCGGCCACCACGGCCCAGGAGGCGGAGGTCCGCACCGGCGACTCGCGCACGGCGATGCTGTCGACGGTCCGGGCGTCGGTCAGCCACCGCTCCCGGTCCACATCCAGGCGCAGGTAGCCGCGGCTCAGGCCCTCGAAGTACCGCACGTGCGGGTTGAGCGAGGGGTTGAGCGCCTTGAGCGGCCCGTCGAAGGCGGCCGGGAACTCCGAGCTGACGCTGGTGGCGGTGAACTCGACGGCGACCGGGGCGGCGGCGAGGTCGTCGCGCTCGATCCGCAGGTCGCTGAACCAGGAGGAGTGGATGTCCCCGGCGAGCACCACCGGGTTGGCCACGGCGGCGTCCCGCAGGAAGCGCAGCAGCCGGGCGCGGGCCGGGTCGTAGCCGTCCCACTGGTCGAGGTTGGCGAGCGGCGGCAGCGGGTGGGACGGGTCCAGGAAGTTCGGGAAGCGGATCTGACTCATCATCACCTGCTGGGCGATGACGTTCCACCGGGCCCGGGAGTCGCTCAGGCCGCGGTGCAGCCACTCCTCCTGCTCGGCGCCGGTCAGGTTGCCGGCGGTGTTGCCCAGGCCGTCCGCGACGGGGCCGAAGTCCTGGCTGTGGCCGCCCGGCTGGTCGGTGCGGTACTGGCGGGTGTCGAGCACGTTGAGGCGCAGCAGGTCGCCGAAGTCGAAGCGGCGGTACAGCCGGTAGTCCGGGGAGCCGTTGCGGTAGGGGTTCCGCAGCGGCATGTGCTCGTAGTACGCCTGGTAGGCGGCGGCGCGCTCGCGGGCCATGGCGGCGGTGTCCTGGTGGGCGGCGCCGGTGTCGTCGATCTCGTCGACCAGGCCGGCGTAGTTGTTCTCGACCTCGTGGTCGTCCCAGGTGACGATCCAGGGGAAGGCGGCGTGCGCGGCCTGCAGCGCCGGGTCGGTCTTGTACTGCGCGTGCCGGGCCCGGTAGTCGGCGAGGGTGATCAGCTGGTTGAGGCCCGGGGTCTGCGGGGCGGTGTGCAGGCGGTCGGGGAAGGCGCTGCTCGGGTCGGTCTCGTAGATGTAGTCGCCGAGGTGCACCACGGCGTCGAGGTCCTCGGCGGCCAGGGCGGTGTACGCGGGCCAGTAACCGTGCTGCCAATCCTGGCAGTTGACCACGCCGAGACGGAGCCGGCCGGGGTGGGCGCCGGCGGCCGGGGCGGTGCGGGTCCGGGCGGCCGGGCTGAGGTGGCGGCCGGCCCGGAAGCGGTACCAGTAGTCGCGGCCGGGCTGGAGTCCGCGGACGTCGACGTGGACGCTGTGCGCGCGCTCGGCCTCGGCGGCGGCGACGCCGCGCCGGACGACCCGGCGGAAGCCCGGGTCGGCCGCGACCTCCCAGGAGACCGGCACGGTGCGGGTGCCCATGGACGCGGCGTCGAACGGGTCGGCGACCAGGCGGGTCCACAGGACCACCGCGTCGGGCAGCGGATCGCCGCTGGCCACGCCGAGGAGGAACGGGTCGCGGCGAACCGGTTCCGCGTGCGCGGTACGGATGTTGAGTGCCTGGACGCCCGCGGCGACGGCCGCGCCGACCAGCAGTCCGCGCCGGCTGAGCGCGGCGGACCGGGGCCGGGGCGGAACGGACGACGCGGACGCGGACGACGGCGACGAGAACGACGAGGACGACGAGGACGGTGGCACGGGAGACCTCCTGCGACAGCTGAGCGGCATCGGGGACACCAGGCCGACATTCCATCAGAACGTCGTACGGCCGACCATGAACGGAAGGCGACGATTTCCCGCTTCTCCGACCCGCCGCACGGGAGTTGCCGCCCGGCGCCGGACGCTCGGCCGCCGCGCCGGCCGCTCAGCCGCTGCGCCGGCGCAGCGACATCAGGAGCAGGAAGACCGCCGACAGCACGGCCGCCACCCGCAGCACGCCGGGCGCGGAGTCCCACACCACCTGGTTGACCTGCTCGCCGGGGTTCAGGGCGGTGCCCCAGCGGCCCTGGGCGCGGCCCCAGACGAAGAGCGAACTGCCGCTGATCGTCATCAGCGGGATCCCGAACACGGCCACCTTGCGGGTGAGGTCGGACAGGTGGCGGGAGAGGTAGCCGAGGGCCCAGCCGATCAGCATGGCGATCAGCTGTCCGGTGACGGCGCCGCCGATCAGTACGGCGGCGGAGAGCAGCAGCAGCGGTGAGGGGCGGCGGACGGCGGACGCCCCGGCCTTGGCGGCGCCGTCCGGGGTCTCGGGGGCCGCGGGGACGTCGGGGGCGGCTCCGGCCTTGGCCGCCCGGCCCTTGCGGCCCTTGGCCTTCTTCGCCCGGCCCTTCCCCTTCCCCTGGTCCGCCTCCCCCGGGACGTCGGCGCCGGGCGGCTCGGTCGCCGCGGTCCCGCCCGGCGCGGCGTCCTCGCCCGCCGGCCCGGGCCCGGTCTCCTCCTCGGGGGCGGTCCGCTGCTCGGGGATCGGCCGGTTGGACGCGACCGGGCCGTCGCCGAAGTCGATGCTCACGTAGTCCCAGTCGCCCGTGTTCACGGCGCGGTAGGCGGGTGGCAGCGCCTCGGGGTCGGCGGGGGCCGCCTCGCCCGGCTTCGCGATCCACGGCGAGCCGTCTCCCCGCCCGGACGGTGCCGATCGCGAAGGCCGCGAAGGCGTCGCGGACGTCGAAGGCCCCGACGGCCGCGGGGACCGTACGGGGGGCGGCAGGAACGCGCCGGGCGCTCCCTCCGGCGCGGAGGACGGCGCGGACGCCGGCGCGGGCGGTGCCCCGGCAGGGCGCGGCGGCACCGGGGGGCGCGGCGGCGCGGCGGGCTCCGGTTGCCGCGCATACACGCTGTCCCCCTCACCACCCCCGCCCGGGCCCGCGGGCCCCGGGGCAGCCGGCGGCTCGCTCCAGGGCCCCTGCTTGCGCCACCACTCGCCGTCCGACATCGCACACCCCGCCCTGCCCGTACCGAACCGGACCCGACACGCGTCCGGACGCGGCGTCATCCCCGCCGACCGTGACGGTACCCACCCGCCGCCTGCCACGCGAGCCCCGGCGCCCCGGCGCGCCCCACCGCACCGGCCGCTCCGCCGACGCCGGGACCCTCCCACCCGGCCACCGCCCGACTAACCTAGGTCGAATGACCACACAGCAGGGCCACCAACGCCAGGCCAAGTCCGCCGCCGGCCCCCGCACCCTCGCCGAGGAGCTGCGCGCCCGCCCCGACGACGACCTCGCCGCCCTGCTCCGGTCCCGCCCCGACCTGCTCAACCCCGTGCCCGGCGACCTCACCCAGCTCACCGCCCGGCTCTCCTCCCGCGCCTCCGCGCTGCGCGCGCTGGAGCGGCTGGACCGGTTCACCCTCCAGGTCGCCGAGGCGCTCGCCGCCCTCCCCGACGGCACCCCGCCCGCCGCCGTCCGCACCCTGCTGGCCGGGCCGACCAAGGTGAAGCCGCACCCCGGCGCCACCCCGCTGAGCGCCGCCGACCGGTCCGCCGTCGCCGCCGCGCTCCCCCGCGCCCTGGCCACGCTGCGCGACCGCGCCCTGCTCTGGGGGCCGGACAACGGTCTGCGCCTGGTCATCGCCGCCCGCGAGGCGCTCGCCCCGACCGCCCAGAACCCCGGCCGCACCGGCCTCGGCCCGACCTTCGCCGAGGCCACCACCGGAATGTCGCCGGCCCGCCTCCAGCAGCTGCTCGCCGCCGCCGGACAGCCCGCGACGTCCGACCCGGTCACCGCCGTCGCCGCGTTCACCGCGCTGCTCACCGATCGCGCCCGCTGCGAGGAACTGCTCGCCACCGCCCCCGAGCCCGCCCTGCGGCTGCTCGACCGGCTGGTCTGGGGTCCGCCCACCGGCACCGTCCCGGACGCCACCCGCCCGGTCACCGCCGAGGACGCGCAGAGCCCGGTCGAGTGGCTGCTGGCCCGCGGCCTGCTGCTGCCCAGCAGCCCGGGCAGCGTCGTACTGCCCCGCGAACTCGCCCTCCACCTGCGCGGCGGCCGCTCGCACCGCACCGTCGAACCGGTCCAGCCCGAGCCGGCGCCCGCCACCGCGTCGCGCGACCCCAAGGTGGTGGACGCCGCCGCGGCCGGGCAGGCGCACACCGCGGTGCGGACCGTCGAGGAACTCCTCGACCTCTGGGGCCTCACCCCGCCGCCCACCCTGCGCGCCGGCGGCCTCGGTGTGCGCGACCTCAAGCGCACCGCCCAGGCCCTGGAGAGCACCGAGCCGGTCGCCGCGTTCTGGCTCGAACTCGCCTACACCGCCGGCCTGCTGGCCCCGGACGGCGAGGTCGACGAGCGCTGGGCGCCGACCCCGGGGTACGACGAGTGGCTGCGGCTGGACACCGCCGAGCGGTGGACCGTGCTCGCCCGCGCCTGGCTCGCCGCCACCCGCGTCGCGGCGCTCGCCGGCACCCCCGACGGCAAGGGCCGGCAGCGCGCCGCGCTCGGCCCGGAGCTGGACCGCACGCTCGCCCCGTCGGTGCGCCGCGCCGCCCTCGCCCTGCTCGCCGAACTCCCGCCCGGCACCCCGGCCGCCGCCGAGGACCTGCTGCCCACGCTGCGTTGGCAGCGCCCGCTGCGCGGCGGGCCGAGCGCCCCCGACGGCGGCGGCGACCTGCGCGACCAACTGGTCGCCTGGACCCTCGCCGAGGCCGAACTGCTCGGCGTCACCGGCCGCGGGGCGCTCGCCGCGCCCGCCCGCGCCCTGCTCACCGGCGAGCACGACCCGGCCGCCGTGCTCGCCCCGCTGCTGCCGCAGCCGCTCGACCACGTCATCCTGCAGCCGGACCTCACCGCGATCGCCCCCGGCCCGCTGCTCACCCCGCTCGCCCAGGCGCTCGCGCTCTGCGCCGACATCGAGTCCAAGGGCGGCGCGACCGTCTACCGGTTCACCCCCGGGTCGGTGCGCCGCGCCCTCGACGCCGGCCGCACCGCCGCCGACCTGCGGTCCTTCCTGGAGCAGCACTCCCGCACGCCCGTCCCGCAGCCACTCGCCTACCTGATCGACGACGTCGCCCGCCGGCACGGCCTGCTGCGGGTCGGCGCCGCCTCGTCCTACCTGCGCTGCGACGACCCGGCCCTGCTGAACGAGATCCTGGCCGACCGCCGCGCCGCCGACCTGCGGCTGCGGCTGCTCGCGCCCACCGTGCTGGCCGCCCAGGCGGCACCCGACGTGCTGCTCGCCGGCCTGCGCGCGATGGGGTACGCGCCGGCCGCCGAGTCCGCCGAGGGCGATGTGCTGGTCACCCGTCCGGACAGCCACCGCACCCCGCCGCGCGCGGCCCCGGTGCCCGTCCCGGACGGCCCGCCCGCGCCGGACGACACCCTGCTGGCCGCCGCCCTCAAGGCGATCCGGGCCGGGGACCGGGCCGCGACGGCCGCCCGGCGCGAGCCCACCGCCCCGGCCGGGCGCCAACTCCCGCGCACGGCCGCCGCCGAGACCCTCGCGGCGCTGCAGACCGCGGTCCTGCTCGGCGAGCGGATGTGGATCGGCTACCTCAACGCGGAGGGCCTCGCCAGCCAGCGGATCATCGACCCGGTCAAGGTCGAGGGCGGCTACGTCACCGCCTTCGACCACCACGACGGCGAACTGCGCACCTTCGCGCTGCACCGGATCACCGGCGTCGCCGAGCTCGACGAGTAGCGGGCCCCGGGCGCTCAGTGCCCCTGCTGCTTGGCGTCCTGCTCCGCCTGCTTCTCCTTCATCGCCTTCTCCGCCATGGCGGCGAGGTCGCCCTGCCCGACCGGCATCACGGAGGTGGCCCCGGTCAGGTCGGCGAGCAGGAACCCGGGCGAGGCCAGCAGCCCGCCCGGCCCCTCCCCGATGCCCGCGATCGCGTGCGCGGAGGTGGCGGTGGTGGCGGTCGCGGCGAAGGCCGTACCGACGAGGGCGAGGGCGGTGAGGACGCGCTTCGACTTGTTCATGCCCTCCCCAACGAGCCACCCCGCCGCCGGTCACCCCGCGCCACCCCCTCCGCACCGCGCGTACCGCCGGTTGACGCCCCGCCCCCACCGGCGTAGTCCGGAATGCGGGGGGTGACGAAAGGAGTCATCATGCTCGGCGATCTCATAGGCGACATGCAGGGCCGGATCATCGGCCGGCGCGTCCTCGACGCCGGGGAAGGCCACGTCGTCGTCGAGGTCTCGTTCGAGGGCAGCGGCAGCTACTACGGCACCGCCGTCACCGGCTTCGGCACCTACGAGTCCGAATTGCGCGCCGACGGCACCCTGCACGGCGAGGGCCAGGGCGTCGACATGACGGCCGACGGCCAGAGCGTCGTCTGGCACGGCAGCGGCATCGGCCACTTCACCGAGAGCGGCGGCACCAGTTGGCGCGGCTCCCTCTTCTTCCACACCGTCTCACCGGGGCTCGAACGCCTCAACCACGTCGTCGGCCTCTTCGAGTACGAGGCCGCCGCCGACGGCAAGTCCACCGCCACCTACCACGAGTGGAAGTAGCCGTCCCGAGCCGAGCGGTCCCGCCCACCCGGCCGGATGCGCGACACTGGAGGGTCGGCGTCCCGAAGGACCCGCAGACCCGACCTACCTGTCAGCCAGTGGAGGGCTCCCCCGCGTGAACGACGGACCGCTCATCGTCCAGAGCGACAAAACTCTTCTCCTGGAGATCGACCACCCCGGGGCCGGCGACTGCCGCCGGGCCATCGCGCCGTTCGCGGAGCTGGAGCGGGCGCCCGAGCACGTGCACACGTACCGGGTGACGCCGCTCGGGCTGTGGAACGCGCGGGCCGCGGGCCACGACGCCGAGCAGGTCGTGGACGCCCTGGTGACGTACTCGCGCTACCCGGTGCCGCACGCGCTGCTGGTCGACGTGGCCGACACGATGGCCCGGTACGGACGGCTGAAGCTGCTCAAGCACCCGACCCACGGCCTGGTGCTCACCACCACCGACCGGCCGGTGCTGGAGGAGGTGCTGCGCTCCAAGAAGATCGTCCCGCTGGTCGGCGCCCGGGTCGACCCGGACACCGTGGTGGTGCACCCGTCCGAGCGCGGCCAGATCAAGCAGGTGCTGCTGAAGCTCGGCTGGCCCGCCGAGGACTTCGCCGGCTACGTGGACGGCGAGGCGCACCCGATCGACCTGGAGGAGGACGGCTGGAGCCTGCGCCCCTACCAGGCACAGGCGGTGGAGGGGTTCTGGCACGGCGGCTCGGGCGTCGTCGTGCTGCCCTGCGGCGCCGGCAAGACGCTGGTCGGCGCGGCGGCGATGGCGCACGCCAAGTCGACCACGCTGATCCTGGTCACCAACACCGTCTCGGCCCGCCAGTGGAAGCACGAGCTGGTCAAGCGGACCTCGCTCACCGAGGACGAGATCGGCGAGTACAGCGGCACCCGGAAGGAGATCCGCCCGGTCACCATCGCGACCTACCAGGTGATGACCACCAAGCGGAAGGGCGTCTACGCCCACCTGGAGCTCTTCGACGCCCGCAACTGGGGCCTGGTCGTCTACGACGAGGTCCACCTGCTGCCGGCCCCGGTGTTCAAGTTCACCGCGGACCTCCAGGCCCGCCGCCGGCTCGGCCTGACCGCCACCCTGGTGCGCGAGGACGGCCGCGAGGGCGACGTGTTCAGCCTGATCGGCCCGAAGCGCTTCGACGCGCCGTGGAAGGAGATCGAGGCGCAGGGCTACATCGCGCCCGCCGACTGCTGCGAGGTCCGGGTCACCCTCACCGACTCCGAGCGGCTCGCCTACGCGACCGCGGAGCCCGAGGAGCGGTACCGCTTCTGCGCGACCACCGCGACCAAGCGCCGGGTGGTGGAGGCCCTGGTCAAGAAGCACGAGAAGGACCAGACGCTGATCATCGGCCAGTACATCGACCAGCTGGACGAACTCGGCGAGGCCCTGGACGCCCCGGTGATCAAGGGCGAGACCAGCAACGCCCAGCGGGAGAAGCTGTTCGACGCCTTCCGCAACAAGGAGATCGGCGTCCTGGTCGTCTCCAAGGTCGCCAACTTCTCCATCGACCTGCCGGAGGCGACCGTCGCCATCCAGGTCTCCGGGACCTTCGGCTCCCGGCAGGAGGAGGCCCAGCGCCTCGGCCGGGTCCTGCGTCCCAAGGCGGACGGCCACGCCGCCCACTTCTACTCCGTGGTCGCCCGGGACACCGTCGACCAGGACTTCGCCGCCCACCGCCAGCGCTTCCTCGCCGAGCAGGGCTACGCCTACCGCATCATCGACGCGGACGACGTCCTGTAACCGCGGGGGCAGGGGTGGATCGGAGGGGCGGACGCGGCTAGGATCGTCCGTCTGCCCCCTCCCGAACCGTGGTACCTGCTGTAGTCGCGCAGGCAGCCGGGGGAGGTGCCGGCCGTTCGGCAACCGGCCGGTATCCACTGTGAGCTCCTACGATCCGCTGCGCCCGTCTCCGGGGCAGCCGGAAAGGTTCGCTGTGCCCGCCACCCCCACCACCGACCCCCTGCAGCGTGAACGCGACCACCTGGCCGCGTCCAGGGCCGCGCTGCGCGCGATGCGCGAGGACGTCGAGTCCCTGGACATCCGCGACGTCACCGGCACCTGGGTCACCGCCCTGGTGCTGCAGAACCAGATCGAGGCCAGGATCGCCGCCCTGGCCGACCTCTCGCACACCCCGCTGTTCTTCGGCCGGCTCGACTACCTGCACGCGATCAGCGAGGAGCTGAGCGAAGGGTCGGGCGGGGAGAGCTTCTACATCGGCCGCCGGCACGTGCACGACGCCGACGGCGACCCGATGGTGATCGACTGGCGCGCGCCGGTCTCCCAGCCGTTCTACCGGGCCAGCCGCACCGAGCCGCTGGACGTCGAGCGCCGCCGGCGCTTCGGCTACACCGGCGGCGAGCTCACCGCCTACGAGGACGAGCACCTCTCCGACCCCGCCGAGGACGACAGCGCCTCCGCCCTGCTGGCGGCCGAGATCGAGAAGCCGCGCGTCGGCCCGATGCGCGACATCGTGGCGACCATCCAGCCGGAGCAGGACGAGATCGTCCGCGCCGACATCTCCGGCACCCTCTGCGTGCAGGGCGCCCCCGGCACCGGGAAGACAGCCGTCGGCCTGCACCGCGTGGCGTACCTGCTGTACGCGCACCGCGAGCGGCTGGCCCGCACGGGCACCCTGGTGATCGGCCCGAACAACGCCTTCCTCTCCTACATCGAGCAGGTGCTGCCCGCGCTGGGCGAGTTGGACGTCGCGCAGGCCACCGTGCAGCAGCTGGTCGGGCACGTCGAGGTGCGCGGCGAGGACTCCCCCGAGGCGGCCCGGCTGAAGGGCGACGCCCGGATGGCGGAGGTGCTGCGCCGGGCGGTCCGCTCCGGCATCGCGCTGCCCACCGAGCCGTGCGTGGTGATCCGCGGATCCCGCCGCTGGCGCGTCCCGGTCCACGAACTGACCGGGATCATCGAGGAGTTGAAGAGCCGGGAGATCCGCTACGGGGCGGCCGCGGAGGCACTGCCGCAGCGGATCGCGCACGCCGTGCTGCTGAAGATGGAGCAGGGCGGCGAGGCCCCGGACGACCGGGTGCAGGACGCGGTGGCCCGCAACACCGCCGTGAAGGCGGTGGTCAAGGCCTGCTGGCCGGCGGTCGACCCGGCCAAGCTGGTGCTGCGGCTGCTCTCCGACCCGGAGTTCCTGGCCGCCTGCGCGGAGGGCGTGCTGAGCGCCGAGGAGCAGGCGGCCGTGCGGTGGCCCAAGCCGGGCCGCTCGGTGAAGACCGCCCGCTGGACCGCCGCCGACGCCGTCCTCGTCGACGAGGCCACGGACCTGGTGCGGCGCACCGCCTCGCTCGGGCACGTGGTGCTGGACGAGGCGCAGGACCTCTCGCCGATGCAGTACCGCGCGGTCGGCCGCCGCTGCACCACCGGCTCGGCGACCGTGCTGGGCGACCTCGCCCAGGGCACCACCCCCTGGGCGACGGCGAGTTGGCCGGAGGCACTGCACCACCTGGGCAAGCCGGCCGCCCACATCGAGGAGCTGACCAAGGGCTTCCGGGTGCCGGAGGAGGTCATCGCGTACGCCTCCCGGCTGCTGCCGTCGATCGCCCCCGGACTGAACCCGGCCAGCTCGGTGCGCGAGGCGCCGGGATCCCTGATGATCCGTCACATTGCCGAGGAGGAGCGGACGGAGGCCGTGGTCGCGGCCTGCCGGCGGGCGCTGGAGCGGGAGGGGTCGACCGGTCTGATCGCGGCCGACGCGCGCGTCCCGGAGCTGGCGGAGGCGTTGACGCAGGCCGGGCTGGCGCACCTCGCGCCCGGCACCGAGACCAGTGCCGAGGCCCGGCTGACGCTCGTCCCGGCGTCCCTGGCGAAGGGCCTGGAGTACGACTACGTGGTGCTGGACGAGCCGGCCGCGGTGGTCGCGGGCGAGCCGGACGAGCGGACCGGGCTGCGTCGGCTGTACGTGGCGCTGACCCGTGCGGTCTCCGGCCTGGAGGTGCTGCACACCGAGCCGCTGCCGGAGCAGCTGGGCTGAACGGGCGGGGCCGGCCCGTCGTCACGGCGGGCCGGCCCCGGTACCCGACGGCCTTCAACCACCCGGCCCCGGCGCCCGACGGCCTTCAGCCGTCGATCATCCCGCGCCACTCGGCGACCTTGGCCGCGTCCACCGACGACTGCCAGCCGTCCACCCGGACCGCGCCGCCGACGTGGAACGCGTCGAACCCGGCGGCCCGGAGCTCCGGCAGGTGCTCGGCCCGCAGGCCGCCGCCGATCAGGATCCGCTGGGTGTGGCCGGGCTCGCCGGCCCGGGCCAGCTCGGCCAGCAGGACGTCCCGGCCGGCGTCCACCCCGCCGGCCGCGCCGGAGGTGAGGAAGGTGTCCAGCCCGGGAAGCGCGCCGACGGCGGCGCGGACGGCGGCCCGGTCGGCACTGTGGTCGATCGCCCGGTGGAAGGTCCAGCGGCAGCCGGCCACCGCCTCGGCGACGGCCTCGGTGGCGGCCAGGTCGACCCCGCCCTCGGCGTCGAGGAAGCCGAAGACGAACTCGTCGGCACCCTCGGCCCGGAGCGCGGCGGCGCGGGCGCGCAGCTCGTCCAGGTCGCCGGGCGCGAAGCCGTCCCGGATGCGGAGCATGACGCGCAGCGGCAGTTCGACGGCGGCGCGGATCCTGGCGAAGTCCTCGACCGACGGGGTGAGTCCGTCGGCGGCCATGTCGGTGACCAGTTCGAGCCGGTCGGCGCCGCCCGACTCGGCGGCCCGGGCGTCCTGGGGGGTCAGCGCGATGACTTCGAAAATTGGTCTAGACATATGAGACAGCCTGCCACATCGGTCCGCCCCCGGCGAGCCCCGTGCGGCCACTTGGCCGGACAACACGCGCCCCCGGAAAGCACGGAACGGCCGGACGCCCGGGTCCCCCGACCCGGCCGTCCGGCCGCCCGCACAGCCCTACGCGAGGCTCCGGCCGCCCCCCGTCCCACCGGCGTCCCGCCGCAGCAGCCACCCGGCCGCCAGCAGCGCCAGCAGCACCGCGCCCGCCACCGGGAGCAGCCGCCACATCCCGCCGAGCGCCTGCCAGAGCCGGAACACGCTGAACAGGAAGGTCAGCGGCAGCACCGCGAGACCGATCGCCGCCGGGGCCAGGTGCTCCCGCGCCGCGAAGAGCAGCGCGCCCGCCGGGACGAGCAGCAGCACCGCGGCCGTGTTGCCGTCCAGCAGGACGAAGGAGCTGTAGAAGTCCTGTGCCACCAGCAGGAGTCCGCCGCCGGCCAGTGCGGCCGGCAGCACGGCCAGCCCGCGTCCGCTCGGCCGCTCCAGCAGCTCCTGCGGCGCGAGCGCGAAGAGCAGTCCGGCGAACAGCTGCGGCGCCGCCTCGCAGGACTCCTCGAAGACCAGCCAGCTTCCCTGCATGGTCGCCGCCGACAGCAGCACCCCCAGCGCGCCGACGGACGCCACGGCGAGCGCCGCCGCCCTGGCGAGCCGCCACCGGCCCACCGCGACGGCGGCGACCAGCAGCAGCGGCACGAACACCTGGCCGAGGTACCAGAGGTAGTGGGGCACCTGGTTGAGGTGGTCCGGCAGGTCCCAGTTGGAGTGCCAGCCGGGGTTGAACAGCGCGTCGTAGAGGCCCCGGGTCAGGCCGACCCCCGCGATCCCGCCGGCGATCAGCGGCGCGGCCAGCGCGAGCAGCCGCCCGGCGAGCGAGGAGGAGGTCAGGCCGGTGCGCATCCGCAGGCCGTACGCCCCGAGGTCGAGGGCCTCCCGGGCGGTGGCCAGCCTCCCCGCCCTGGCCGTGCTGTCGGCGAAGACGGCGGAGAGTTCGGCGCCGCGCTCGCGCCGGTAGCGGGCCGGGTAGAGCCGGAGTGCGGCGCGCAACGCCACCGGGTCCGCGACCGTCCCGGGAAAGGTCTGCGTCGTCATGCGAGGGCCCCCCTGGCCTTGGCGAAGGTGAACGCGGGCCTGGCGGTCCCGCCGGAAGGCCGGCCGGCGGCCGGGCGGACGGCGGCCAGCCGCCGCTCGGCCTCGGTGGCGACGGCGCGCAGCCGCTCCGCCTCGGTGGCCAGGGCGCCGCGGCCGGCTTCGGTGAGGGCGTAGGTGCGCCGGGCGCGGCCGTCGACGATCTCCTCGGCCGCGACCTCGATGAGTCCCTGCTGGAGCAGCCGGTCGAGCGCGCCGTACAGCGTGCCGGTGCGCATCTTGACCCGGCCGTCCGAGATGGCGGCGATCTCCTGGATCAGCGCGTAGCCGTGCCTCGGGGCGTCGGCCAGCGCGGTGAGGAGGAGCAGTGTCGGTTCCTGCATGGCCCGTTCTGTCATGGAGCTACATATACAGGTCACCGGCATATAAGGTCCAGTGGAATCGATCATTCGGGCGGTCACCGGGCAGCAGACTGGCCCCATGCCCGACGCCACCGTGCCCGACGCCACCGTGCCCGACGCTCCCGCGCCCGGCGCCACCCCCGCCGCCGCCCCCGAGGACCTGCTCGCCGCCTGGACCGCCCTGCTCCACCGCTGCGGCACCGGCTCCGACCCGGCCCCGGCCGGCCGGGAGCTGTTGCGCCGTTGGTCCGAGCCGCAGCGCCGCTACCACACCACCGACCACCTGCGCGCGGTGCTGGGCCATGTCGACGCGCTCGCCGGGCACGCCGACGACCCGGACGCCGTCCGGCTGGCCGCCTGGTTCCACGACGCCGTCTACCGCCCGGACCGCTCGGAGAACGAGGAGCGCAGCGCCACCCTCGCCGTCCGGGCGCTGACCGGGGCGGGGCTGCCCGCCGCCCGGATCGAGGAGGTGGCCCGGCTGGTCCGGCTGACCGTGAGCCACCACCCCGGACCGGGCGACCGCGACGGCGAGGTACTGTGCGACGCCGACCTCGCCGTCCTCGGCGGCCCGCCGCAGGCCTACGCGGCGTACGCGGCGGCCGTCCGGGAGGAGTACGCCTTCGTTCCCGAGCCGGACTTCCGCGCCGGGCGCGCGGCCGTGCTCCGGCAGTTGCTCGCACTCCCCGCGCTCTACCGCACGCCCACCGCGCACGCCCGCTTCGACGCCCCCGCCCGGGCCAATCTGGCCGCCGAACTCGCCCGGTTGGAGGCCGCCGGCTGAGCGCTCCCACCCGGCCGGCGGCCCCGGAGCCGCCCGGCGTCACCCCGCCCGGCGCGCCATCGGCAGCCGCGAGCGGGTGAACGCGGCCGCGCCCAGCCCCGCCACCACCGGCAGCACCACCGTGATCATCACCAGCAGCCCCCACGGCGCGGTGAACGGGGCCGCCGGCTCACCGATCCGCCCGCTCGCGTGCGAGCGCAGCAGCGCCGCCGCGGGCACGAACCCGCTGACCGTGCCGATCGCCGCCCCGAGCCCCGTGATCAACGTGCTCTGCAGGCCGGCCTGCACCCGGTGGATCCGCGGCGGCGCGCCGACCGCGGCGAGCGTGGCCCGGTCGACCAGGGAGTCGGCGGCGGCGAGACCGGTGGCCACGGCCGCCGCGCCCAGCACCACCACCACGGCGAACCCGGCGAGCGCGAGGCCGATCACGTCGTCCTTCGGCTGGAAGCCGCGCTCCACGTGCAGCGTCGCCCGCGGGACGACCTGGGCCAGATCGGCCTCCACGCGCTGCTGCACCCTGGCGGTGGGCGGGTGCGCGGGCCGCCACACCGAGCCGATCGACTCGGTGGCGAGACCGGCCTTGCGCACCGCCTCCGGGCTCATCAGCAGTCCCCCGTACCGGGCGGCGTCCGGGTCGTCGACCAGAAGCGCGTCGACTGCGATCTCCTTGACGCCCGGCTGCGGCGCCTCCCCGGGCCGGACCGGGCCGCCGCCGGCCGCGCCCATCATGGTGAGCACCGCCCGGCCGTCGTGCAGCCGGTCGCGGTCGAAGACGATCGCCTTGCCGGCGGCCAGGGCCTCCTCGACGGCCCGGTCGTTCACCCCGAACAGGTTGTGCAGCACCGTCGCGTCGCCGACCAGCGCGCGGCTCCCGGAGCCGCCGTCGTCGAACCGGCCGCCCGTGCCCTTGGCCCGCACCGCACTGGAGCAGCCCTCGCAGAAGACGTACAGCATGCCGTGGACGTCGGCGCGCGCGCCCGCGTCCGGCAGGTCCCGCTCGACGGCGGCGCGCAGCCGCGGCAGCCGCGGGTCGTCCGGCTTCATCGGGGCCTCGACCACGACCGCCCCCATCGGGGCGGTCGGCCGGTAGGCGGCCCGGTCCTGGGCCTCGGTGCCGGTGGTGTAGACGCCGACGGCGACGGCTCCGGCGACGGCGGCCATCACCGCGGCCACGGCGGGCGCGGTGCGGCCGCGGTGGCGGGCCGAGTCACGCAGGGCCAGCCGGGGGCCGAGCGGCAGCCGGGCGGCGAGCCGGCCGGACACCGCGATCAGCAGCGGGGTGAGGAGCAGGAAGCCGATCTCGGCGGTGACCGCCCCGGCGAGCACGGTGAGCGCCTTCCGGGTGAGCCCCTGGAACACCGGCAGGCCGGTGGCGTCCTGGCCGCCGGCACCGTGGAGCGCCAGGCCCGCACCCGCGACGACCAGGACCAGGCCCAGCAGCGGAAGCCTGCGACTCGGCGCGCCGATGCTGTCCCGGCCGGTGAGGCCGGCCACCACGTCGCGGCGCGCCGCCTGGACCGCGGGCACCACGGCGGCCAGCAGCGCGGTGATCACCCCCACGGCGGCGATGGCCAGCAGGTCGAGCGGCGCGATCGCGAAGTGTCCGAAGCGGCTGCCGCCGGCCTCCTCGGCCCAGGTCCGCAGCACGGCGACCAGGCCGACGCCCGCGACCAGGCCGGCGGCCGCCCCGACGGTCCCGAGCACCAGCCCGGAGCCGAGCACGACCGCGCGGACGTGGCCGCGGTCGCCGCCCGCGGCGCCGATCAGGGCGAGCTGCCGGCGCGCGCGCCGGGCGCCCACCGCGAAGGCCGGGCCAGCCAGCAGGGCGACCTCCAGCAGCGCCATCCCGGCCACCGTGGCCAGCACCACGACCCGCTTGTCCGCGTCGGGGAGCCGGAACAGACCGGGGTCGTAGGTGACGGCGGACGCGGGCGGCGGGTCGAGCGCCACGGCGCGCGAGGTCACCGTGAAGCCGTACCGGTTGAGCTTCCGGACGGCGGGCCAGTCCAGGGCGGCGCCGCCGGGCATCCGCACCAGCCAGCGCTCGGGGCGGGCCTCCTCCGCCCCGGCCGCGGTCAGCCCGGAGGAGGCGCCCGCGGCGGGCGGGGCCGCGGCGGCCAGCGGGGCGGTCAGCGCACCGGGCCGGGCCACCAGCTCGACCTTGTCGAGGTCCCCCGGGTACTCGACCACGCCGGTCAGCCGGAACGGCGTCGTGTCGAGGCCCTTGACCGTGGTGGAGTCACCGATCCGCAGTCCGGCCTCGGCGAGGAAGGCGCGGGTGACGGCCGCCTCGTGCGGCGCGCTCGGCGCCCTCCCCTCGACCAGGTCCAGCCGGCCCTGCCAGATCCGGTCGGTCAGGTCCGCCTCGGAGGTCGAGGTGGTGAACAGTCCCTCCCGGGTGGAGGTGCTGACCGCCGGCCCGGGAGTGGCCGGCAGCAGCAGCGCGCCCGCGGGCAGCAGCCCGGCGACCAGGCCGGTGGGGGAACCCGCCGCGGCGGCGGCCGCCACCGAGGCCGGATCGGTCCGGTCCTCCTGCAGCACCTGCACGCCGTCCTCGGCGAACGGCCCCTGGTCGACCGAACGGCCCGGCCGGTGGGCGGTGACCAGGGCGTCCGCCCCGCCCATCAGCCGCTCGACCCGCTCGCCGGGGGTGAGCTGTCCACTGCGGTGGACGACGTCGGCACCGGCGACGCCGAGGACCGGAAGCGCGACCATGGCGGCCACCAGGACGCTGCGGCCCTTGGCGCGCAGGGCGTCGCGGCGGGCGATCCGCAGGGCGACGCGCAGGGCGGAGAGCCTCATCGCCGGCCCTCCGCGAGCAGTCGCGCGGCCTGCTGCCCGGTGGTCTCCTCGACCACCAGGCCGTCGCGCAGGACGACCACCCGGTCGGCCCAGACGGCGTGCCGGGCGTCGTGGGTGACCATCATGGCGGCGGCGCCCGCGTCGCAGCGCGCCCGCAGCACGCCCAGCACCGCCTCGCCGGTGGCGGAGTCGAGGGCGCCGGTGGGCTCGTCGGCCAGCACCAGCCGGCGGTCGCCGACCAGGGCGCGGGCGATGGCGACGCGCTGCTGCTGCCCGCCGGACAGCTGCTCGGGGAAGCGGTCGGCCAGCTCGGCGATGCCCAGCTCGCCCAGTGCGGCCCGGGCCTCGCCGCGGGCGGTCCGTCCGGAAGCGCCGTCCAGCTCCCGGGGCAGTGCGATGTTCTCGGCGGCGGTCAGCGCCGGGACGAGGTTGTAGTCCTGGAAGACGTAGCCGACCGAGCGGCGCCGGACGGCGGCCAGGCCGCTCCGGCTCAGCGTGCCGAGCTCGACGCCCTCGACCAGCACCTGTCCGCGGCTGGGCCGGTCCAGGCCGCCGGCCAGGGCGAGCAGGGTGGACTTTCCGGAGCCGGACGGCCCCATCACGGCGACGAACTCGCCCGGGCGGACGGCCAGGTCGACGCCGCGCAGCGCCCGCACCTCGGCCGCGCCCGCGCCGTGCACCCGGGTGACCGCGCGCAGTTCCAGGACGGGCCGGGTCGGATCTGGCTGGGACATGGGGCTCTCCCTCTCGGCCGTGGAGCTCTCGGCCGCAAAGATTCAGATGGACTGTATAAGTCGGTAGACTACATATGCCGTCCATCGGTTCCACCCGGCACGAAAAAGCCGCCGCCGCGCCCGGAGGCGCGACGGCGGCGAGGTGACGGACGGGGCTACGCCAGCTCCCCCACCGCCGCCACCACGGCACCGCGCTTGCCGCACACCCAGTGCGGGTCCGGCCCCAGCTCCGGCTCCACGCCCAGCGCGTGCGGGTCCCCGTCCGCCGCGCAGTCCGCGCAGAGCGGCCAGCGGCCGTGGGTCTCCAGCAGCGCGTCCTGGACGTCCTGGGCGACCAGGCCCAGCACGAACTCCGTGCCGTCCGGCCACTGCTCCAGCCACCACCGGCGGTGCGCCACGGCCTTCTCCACCAGCGACACCACGGCGGCGTCGGCGGCGTCCCGCGCGGTCAGGTCGGCCAGGATCAGCGCCCGCGCGGTGTGCAGCGCCGTCTCGATGTCGTCTGTCGTAGCCATCCGTCCAGTCTCCCAGGAAGGTCCGGGAACGCCGCACGGGCGGCTCCCCGAGGGGAACCGCCCGTGCGAGCGAGGAACCGTCCGATCCGTGCGGATCAGAAGTCCATGTCACCGCCCGGCATGCCGCCGCCGGCGGCCGCGGCGGCCTTCTCCGGCTTGTCGGCGATGACGGCCTCGGTGGTGAGGAAGAGCGCCGCGATGGAGGCGGCGTTCTGCAGCGCGGAGCGGGTGACCTTGGCCGGGTCGATGATGCCCTCGGCGACCAGGTCGACGTACTCGTTGGTGGCGGCGTTCAGGCCGTGACCGGCGGGGAGGTTGCGCACCTTCTCCACCACGACGCCACCCTCCAGGCCGGCGTTGGTCGCGATCTGCTTGATCGGGGCCTCCAGCGCGACCTTGACGATGTTGGCACCGGTGGCCTCGTCGCCGTCCAGCTCCAGCTTGTCGAAGGCGACACCGGCCTGCAGCAGGGCGACGCCACCACCGGCGACGATGCCCTCCTCGACGGCGGCCTTGGCGTTGCGGACGGCGTCCTCGATGCGGTGCTTGCGCTCCTTGAGCTCCACCTCGGTGGCCGCGCCGGCCTTGATGACGGCCACGCCGCCGGCCAGCTTGGCGAGGCGCTCCTGGAGCTTCTCGCGGTCGTAGTCCGAGTCGCTGTTCTCGATCTCGGCGCGGATCTGGTTCACCCGGCCCGCGACCTGCTCGCTGTCGCCGCCACCGTCGACGATGGTGGTCTCGTCCTTGGTGATGACCACCTTGCGGGCGGTGCCCAGCAGGTCGACGCCCGCGTTCTCCAGCTTCAGGCCGACCTCCTCGGAGATCACGGTGCCGCCGGTGAGGATGGCGATGTCCTGGAGCATGGCCTTGCGGCGGTCGCCGAAGCCCGGGGCCTTGACGGCGACGGACTTGAAGGTGCCGCGGATCTTGTTCACGACCAGGGTCGACAGGGCCTCGCCCTCGACGTCCTCGGCGATGATGACGAGCGGCTTGCCGCTCTGCATGACCTTCTCCAGCAGCGGCAGCAGGTCCTTGACCGAGCCGATCTTGGAGTTGGCGATCAGGATGTACGGGTCCTCGAACGAGGTCTCCATACGCTCCAGGTCGGTGGCGAAGTACGCCGAGATGTAGCCCTTGTCGAAGCGCATGCCCTCGGTGAGCTCCAGCTCCAGACCGAAGGTGTTGCTCTCCTCGACGGTGATGACGCCTTCCTTGCCGACCTTGTCCATGGCCTCGGCGATCAGCTCGCCGATCTGGGTGTCGGCGGCGGAGATGGAGGCGGTGGAGGCGATCTGCTCCTTGGTCTCCACGTCCTTGGCCTGGGCCAGCAGCTGGTCGGAGACGGCCGCGACGGCCTTCTCGATGCCGCGCTTCAGGGCCATCGGGTTGGCGCCGGCGGCGACGTTGCGCAGACCCTCGCGGACGAGCGCCTGGGCCAGCACGGTGGCGGTGGTGGTGCCGTCACCCGCGACGTCGTCGGTCTTCTTGGCGACCTCCTTGACGAGCTCCGCACCGATCTTCTCGTACGGGTCCTCGAGCTCGATCTCCTTGGCGATGGAGACACCGTCGTTGGTGATGGTGGGGGCGCCCCACTTCTTCTCCAGAACGACGTTGCGACCCTTGGGGCCGAGCGTGACCTTCACGGCGTCGGCGAGCTGGTTCATGCCACGCTCAAGGCCGCGGCGAGCTTCCTCATCAAAGGCGATGATCTTGGCCATCTGAAGTGGTCCTCCGGGACACGGTCGACTGCTCGGACCAAGGGGTGCCCGCGACGGACGGCCCTGGTGTGCGGGGGTCCATTCCCCTACCGCTCCCGGGGGCCTCACCGACCCGGTCCGCTTATCACTCTCAAGCTCTGAGTGCTAACGCCAATGATTAGCACTCTGGGTGGGCGAGTGCAAGCCCAATCGACGATCCGCGAGCCGCGCGGACATGACGGCGGGCCCGTGCGACATGCGTCGCACGGGCCCGCCGTGAAGCAAGAGGCGCACCAGCCGATGGGCCGAGCCGAACTCCTGGGTGTCGGAAAGGTCAGACCGCCGCGCGGACCATGTCCGCCTGCGGGCCCTTCTGCCCCTGAGAGATCTCGAACTCGACCCGCTGGCCCTCCTCAAGGGTGCGGTAGCCGTCCATCTGGATCGCGCTGTAGTGGACGAAGACGTCCGCACCACCGTCGACCGCGATGAAGCCGTAGCCCTTCTCCGCGTTGAACCACTTGACGGTGCCCTGAGCCATTCCGAACTCCCCTAGTGCTGTGCTGGCCCTTCACGCCCCCGCAGGTCTGCGGGCGCGGGTCTGGTTGGCTGCCGGCCCGGGGAACCCCCCCTGGGCGCGGCCGTGCACGCCGCGATCCTCCCGATGTCGCCGAACGGCATCCGGCGAACGGGCGATTGCGTCGACCGCGGCTGAATGTATCCGGATCGACGCCCTCTGCAACAGGCCCAATGTCGGGGAATTCACCCGGCACCATGGGGGACAGGACGGACATAAACACCAGGAAAGCCGCATTTCCCGCCGGACATAGCGGACGTATTACCAGAAATCCCGGTCAGAATTCTGACACCGGCCTGACATGTTTCCCGGGCCCCGGACCCCGGCACCGGCCCCACTGGGCGGACACCGGCGGTGGTGGCGATGCGGTGGATTCGTTCCCGGATGAGCGGAAGGGCGGCCTCTGTTCCCGGTCGAGCGACACTTTACTCCGACCGGCACCGAAAATATTCCCGCCAAAATACGCGCGGCTGTCCGCGGCACGGAATTCCGTGCCGCGGACAGCCGGAGACGGTGCGCCCGCCCCGGAGGGAACGGGCGCGCGCGGGATCAGCCGCCGGCGACCGCCGGGATGATCGAGATGTTCGCGCCGTCCTTGATCTCCGTCGCCAGGCCCTCGGCGAAGCGCACGTCGTCGTCGTTCACGTAGACGTTGACGAAGCGGCGCAGCTTGCCGGTGTCGTCCAGGATGCGCGCGGCGATCCCGGCGTGGTTCTTCTCCAGGTCGGCGATGACCTCGCCCAGCGTGCCGCCCTCGGCGGGCACCTCGCTGGCGCCGCCGGTGTAGGTGCGCAGGATGGTCGGGATGCGGACGTTGGCGCTCATGGGGGTCTCCTCGTTGCGGGCGCGCGGGCGGGGCCGGGGCGGGGCTGGGGGCGGGACGGGTGGGACGTGGGTGGCGCGAGGGTCAGGCGGTCGCCAGGCCGGCGTCCCGGAAGGACTCCAGGTTCGGCCGGATCACGGCGGTCATCCCGGCCTCGGAGACGGCGTCGAGGGTCTTCAGGCCGTCACCGGTGTTGATCGCGACGGTCTCCTTCGACGGGTCCAGCTGCCCGGTCTCGACCAGCTTCTTGAGCACGCCGATGGTCACGCCGCCCGCGGTCTCCGCGAAGATGCCCTCGGTGCGGGCCAGCAGCCGGATCGCGGCCACGACCTCCTCGTCCGTCACGTCCTCCACCGCGCCGCCGGTGCGCCGGGCGATGTCCAGCACGTACGGGCCGTCGGCCGGGTTGCCGATCGCCAGCGACTTGGCGATGGTGTCCGGCTTGACCGGCCGGATCACGTCGTGGCCGGCCTTGAACGCGGCCGAGACCGGCGAGCAGCCCGCCGCCTGGGCGCCGAAGATCCGGTACGGCCGGTCCTCGACCAGGCCGAGCTTGATCAGCTCCTGCAGACCCTTGTCGATCTTGGTGAGCTGCGAGCCCGAGGCGATCGGGATCACGATCTGCTCCGGCAGCCGCCAGCCGAGCTGCTCGCAGATCTCGTAGGCGAGCGTCTTGGAGCCCTCGCCGTAGTACGGCCGCAGGTTGACGTTGACGAAGCCCCAGCCCTCGCCGGCCGGGTCGCCGATCAGCTCCGAGCAGAACCGGTTCACGTCGTCGTAGTTGCCCTCGATGCCGACCAGCTCGCCGCCGTACACCCCGGCCATCACGACCTTGCCCTGCTCCAGGTCGTGCGGGATGAACACGCAGGACCGGAAGCCCGCCCGGGCCGCCGCCGCGCCCACCGCGCCGGCCAGGTTGCCGGTCGAGGAGCAGGAGAGCGTGGTGTAGCCGAACGCGCGGGCCGCCTCGATCGCGCAGGCCACCACGCGGTCCTTGAAGGAGTGGGTCGGGTTGCCGGAGTCGTCCTTGACGTGCAGCTGGGCGGTGAAGCCGAGCTCGCGGCCCAGGTTGTCGGCCTTCACCAGCGGGGTCCAGCCCGGGTTCAGGTTCGGCTTGCCCGCGACGTCCGCGGGCACCGGCAGCAGCGGCGCGTAGCGCCAGATCGACGCGGGACCGGCCTCGATCCGCTTGCGCAGCTCCTCGGCGCCCTCGCTGCCGAAGTCGTAGGCGATCTCCAGCGGGCCGAAGCACTCCAGGCACGCGAAGCTGGGACCGAGCGGGAACTTGGTGCCGCACTCCCGACAGGACAGCTGGGCGGCGGGGCCGAGGTCAACGGTGACGGGTACGGCGGTGTCGATAGCCATGGTGGCGAGGCCTCTCTCCTCATCTTCCCCGTGACGCGGTCGCGCCCGGGCCGGAATTGGCACCTGTCCCGCCGGGGCTCGAAGCCGACCGTGCGAGAAGGTTGCCGGGACGTCAACGGGCCGTTCCCTCAGTCCCTCTGGATGAGCTCTGTGAAGTTGTGGTCCTGCTCAGCGGTGACCCCGGCGTGCGAAGGTCCGACCGCTGTACGAAGACTGTATCCGAAGGCGTCAACCCCGAACGGCACCGTCCGCCACGCGAGATGCCCCGTCCCACCAGGCCCCGTACCCGACCCCCGCACCCGACCCCGCCGAGGAGCGCACCGTGCCCGCCGAACCGACCCCCGAGCTCCTCCCCGAGACGGCGTCCTGGCTGCGCCGGCGCTCGTGGAGCGCGGCCGACCGCCCGGTGCACACGCTGCCGGCGGCCAAGCGCGCGCTCGGCCCGGCCGGCACGGTCAGCGTGGTGCTGCCCGCGCTGGACGAGGAGGCCACCGTCGGCGAGATCGTCCGGGTCATCCGCCGCGAGCTGATGGAGCGGCTGCCGCTGGTCGACGAGCTGGTGGTGGTCGACTCCGGCTCCGCCGACGCCACCGCCGCGGTCGCCGCCGAGGCCGGTGCCACCGTCGTCCACCGCGACGCGATCCTGCCCCGGATACCCGCCGCCCCCGGCAAGGGCGAGGTGCTCTGGCGCTCGCTGCTGGTCACCCGCGGCGAGATCGTCTGCTTCGTGGACGCCGACCTGCGCGAATTCGACCCCGCCCTGGTCTCCGGCATCATCGGCCCGCTGCTCACCGAACCGGACATCCAGCTGGTCAAGGCGATGTACGACCGGCCGCTGGAGACCGACGGGGCGGTCGTACCGGCCGGCGGCGGCCGGGTCACCGAGCTGGTCGCCCGCCCGCTGCTCAACCTGCACTGGCCGGAACTCGCCGGTTTCGTCCAGCCGCTCGGCGGCGAGTACGCGGCCCGGCGCTCGCTGCTCGAACGGCTGCCCTTCCCCACCGGCTACGGAGTCGAACTCGGCCTGCTGGTCGACGCGCTGGAGACGGCCGGCCTGGACGCGCTCGCCCAGGTGGACGTCGGCGTGCGCCACCACCGGCACCAGGACGGCCAGGCGCTCGGCCGGATGGCCGCCACCATCTACCGCACCGCGCTGGAACGGCTCGACCGCACCCACCGGCTCAAGGCCTCCGCCGACCTGCTCCACCCCCGGCTCACCCAGTTCACCCGCGACCCGCGCACCCGAGCCTTCACCGCCCACACCCACCCGGTCACCGCCACCGAACGCCCGCCGATGCACACCGTCCCCGAGTACGCCACCCGGCGCTGAGGGGTTTGCCACCCCGGACCCCCGGCAACCAACCAACCATGGGCCCTGACACGACCGAGCGTTCGAATCCGACCGGCGCCGCCCCCGTCCTGGTGGCGTCCAACCGGGGGCCGGTGTCCTTCGGCACCGCGGACGACGGCACGCTGACGCTCCGCAGAGGCGGCGGAGGCCTGGTCTCCGGGCTCTCCGCGATCGACGACCCGGACGCCGTCTGGGTCTGCGCCGCCCTCTCCGACGCCGACCGCCGGGCCGCCCGGGAGGCCCCGGACGGCCGCCTCGACCGGGCCGGCCACGACGTCGGCGGGCAGGCCGTCCGGATGCTCGACATAGACCCGCGGACCTTCGCCCAGGCCTACAACGGCATCGCCAACTCGACCCTGTGGTTCGTCCACCACCTGCTCTGGGACACCCCGACCGCCCCCGCCTTCGACGCCGGCTTCCGCGCCGAGTGGCAGTCCTACACCGCCTACAACACCGCCTTCGCCGAGGCGCTCGCCACCGAGGCCGCCCCCGGCGCCGCCGTCCTGGTGCAGGACTACCACCTCTCGCTCGTCCCGGCGCTGCTCCGCGCCGCCCGCCCCGACCTGCGGATCGGCCACTTCTCGCACACCCCCTGGGCGCCGCCCGAGTACCTGCGGCTGCTGCCCGACGACATCGCCGAGGCCGTCCTCACCGGCATCCTCGGCGCCGACCGGGCCGGCTTCCTCACCCGCCGCTGGGCACTCGCCTTCGCCGACTGCTGCGAGCGTTTCCTCGGCGCGACGGTCGACCGCGAGGCGCTCACCGTCACCCACGCCGGCCGCACCACCGCCCTCGGCGTGCACGGCCTCGGCGCCGACGCCGACTTCCTGCGCGAGCGCGCCCACCGCCCGGACGTAGACGAGCGGCTCGCCGCCCTGCGCGCCGCCGTCGGCGAGCGCCGCACCGTCGTCCGGGTCGACCGCACCGAGCTGAGCAAGAACATCGTCCGCGGCTTCCTGGCCTACCGGCACCTGCTGCGCACCCGCCCCGAGTGGCGGGGCCGGGTGGTGCACATCGCCTTCGCCTACCCGTCCCGCACCGACCTCGCCGAGTACCGGGCCTACACCGACCGGGTGCGGGCGCTCGCCACCGAGATCGACGCGGAGTTCGCCACGCCCGACTGGAAGCCGCTGATCCTGCACGTCGACGACGACTTCCCGCGCTCGCTGGCCGCCTACCGGCTGGCCGACGTGGCCCTGGTCAACCCGATCCGGGACGGCATGAACCTGGTCGCCAAGGAGGTCCCGGTGGTCTCCGACCGGGGCTGCGCGCTGGTGCTCTCCCGGGAGGCCGGCGCGCACGCCGAACTCGGCGAGGACGCGCTGAGCGTCAACCCGTACGACATCGTGGCCACCGCCGAGGCGCTGCACGCCGGGCTCACCATGCCCGCCGGGGAGCGCGCCGACCGCACCAAGCGGCTGGCCGCCGCGGCGACGGCGCTGCCGCCGCAGCAGTGGTTCCTGGACCAGCTCAACGCTCTGCGCTGAGTTCCTCCCCCAGCGCTCCGAGCAGTTCCACCACGCCGGCCGGGCCCGGGACCACCAGGTCCGCCCGGTCGGCGAGCTCCCGCACCGGGGCGTCCGGCGACTCGCCCACCGCGCCGCTGCACACCAGCACGCCGGCCAGGCCCTGCCCGCGCAGTTCCTCCACCGCCGCGAAGGCGGGGACGTCGCCGAGGTCGTCGCCCGCGTAGAGCACCGAGCGGGCACCGCGCTCGCGCAGCAGCCCGGTCAGCGCCGCGCCCTTGTCCACCCCCGGCGGCCGCAGCTCCAGCACCAGCCGGCCCGGTTCCACCACCAGCCCGTGCTCGCCCGCCAGCGCCTCCATCGGGCCGCGCAGCAGTTCGAACGCGGCGCTCGGCTCGGCGGTGCGCCGGGTGTGCACCGCCACCGAGCGGCCCTTGTCCTCCACCCAGGTGCCGTCCGGCGCGCCGAGCCCCGCCAGCACCTCCGGCAGCCGCTCGCGCACCGCGGCCACGCCGGGGTGCGGCGGCGGCGCGGTCAGCCGCCCGCCCTCCCAGCGCTCCGCGCCGTAGTGCCCGAGCACCACCACCCCGCCGAGCCCGGCGAGCCCGCCGTACTCCACCGCCAGGGCGGCCGGGCGGCCGGTCACCACCGCGACCGTGCCGACGTGCGGCGCCAGCGCGCGCAGCGCGGGGGCCACGCCCGGGTGCGCCCGGGCCCGGCTCGGGTCGGGCACGATCGGGGCGAGCGTGCCGTCGAAGTCGAGGGCGATCACGGCGTCTCGGGGCGCGGCGAGCAGCGCCGCCAGCCCCTCGCGCCCGGCATCCGTCAGCGGTCGCGTCATGTCGGCAAGGCCCATGCCTGGCACCGTACCCACCCCGGGCGGGGGTCACCCGTCGGCCCGGGGCGGCCCCGCCCGCCGTGCCCGCCGTGCCGGTCCACCGGGCCCGTGCCTACCGGGCCGCCCGGCGGGCGTCCCGCACCCGGCGCAGCCGGTTGACCAGGACCGGGGCGTGCGCCAGCGCCTCCGGCCGGTCCAGCAGCCCGTTCAGCAGCTGGTAGTACCGGGTGCTGGAGAGCCCCAGCTCCTCCCGTACGGCGCGCTCCTTGGCGCCGGCCGTCCGCCATGAGCGGCCCTCCAGCTCCAGCACGGCCCGGTCCCGCTCGTCCAGGGCGCCGGGAGCGGCCGGTTCCCGTGCCGCCTCGTCGTCCGCGTCCATCCGGGCGCACCTCCGTCCATCACTACGGAGTGTCATTCTCCCCCGGGGACCCGACACACTCTGCGTCCTGCGCCGCCCGGGCCCGGCGACTAGCGTCGCCCCCATGACCAGCACCCCGGCCGCCGCCTTCGCCCTGCACGTCCCGAGCGCGGAACTCGTCCCCGACCCGCTCGACCCGGCCCTTATTGTTTCCGGCGCCCCCGAGGTGTCCGCTCTGGTGCTCACCGGATCCGCCACCGGGGAGACCGGTATCTGGCAGATCACCCCGGGCACGGCCACCGACGTCGAGGCGGACGAGGTGTTCGTGGTGCTGAGCGGGCGGGCCACCGTCGTGGTCGACGGCGGCCCGGTGCTGGAACTCGGCCCGGGCGTCTGCGGGGTGCTGCGGGCGGGCGACCGCACCACCTGGACCGTGCACGAGACGCTGCGCAAGGTCTACACGATCACCTACTGAGGCCCGTACCACCACCCCGCCGCCCCGCCTCCCGGCCCGGGTTCACTTGCGGATCCGGGCCGCCTCCTTGAGCGCCGCCTGCTGGAGGTCCTCCAGCACCGGCTTGGCGTCACCGGTCGCCGCCGCCCCGATGCCGGCCTTGATCCGGTTGGAGACCTCCGCCCAGGCCGGGTCGCCGAACGGGTAGAAGCTCGCGTTGCCCAGGCCGGCGGCGAACTGCTTGAGGTCCTCGTGCTTCGGGTCCTTGGTCATCGCGTCGAAGGCGTCCTGGGTGACCGGCAGCAGGTTGTAGGTCTCGTCGAACGTGAGCTGGTTCTCCTTGGTGTAGACGAAGGAGAGGAACCGGCGGATCTCGTTCTTGTGCCCGTTGGCCTTGAAGGCCATCATCCAGTCGGCCACCCCGAGGCTGCCGGCCTTCGCCAGGCCGTCCTTCTTCGGGATCGGCGCCGTCCCGAAGTCGATCCTGCCGTTGGTGGCCATCCGCAGCAGCGTCGGGTGCCCGTTGAGCATCGCCACCTTGCCGGAGGCGAAGTCGCTGAACACCGGGGTGCGGTTCACCTTGCCGGGCTCGGGGTAGGTCAGACCGGTGGTGACCAGGTTGGCCTTGAGCCAGCCGAAGGTGGCCTGGTTCTGGGGGCTGTCGATGGTGTAGTTGCCGACGTCGTCGGAGAGGCTGCCGCCGCCGCTCAGCGTCCAGAGCATCGACTCGGCCGGCGCCTCCTCGGGCCCGAGCGGCAGCCCGTACGGGACCACGCCCGGGACCTTGGCCTTGATCTTCTCGGCGGCCTGCCGGAGTTCGTTCCAGGTGGTCGGCGGCTGGGTGATGCCGGCCTTCTGGAAGATCGCCTTGTTGTAGAAGAGCACCCGGGAGGAGGAGACGAACGGGATGCCGTACTGGGTGCCGAGCACCTGTCCCGCGTGCGAGAACGACTCCATGATCCGGGCCTGGGTCTCCAGCGAGAGCACGTCCGCGGCGGGGTACAGCCGGTCGGCGGCGGCCTGGTCGGCGAAGCCGCCGGTCTGCAGCAGGTCGGGCGACTTGCCGCTCTTCACCAGGTCGTCGACCCGCTTGCCGATGTCGGTCCAGCTCGCCACCTCGACGTCCACCTTGATGCCCGGGTTGGCGGCCTCGAAGCGGCGGGCGAGGTCGTCCCAGTACAGCTTGGAGTTGGTGTCCGCGCTCTCGCCGTAGTCGGCCGCGACCAGTTTGAGGGTGACGGGGCCGTCGTCCTGGCCGCCGCAGCCGGTGAGCACCAGTGCTCCGGCCAGGGCGCCGGCCAACGCGACGCCGAACAACCGGGTGGGGACCGGGGGGACCTGGGCGCGCCTGTCCAACGCGGGTACCGCCTTCGAGGGGGATCCTGGAGTGGAACGGACCGGATCGGGGGAAGGGGATCCGGCCGGGGGAAGGCGGCAAGGGTGCCAAACCGGGCGCGCGGTGGTCCACACCTCCGACGCCCGGACACCGGGTAGTTATCGAAGTGCGGGAGTCGTTGCGCACCGCGCAACGACAATCCCCGGTCCGACCTGCCAAACCCGCCCCCACCCCCACCCGGGGGTCGGCCGAGGAGCTCGCGCAAAGTGCCGCACACCACACGCTTCTGCGACAAAGCTCACCCCTTTGGACCAGACCAATCCGACAACTGGACTAGACCTCTTAGACCTGGTCAAGGGAAACTGTCCTCCGTGAAGCACGTCATCGCACTCGATGTGGGGGGCACCGGCATGAAGGCCGCGTTGCTCGCCCAGGACGGCTCCGTGCTGTTCGAAGCACGACGCCCGACCGGGCGGGAGCACGGCACGGACGCCGTGGTCACCGCCATCCTCGACTTCGCCGCCGATCTGGCGGACGAAGGCCGCGGCCGTTTCGGCGTCGCGCCCCTCGCGGCGGGTGTCGCCGTCCCGGGGACGATCGACGAGAAGCACGGCATCGCGGTCTTCTCCGCCAACCTCGGCTGGCGCGACCTGCCGCTGCGCAAGCTGCTGGGTGAGCGCCTGGCCGGCCCGGACGGCGGCGCGATGCCGGTCGCCCTGGGCCATGACGTGCGCTCCGGCGGCCTCGCCGAGGGCCGGCTCGGCGGTGGCCGGGGCGTCGGGCGCTTCCTGTTCATCGCGCTCGGCACCGGCATCGCCGGCGCCATCGGCATCGACGGCCGGATCGAGGCCGGAGCCCACGGCTACGGCGGCGAGATCGGCCACGTGGTGGTCCGCCCCGGCGGCCCGCAGTGCGGCTGCGGCGCCCGCGGCTGCCTGGAGACCCTCGCCTCCGCCTCCGCCGTCTCCCGTGCCTGGGCCGAGGCCGTGGGCGACCCCGACGCCGACGCGGCATCCTGCGCCGTCGCGGTGGACGCCGGGGACCCGCGCGCGGTCGCGGTCTGGCAGGCCGCGGTGGAGGCCCTGGCCGACGGCATCGTGCTCGCCCAGAGCCTGCTCGACCCGTCCCGGGTCATCGTCGGCGGCGGTCTGGCCGAGGCCGGGGACACCCTCTTCACCCCGCTGCGGGCGGCGGTCACCGAGCGGCTGACCTTCCAGATGCCCCCCGAGGTCGTACCGGCCATGCTCAAAGACACCGCCGCGTCACTGGGCGCGGGCCTGCTCGCCTGGGATCTGCTCTCCATGGAGGTGACCGCGTGACCGCGGACCGACTCGCACTGGCCGGCGCCCGGCTGGTCCTGCCCGGAGGCGTCGTCGAGGGCGACCGCCTCGCCGTCGAGGGCGACCGGATCGCCGGTCTCGGCGGCTCCGCCACGCCCGGCGACCTCGACCTCACCGGGTACACCGTCGTCCCCGGCTTCGTGGACCTGCACGTGCACGGCGGCGGCGGCGCGTCCTACGCCTCCGGCATCGCCGAGGAGGCCCTCAAGGTCGCCCGCACCCACCTGGAGCACGGCACCACCACCACGGTCGCCTCCACCGTCACCGGCGAGATCGACGACCTGACCCGCCAGGCGGCCGTGCTCTCCGAGCTCGTCGAGGACGGCGTCCTCGCCGGCATCCACTTCGAGGGCCCGTTCATCTCGCACAACCGCTGCGGCGCCCACCGTCCCGACCTGCTGCGCGACCCCGACCCGGCGCTGGTGCGCAAGCTGGTCGACGCCGCCCGCGGCCACGCCAAGATGGTCACCCTGGCGCCCGAGCTCCCCGGCGGCCTCGACTCCGTGCGGATGCTCGCCGACCTCGGCGTGATCGCCGCCGTCGGCCACACCGACTCGGACTACGCCAAGACGCTGGAGGCCATCGAGGCCGGCGCCACCGTCGCCACCCACCTCTTCAACGCGATGCCCGGCATCGCCCACCGCGCGCCCGGCCCGATCGTGGCGCTGCTGGAGGACGAGCGGGTCACCGTCGAGCTGATCAACGACGGCGTCCACCTGCACCCGTCCGTGCTCGACCTCGCCTACGGCACCGCCGGCGCCGCCCGGGTCGCCCTGATCACCGACGCCATGGGCGCGGCCGGCATGGGCGACGGCCTCTACCCGCTCGGCCCGCTCCAGGTCGAGGTCAAGAACGGCGTCGCGCGGCTGGTCGAGGGCGGCGCGATCGCCGGCTCGACGCTGACCCTGGACGTGGCGTTCAAGCGCTCGGTGACGGTCAACGGCCTCGGCCTCGACCAGGCCGTCGAGTCGCTCTCCACCGTCCCGGCCCGGCTGCTCGGCCTCGCCGACCAGGTCGGCAGCCTGGAGCCCGGCAAGCTCGCCGACCTCGCCGTCGTCGACTCCGCGACCTACGACCTGGTCGCCGTGATGCGCCGCGGCGAGTGGATCACCGGCGGCGACCGGTTCGCCCCGATCGCGGCCGGCTGACCGCACCCGCGCACGACACGGCCGCCCGCTCCCCTCGGGGAACGGGCGGCCGTCACGCGTCCGGGACCTAGCCGGCCGGCGGCGCCTCCAGCGTCACCTGGTCCACCAGGATCGCGCCGCTGCCCGGCGGCAGCGAGAGCACGATCGTGTTGCTGCCCGCCTGCAGCGGCGGGGTTATGTAGCTGGTGTACCAGGACGAGGCCGGGTCCTTGCCCGGCGAGTAGTTCTTGAGCGACAGGCCGCCCGGCCAGTCCTTGCCGTTCACCGCCGCGATCGCCTTGGTGTCGGCGCCCGGGTTGTTGAAGTGCACGGTGAACTTGAAGGTGCCGGCCGCCGGCACGTCGCCGGTCCAGGTGATCGTGCCGCCCGGGTTGAGCGTCAGATAGCTGCCGTCGGCCGACCTGGTGCCCTTGACGGTGTTGCCGGACGGCGCGTTCTGGCCCTGCAGCTGACTGGCGTCCACGGTGCCCGGACCTGCCGAGGCGGTCGCCGAGGGGGTCGCCGACGCGGTGCCGGTCGGGCTCGCGGTACCGGTGGCGCCGCCCGGCGCGGCCGGAGCGCTCGCCGTGCCGGTGCCGCCCTTGGCGTCCTTGGCGTCCTTGCCCTTGTCGTCCGGGTCCCCGGACAGGGCGATGCCCGCGCCGATCGCGACGGCCGCGACCACCGCGACCGCGCCGATCACCGCGCCCTTGCTGCGGCCGCTGCTCGCCGGCCGCTCCTCGCCCGGCTGCGGGCGGGAGTGCTCGGCGTACCGGGTCTGCTGGGTCGGGGCGGCGCCGAAGTCGCCCTGCGGCGGGTACGGCTGCGGCGGCTGGGCCTGCGGGTAGCCCGGCTGCGGCGGGTAGGGCTGCTGCGGGCGCGGTGGCTGGCCGTACTGCGGCTGGCCGTACTGGGCGCGGCCGACCTCCATCGGGCGGCTGTAGGACGTGCGCGGCACGCCCTGCTGCGGCTCGGTCTGCTGACCGGAGCCGCCGTCGGCCGGACGGTAGAGGTAGCCGAACGGATCGTCGTCCTGCGGGGCGCCGTCCTCCGGGCCCTGGGGCGCTCCGCTGCTGCCGGCGGTGGTCACGGTGGTCAACTCCCCCATCGCGGTCGCGCCGCCGGGCTGCCGTGCCGTCGGCGCTGGTCGTGGTCGCTCGTACCCCGGAACCCTACCTGCCACGGCGGACGCCTCGAAAAGACCCCTTGACAACCGGCGAGTAGCCACGGCCCGACGGCCCCCGCACGCGCCCCCGGGGGCGCGTCAGCCCGCCCGCCGGTGCGACCGCTCCCCGCGCGCCCCGCGCACCGCGCCCCCGCGGGCCCGCTTCTCGTCGTACATCCGCTCGTCCGCGGTGTGCAGGACCTCTTCGATGCTCATCCCGCAGCCGGCCCAGCCGACACCCAGGCTCACACCGACCCGCATCCCCCGGCCGTCGATCCGCATCGGCGGGATGATCGCGTTGCGCAGCCGGTGGGCGAGGTCCTTCGCCTCGTCGCGGCCGATGCCGTCGGCGAGCACCACGAACTCGTCGCCGCCGAGCCGGGCCACCGTGTCGCCGTCGCGCACCGCCGCGCTGAGCCGGCGGGCGACCTCCACCAGGACGGCGTCACCGGCGTTGTGGCCGAACCGGTCGTTGATCGACTTGAAGCCGTCGAGGTCGCAGAAGAGCACCGCGAGCCCCTTCTCGACGGCGGCGGCGGCGTTCGAACGGAACGGGCCCGTCCACACCTCGCCGCCGGGGCCGTGGTCGGCCGGCACCACCGCGTGCACGTGCTCGCCGTAGCCGTTCGCCCCGGCCGGTGCGCCGTCGGCGGCGGGCACCGGGTACCCCTCCGGCAGGCCGTGGCCGTACGCCGGTTCCGGGCCGTCGTAGCCTCCGGCCGGGTGGTAGGACTCGCCGAACAGGCTCTCCGGGTACCCGGCGAAGCCGTCGTCCGGCACCCCGGCGCCGACCGGACGGCCGGCCTCCGGGTGACCGGCCGCGCCGGGCCCGTCCTGGTGCCCGGCGGCGACGGCCGACTGCGGCTGCCCGCAGAGCCGGCGCCCCAGTCTGGCCTTGAGCTCGGCGCCGTTCGGCAGGCCGGTGAGCGCGTCGTGGCTGGCCCGGTGGGCGAGCTGGAGCTCGTGCCGCTTGCGGTCCTCGATGTCCTCGACGTGGGTGAGCAGGAAGCTCGGGCCCTCGGCGGCGTCGGCCACGATCGAGTTGCGCAGGCACACCCACTGGTAGCCGCCGTCCCGGCGGGAGAGCCGCAGTTCCGCCCGGCCGCTCTCGGCGCTGGTGCGCTCCAGCAGGGCCCGGTCGTCCGGGTGGACGAGGTCGACGAAGCTCTGCTGGCGCAGCACCGCCCGGGGGCGGCCGAGCAGACGACAGAGCGCGTCGTTGACCCGGGTCAGCTGGCCCCGCCCGGCGCCGTGCAGTTCGGTGATGGCCATCCCGCTGGGGGCGTACTCGAAGGCCTGGCGGAAGCTCTCCTCGCTGGCCCGCAGCGCCTGCTGCTCCTTCTCCAGGCGGGCCAGCGCGCGTTGCATCTCCGCGCGTAGCCGGGCGTTGCCGATGGCGATGGAGGCCTGCAGGGAGAACATCTCCAGGGCCTCGCGGGTCCAGGCGCCGGGCCGCTTGCCGCTGCGCGGGCGGTCCACCGAGAGCACGCCGAGCAGGTCGCCGCCGGCGCTGTACATCGGGGCGAGCAGGCCGTCGGCGGGGTGCCAGTCGTTGGCGTAGACGGGCATCGGACCGTCCCCGATCCAGCGCGGTATGTCGCTGGCGACCGCCCAGCCGCGGTCGTAGGGGAGGAAGCGCAGGGTGCCCCAGTGGTCGCTGACGCCGAGCAGCCGGTCCCAGGACTCGCGGGAGCCGACCTGGCCGAGCAGGACGGAGGGGCCGCCCATGGTGCTCTCCTCCAGCTCCCAGACGGCCGCCACCACGAGGTCGCCGTCCGGCCGCACCAGGCTGACCGCGGCGGCGTCGAAACCGAGTCCGTGCACCGCGCCCTCGACCACGGCCTGCAGCGTGCCCGCCAGGCTGCGGGCAGCGTTGAGGTCCGCCACGACCCGGTGCAAGGTGCGGAGGGTCGCGAGACGGACGTACGGCTCCGACTCGGCTTCCATGCGGGGGCTCCCCGGCTGCTTCGGATAGGTCTTGATTGGTTATCGTCCGATTGCCAGAAGAACTGAATCACAGGGAGCACAGCGTTCGGCACGCTCGGTCAGCAATAGGTCAGCACTTGTGACTTAAATCACACAAGACTAATGCGCCCTTAATCAGTTCATCCGCCCCATACCGGGACATCACCGCCCATCGGAACATTTCCCCTGGTCGGTCTCAATGGCCGCGCGCTGTAGCCGACTGACCGCCGGGCAGGCCCTCCCCTTCACTCCTGGGAGTGAGAGCGGACGCGGACCGTAACCTTTCCGCCGCCCGGCGGGCTGAACGCCGCTGCGCCGCTGGTCCTACGACCAGGGCCCGATGTCGTTCCCCCCCGTCGCGGGCTACCGTGCGGTACGTGTACCCGTCCCCGCAGCCCGAAGCTGCCTCCCAAGCGACCCCCGACGAGTTCCGGGCGGCGCTCTCCCAGCTCGCCGCCGGTGTGAGCCTGGTGACCGTCCACGACCCGGACGACGGAGAGGACGTCGGCATGACCGCCACGTCCTTCCTCTCGGTGTCGCTGGAACCGCCGCTGGTCCTGATCTCCGTCCGGGAGGACTCCCGGATGGACGAGGTGCTCTCCCGGGCCGACACCTGGGCCGTCTCCCTGTTGTCGGAGAACCAGAAGGCGCTCGGCTCGCGGTTCGCGATGAAGGGCCGGCTCAGCGACCGGCTGCTGTTCGCCGACGCCCCGCACCACCGGGGCCCGTACAGCGGAGCCCCGCTGATCGACGGCGCGCTCGCCACCGTGGAGTGCCGCACCGAGCAGCGGATGGCCGCCGGTGACCACACCCTGCTGCTCGGCCGCGTCCTGGAGGCGACGGTGCCCGACCCGGGCGGCCGTCCGCTGCTGTACTTCCGCGGCGGCTACCGCACCCTGGGCTGAACCGGCCCGCCGGGCCCGGAAGCCGGGCGCTACCCCTCGCCGCGTGGGGAACGCCGCCCCTGCTTCAGCTCGGAGCGGTGCCGCTTGTTGGAGAGCCGCCGCTCGACCATGCCCCGGCTGGGCTTGGTCGCCCGGCGCGCCTTCGGCGGCGGCGCGGTCGCCTCGCCGAGCAGCGAGGCCAGCCGGGCCGCGGCGATCTCCCGGTTGCGCCACTGCGAGCGGTGCTCGGAGGCCCGGACCACCAGCACCCGCCCGTCCACCAGCCGGCCCGCCAGCCGCTCCAGGGCACGCTGCTTCCACACCTCGGGCAGCGCGGCGGAGGCCGCCAGGTCGTAGCGGAGTTCGACCTGGGTGTCGGAGGTGTTGACGTGCTGGCCGCCGGGGCCGGAGGAACGCGAGAAGCGCCAGACGAGCTCGGCGTCGGGGACGACCACCGATCCCCGTACGCGGATGGGCTCGGGCATGGGTCCATCATCCCGCGCCGGGCCGTGCCGGTCACCCGGTTATCCGGCCAGGCCCGCAGCCCCGACAATGGCCTGTGTGATCGAGCTCGGCTACTCCCTCTCCAACCGCTTCCCCGACCCCCCGCAGACCGACTACCGGACCGCGGGCGTGCGCGAACTGCGGTACGACCTGTTCTGCGGCGACGTCTACCTCGACGCCGAGGGCGCGGACCTGTCCACGGCCTGGGGATGGGTCCCGGTGCTGGACTTCGCCTGGGCGCTGTGCGACATCGTCGAGGAACTCGACCGCGACCCGGCCGGCGGCCGCGCGGCCCGGGTGCAGACCGCCGATCTCGACTTCACCCAGAACACCGAGCTGCTGCGGTTCGCCCGCCGCTTCAACTGGGTCGAGATCACCGCCACCTGGCTGCCCGACGAGCCGCCCGCGGTGGTGCGCCACGGCGACCTGCGCCGGGAGGCCCGGGACTTCCTCCAGGACACCCTCGCCGACCTCTTCGACATGCACCCCGATCTCGCCGACAATCCGACTGTCTGGGAACTCCAGGGCCGGTTCCGGCGGATCTGACGGGGAATACCCGAAGCCGTGCCGACGGCTCGAAAGACCCGGCCGTGCGGAACCAATGCCGGCGGTTCCCGCGTTATCCCCGGCAACAAGCAAAGCGAAGGGACAGCACACACCATGCCAGTGAGCCTCTCCAAGGGTGGCAACGTCTCGCTGACCAAGGAGGCCCCCGGCCTGACCGCGGTCACCGTCGGCCTCGGCTGGGACGTCCGCACCACGACCGGTGCCGAGTTCGACCTGGACGCCAGCGCCATCGTGCTGAACGCGGACGGCAAGGTGCTGTCCAACAGCCACTTCGTCTTCTTCAACAACACCAGCACGCCGGACAGCACCGTCGTCCACACCGGTGACAACCGCACCGGCGAGGGCGCCGGCGACGACGAGGCGATCAACGTCAACCTCGCCGGGCTGCCGGCCGAGGCCGCCCGGATCACCTTCCCGGTCTCGATCTACGACGCCGTCGCCCGGTCGCAGAACTTCGGCCAGGTCCGCAACGCCTACATCCGCGTGGTGAACTCCACCGGTGGCGCCGAGATCGCCCGCTACGACCTCTCCGAGGACGCCGCGACCGAGACCGCCATGATCTTCGGCGAGCTCTACCGCAACGGCGCCGAGTGGAAGTTCCGCGCCGTCGGCCAGGGCTACGCCTCCGGCCTGGCCGGCATCGCCCAGGACTTCGGCGTCCAGATCTGACCTTCCGGCACCGCGTGCCGTTACGGCGCCCGTTCCGCCACCCGGCGGGGCGGGCGCCGTGCCGTTCCCGGGCCCGGCTCCGGACCCCGACCCGGCGTGGACGCGGAAACGGCGCGGGGCGGACGGTTCCTCCGGGCCCCCCCCCCCCCGCGGGGTCCCCCCGCCGCCCCCCGCACCGCGCGGCGGGGCCCTCCGGGGCCACCAAGATCGA
>NZ_JBHVPZ010000019.1:0-87064 GCF_042887135.1 Kitasatospora sp. NPDC057965
CCACGGGGGCGGCCGGGGCCGGCTGCACCGGCGCGGGGGCCGGGGCCTGGGCGGCCGGAGCGGCGGCGGGCGTCGCGGGGGCGGCGGCGGGGGTCGGCGTAGCGCCGGCCTGGGTCGCGGCCTGGGTCACTGGGGTCACCTCGGTACCGGGCTTGTAGTCGGCGAAAAAGTCCCACCAGGCTCGGTCGACCGAGTTCGGGTCCTGGAGGTACTGCTGGTAGATCTCGTCGACGAGCCACTCATTGGGGCCGAAGCCAGTGGAGCTTGCCGAGCTGTTGGGGTGTTCAGGGGACTGTGGCGACACGGCGGCAACCGCCCTCTTCCGCTTCCTTTTGGGATGTTTGGACAGCGGGGATTAAGGCTACGCCTCCGACCAGTGATCGCGCAGTCCCCGGGGGGCAGGCGTCGCCCAGATCACAGTCCTGACCTGCGGTTTGGCTGAAAATGTGCGTTAGAAACCCGCAGCGGAGGGGAACCGACCGGTTCTGATCGCCACCCAAATGGTGGCAAAAGCGGACAAGGTGGGGTACGGGCCCCGGGGTCGGGTCTGTGTCGGTTCTGTGACATTTGTCCTCTTCCCCGGGGCCCGGCCGCCGTCCGGCCGTCGCCCGGCCGCCGTCCGGTCCGGTTGCCCGGCCCGCGCGCGGTGCTCAGCGCGGGCCGGGCAACCGGACCTCGATCCGGCAGCCGCGGGCGGCCTCGGCGACCTCGATCCGCCCGCCGTGCAGGTCCACCGCCCAGCGGGCGATGGCCAGGCCGAGGCCGGTCCCGCCGTCGGCGCCAGGACCGGCGGCGGTCGCGGTGCCGCTGCGCCCGAACCGCTCGAAGACCCGGGTCCGGTCCGCCGCGGGGATGCCGGGACCCTCGTCCTCGACCTCCAGCAGCAGCGCGCCGGGCCCCTCGCCGGGCCGGGCGCGGACCGTCACGGTGCCCCCGGGCGGGGAGTGCTTGCAGGCGTTGTCGACCAGGTTGGCGACCACCTGGTGGAGCCGCTCCGGATCGGCGACGCCGGTCAGGCCCACCGGGCTCACCTCCAGCGCGAGCCGGACGTCGCCGCGCCGGGAGAACGCCCCGCCCGCCGTGGCGCCGTCCACGGTGACCCCGCGCAGCACGCCATCCAGGAACTCCCGCACCTCGAAGGGGCGGGCGTCCAGGTCGACCACGCCGTCGTCGATCTTGGAGAGGTCCAGCAGGTGGGCGACCAGCCGGCCGAGCCGCTCGGTCTGCTCCAGCGCGGCACCCAGGGTCGCCGGGTTCGGCTGGACGACGCCGTCGACCACGTTCTCCAGCACGGCGTGCAGCGCGGCGATCGGCGTGCGCAGCTCGTGCGAGACGTTGGCGACCAGTTCGCGGCGGTGCCGGTCGGCGGCCTCCAGGTCGGCCGCCATCTGGTTGAAGGTGGCGGCGAGCTCGCCGATCTCGTCGCGCGAGTTCACCTCGACCCGGCGGCTGTAGTCGCCGGAGGCCATCGCGCGGGCGGCGGCGGTCATGTCGCGCAGCGGGGCGGTCAGCCCGTGCGCGAGGAACTGCATGAAGAGCAGTGAGGCGATCATCGAGAAGATCATGATGATCCGGATCTGGGTCTCGGACCGGATCGCCACGACCACCATGCCGGTGGCCAGGAAGACGGACACGATCACCAGGAGGGCGAGTTTGCCCTTGATCGAGCGGACCGGGTCGAGCGGCCGGATGTCGGCCCAGACCCTTCTCGCGGCGCGGGCGGCCAGGGTGGGCGGCCGGCTGCCGGCGAGGTCCCCGTTGCGTTGCTGTGGAAAGGTCATTGGTCCCCTGTGATCCCCCGCGTGGGTCGCACGGCGTCCGTGGCACGGGCCCCCCGGCGGCCCGTTGTCCGAGGGTGCGCCGCTACGAGAGCGGGGCCTCCAGCGCGTATCCGACGCCGTGCACGGTGCGGATCCAGCTGGCGCCGATCTTCCGGCGCAGCGCCTTGACGTGGCTGTCGACGGTGCGGGTGCCGGACGCGTCGGTCCAGTCCCAGACCTCGGCCAGCAGCTGCTCGCGGGTGAGCACGGCGCGCGGCTGGGCGGCCAGGCAGGCGAGCAGGTCGAACTCGGTCGGCGTCAGGTGGACGTCGCCCGAGGCCAGCCGGACCCGGCGCTGCACGTGGTCGATCTCCAGCTCGCCGAAGCGCAGGCTGCCCAGCGCGGGCGTGCGGGCGGCCTGCTGGGCGCGCTCGACGCGGCGCAGCAGCACATTGACCCGGGCGGCCAGTTCGCGCATGGAGAAGGGCTTGGTCATGTAGTCGTCGGCGCCGACGCCGAGGCCGACCAGCAGGTCCGTCTCGTCGTCCCGCGCGGTGAGCATCAGGACCGGTACCGGGCGCTGGGCCTGGATCCGGCGGCACACCTCCAGGCCGTCGAAGCCGGGCAGCATGATGTCGAGGACGACGAGGTCGGGCTGCCAGGTGTGGAAGCCGTCGACGGCGCCCGGGCCGTCGTGGGCCACGGCGACCTTGAAGCCCTCCGCGCCCAGCCGGGCCGCGATGGACTCGGCGATCGTGGGCTCGTCCTCGACCACCAGCACTCTGCGCTGACTGCTCACCGTGCCGCCGGCGTTCTGGTTGTCCTGCTGAATTTCTGTCACGGTCACGCCACCGCCCCCAGGGCTGCGGGCCGGCCACCTGTGGGGATGGCGAAGGCTCCGCTCGTAGTCTTGTTCCGTCGTGGACTGTGCCGGGTCCGCCGTCCCGTCGCGTGCGCGGTGCCGGCGAGCGGGCGTGCGCCGCTCACTTGTCCCGCACACCTCGCAGCGTACGGACAGCGGGTGATTCCCGGCAGGTGGACCGGACATTTCCGGCCCGCGGGCCGGCTTGCCGGGCCGGCCGTCGGGCCCACTCGGAAGTGGGCACGGGCCGATACCTTACCCGGCGTTTTTTCACTCCGTAACGGTACGTATGCACATCGATCGACGCCAAGGCGCCGGTCAGCGGGGACGGGCACCGGTATTGGGGGAGAAGGTATGGACCAATTCGACCACCCCTCGATCCCCCCGCGCCCAGCGTTCTCCCAGCGTGCTCCCAGCCGCCGGCCGTACCGTGGCCACGACAAATCACGGGGGGTGGGATTTCCGGTACGCGCCGGAACGTTGGACACGCGCGGGGGCGACGGTCACGGGCGGCGGAGCGGAGGCGGCATGACGGAGCGACAGGTGCGCGCCGGGCGCGGCGGTCCGCCGTACGGGATGCTCCGGCACGGCCTTCGGGCCGGGGCGGCCGACTGGCTGCTGGCCCGGGTGCCGACCCCGCGGCGCAATCCCTTCGCGCTGGGCTACCTCGCCGTGGTCGGCGTCACCACCACCTTCGCCCAGCTGGCCGACCCGGACCTCGTGCTGCGGCTCCAGGAGGCGTCCAGCTCGGACGGGCACAACCTGCTCCAGCACCCGCTGCGCGCGCTGCTGCTGAGCGGCTTCTGGGTGGCCGGCCCGAACTGGGTGCCCTACCTGTGGGCCTTCGCCCTCACCGTCGCGCCGCTGGAGCGCCGGGTCGGCCCCGTCCGGGCGGCCGCCGTCTTCGCCGCCGGGCACATCGGCGCCACCCTGCTCTCCCAGGGCGTGGTCGTCGTCGGGGTGGAGGCCGGGCGGCTGGAGCCGGCCGCGATGGACTACCTGGACATCGGCGTCAGCTACGGCGTGCTGGCCAGTCTCGGTGCGCTGGCCGGGCTGCTGCGGCCGGGCGGGCGGGTGGTCGCGCTCGGACTGGCCGCCGCGCTGATCGCCGGGCAGATCGCCGAGGACCGGGACCTCGTCACCGGGGTCGGTCACCCGGCGGCGCTGCTGGCCGGGGTGGCGCTGTGGCGGTGGCTGCGCCGTTGGGACGGGCACCGGCCGCGCCGCAACCGGCTCGGAGCGTTCGCCGGGCGCCCCCGTTCGGCTTCCGCGCCGGCCTCCGCGCCGGCCTCCGGGGCGGGGCGGGGTGCGGTGCTGGAGCGGCTCTGAGCCGGGTCCGGTCCCGTTTTTGACGGCCCGGCCGGGACTCCTCGGCCGTTCGCTCACGGCGAACGCGGCCCGGGGAACATCCGGCGGCCGCGAAGCCTTAGTCAGGTCGACTCAAGTTCGCTGACTGGGGAGAGATCATGGCATCGACGTCCACACCGCTCACCCTGCCCGTGCTGCCGCTCGACGACGAGGTCGTCCTGCCGGGCATGGTCGTTCCGCTGGACCTGAAGGACACCGAGGTCCGCGCCGCCGTCGAGGCCGCGCGCGCCGCCGCCCCCGGCAGCACCGGCAAGCCCCAGGTCCTGCTGGTGCCGCGGGTGGACGGCTCGTATGCGGCGGTCGGCACCCTCGCCACCGTCGAGCAGGTCGGCCGGCTGGCCGACGGCCCCAATGCGATCGGGCAGCCGGCCGCGCTGGTGCGCGCGGTGCGCCGGGTGCGGATCGGCGTCGGCACCACCGGGCCCGGCGCCGCGCTCTGGGTGGAGACCACGCCGTTCCGGGAGTCCTCGGTCGGCACCCCGGTGGCCGGGCGGGCCGCCGAGCTGGTCAAGGAGTACAAGAACCTGTCCACCCAGTGGCTGCGCAAGCGCGGCGCCTGGCAGATCGTCGACCGGGTGGCCGCCATCGAGGGTGTCGGCGAGCTCGCCGACAACATCGGCTACGCGTCCTTCGTCACCGCCGAGCAGAAGCTCAAGGTGCTGCTGGAGGCCGACCAGGTCGCGCGACTGGAGTACGCGCTCGGCCTGCTCCGCGACCACCTCGCCGAGGAGGAGGTCAACGACACCATCCGCAAGGACGTCGAGGAGGGCGTGGCCAAGCAGCAGAAGGAGTTCCTGCTCCGCCGCCAGCTGGAGGCCGTCCGCAAGGAGCTGGCCGAGCTGAACGGCGACCCGGCCGACGAGGAGGAGGACTACCGCGCCCGGGTGGAGGCCGCCGACCTGCCGGAGAAGGTCCGCGAGGCCGCGCTCAAGGAGGTCGACAAGCTGGAGCGCTCCAGCGACCAGTCGCCCGAGGGCTCGTGGATCCGCACCTGGCTGGACACCGTCCTGGAGCTGCCCTGGAACGAGCGCACCGAGGACTCCTACGACATCGCCGGCGCCCGCGCGGTGCTGGACGCCGACCACGCCGGCCTGGCCGACGTGAAGGAGCGGATCGTCGAGTACCTGGCCGTCCGCAAGCGCCGGGCCGACCAGGGGCTCGGCCTGGTGGGCGGGCGCCGCGGCGGCGCGGTGCTGGCCCTGGTCGGCCCGCCCGGCGTCGGCAAGACCTCGCTCGGCGAGTCGGTGGCCCACGCCATGGGCCGCAAGTTCGTCCGGGTCGCGCTCGGCGGCGTCCGGGACGAGGCGGAGATCCGCGGCCACCGGCGCACCTACGTCGGCGCGCTGCCCGGCCGGCTGGTCCGCGCCATCAAGGAGGCCGGCTCGATGAACCCGGTCGTCCTGCTCGACGAGATCGACAAGGTCGGCTCCGACTACCGGGGCGACCCGGCCGCCGCCCTGCTGGAGGTGCTCGACCCGGCGCAGAACCACACCTTCCGGGACCACTACCTGGAGGTCGAGCTGGACCTCTCCGACGTGGTCTTCCTCGCCACCGCCAATGTGCTGGAGGCCATCCCCGAGCCGCTGCTCGACCGGATGGAGCTGGTCCGCCTGGACGGCTACACCGAGGACGAGAAGGTCGTCATCGCCCGTGACCACCTGCTCCCGCGCCAGCTGGAGAAGGCCGGGCTGAAGGGCGAGGAGGTCGCGGTCGACGAGCCGGCGCTGCGCAGGCTGGCCGGCGAGTACACCCGCGAGGCGGGCGTGCGCAACCTCGAACGGGCCATCGCCCGGGTGCTGCGCAAGGTTGCCGCGCAGCACGAGCTGGGCGAGCGCGAGCTGCCCGCCGCGATCGGCGCCGACGACCTGCGTGCCCTGATCGGCCGGCCGCACCACGTCCCGGAGGCGGCCCAGGAGCCCGCCGAGCGGCGCACCGCGGTGCCCGGCGTGGCCACCGGACTGGCGGTCACCGGGGCCGGCGGCGACGTGCTCTACATCGAGGCCTCGCTCGCCGACGCCGAGACCGGCGGCACCGGGCTGACCCTGACCGGCCAGCTGGGCGACGTCATGAAGGAGTCCGCGCACATCGCGCTCTCCTACCTGCGCTCGCGCGGCGCCGAGCTGGAGCTGCCGGTCACCTCGCTGCGCGACCGCGGCGTGCACCTGCACGTCCCGGCCGGGGCCGTCCCCAAGGACGGGCCGAGCGCCGGCATCACCATGACCACGGCGCTGGCCTCGCTGCTCTCCGGACGCAAGGTGCGCACCGACGTGGCGATGACCGGTGAGGTGTCGCTGACCGGGCGGGTGCTGCCGATCGGCGGGGTGAAGCAGAAGCTGCTCGCCGCCGACCGGGCCGGGATCACCACGGTGATCATCCCCAAGCGCAACGAGGCCGACCTGGACGACGTCCCCGCCGAGGTGCTGGAGCGGCTGAGCGTCCACCCGGTCGCGGACGTCCGGGAGGTGCTGGAGCTGGCCCTGGAGCCGGCCGGCGTGCTGGTGGCGGCGGCCTGACCGACCCGCGGGGGCCGTCGTGAGGCCCGTCGCGAGGCCCGTCGCGGCCGGTCCGCGGCCCGTCCCGTCCGGTGGATCGCCGGAGGGGACGGGCCGCGTGCCGCGTGCCAGACTGCGAGGGTGCCGTCCTTGACCCAGCGCGCCCTGGCCCGGGTCCCGGAGGGGGTGCGCCCCTTCCTGGTCCGGCACCGGAGCCTGGTGAAGTTCCTGCTGGTCGGCAGCGGCTGCTTCGCCCTGACGCTGCTGATCAACTACGCGCTGCGGCTGACCCTGCTGGAGCGCAAGCCCGTGCTGGCGCTGACCGTTGCGACGGTGGCCGGCACCGCCGTCTCCTACGTGCTCAACCGGCGGTGGAGCTTCCGCTCCTCCTGGCGGCGGCGCGAACCGCTGCTGTTCCTGCTGGTGAGCGCCGTCGCCATCGTCGTCAACGTGCTGCCGCTGATCGCCTCGCGCTACGTGTTCGGGCTGCGCGAGCCACGGGTCGGCCCGGTCACCCGGGAGGTGGCCGACTTCCTGAGCGGGATGGTGCTGGGCACCTTCGCGGCGATGCTGTTCCGCTTCTGGGCCATGCGGCGCTGGGTCTTCACCCGGATGGAGCAGCCCGTCGCGGACACCGCCGGGGTGTTCGCCGATCCGGGCCCCGAGGGCCGGCGAGGCCCGGTCCCGTCGGTGCGGTCGGCGGAGGCCGGAGCGGGTGAGGGCGATGCGTGAGCCGGACGGTCCGGGGCGTGGGGCCGGGCCCGCGAGCCAGCAGGGCATGCGCCGGGCCAATCTGGCGCTGGTGCTGCGGGTCGTCTCCCGCGCCCCGCGCTCCCGCGCCGAGGTGGCGGCCGAGAGCGGGCTGACCAGGGCCGCCGTCTCCTCGCTCGCCGAGGAGCTGATCGCGGCCGGACTGGTGGTCGAGGAGGGCCCGGCCGCGCCCAGCGGCAAGGTCGGCCGCCCCGGCACCGCGCTCGGGCTCAACCCGGACGGCCCGGCCGGCCTCGGCGCCGAGATCGGGGTGGAGCACCTGGGCGCCTGCGTGGTCGACCTGCGCGGCGAGGTCCGCGCCTGGCGCCGCCAGGAGATCCGGAACCGGGGGCGGCAGCCCGCCGCCGTGATGGCCGACCTCGCCGAACTGCTCCGCCGGGCCGTCGCGGACGCCGGGCTGCGCCCGGCCGGGCTCGCGCTGGCCGTGCCCGGACTGGTCGGCGCCGACGGCGCGCTGCTCCGGCGGGCCGCCAACCTGGGCTGGCGGGACGTCGCCGCCGTCGCCGAGCTGCGGCTGGCGCTGCGCGCCGCCAACGCCGAGGAGCTGGCCGAACTCCCGCTGCGGGCCGACAACGAGGCCAACCTCGGCGGGCTGGCCGAGCTCTGGCTGGGCGACGGTCCGGGGTACTTCCTGCACGTCTCCGCCGAGGCGGGGGTCGGCTCGGCGATCGTCGTCGACGGCCGGCTGCTGCGCGGCGCGCGCGGCTACGCGGGCGAGCTGGGCCACGTCCCGGTGCATCCGGAGGGGCCGCGCTGCGCGTGCGGGGCGCACGGCTGCCTGGAGCAGTACGCGGGGGAGTCGGCGGTGCTGCGGGCGGCCGGGCTGGAGGGCGTCCGGGGCGACTGGGTGGCGCTGCTCGCGGAGCGGGCCGAGGCCGGGGACGAGGAGGTGCGGGCGGCGCTCGGCGGCGCCGGTGCCGCGCTGGGCATCGCCGCGGCGGGGGCGGTCAACCTGCTGGACCCGGCCGAGGTGGTGCTGGGCGGCGGCTACGCCCGGCTGGCGCCCTGGCTGCTGCCCGCGATGCGCGCCGAGCTGACCGCCCGGGTGACCGTCCGGCCCTGGTCGGACGAGCGGCTGACGGTCTCCCGGCTGGGCCGCCGCGGCCCCCTGCTGGGGGCCGCGGTCGGCGTTGTCCGGTCGTTGCTCGCCGACCCGGGCCGGCTGGAGGAACCCTAGGGGCCGTGCCGTCAGTCCTTGACCAGCTCGCGGCTCAGCCGCGAGGGCTTGCCGAGGACGGCGGCGAAGGTGATGCCGATGCCGACCAGCGCCCAGGCCAGCAGGACCAGCAGCGGCTGGGTCAGGTTGGTGGCGTCGAAGTAGGCGATCGAGCGGGCCGCGTCGGTGCCGGCGCCGTTCGGGAACCAGGCGCCGATCGCCCGCCAGAACGGCGGCATCAGCGGCGGCGGGAAGACACCGCCCGCGCTCGGGTTGCCGAGCACCACGAAGATCAGCACCGCGATGCCGATGCCGATGATGTCGAACAGGCACTGCAGGGCCATGGTGAACGCGCCGACCGCGAAGACCACCAGCGCGCCGAGGGCGGACATCGCCCAGAACGAGCCGGGCAGCGCGTCCAGGACCGTCTGGACGATGATCGCACCGCCGATGCCGGCCGCGATCGAGTACACCGCCAGGGTGCCGAGCCGGATCAGCGCCCGGTGGGTGTTGGACGGCTTGGCTCCGGCGCTGACACCGAGGATCGAGGCGACCAGGTAGCCGCCGACGCACCAGCCGATCACCAGGTAGAAGGAGGAGAGCCCGTTGGCGTCGCCCGTGGCGAGAGGCACGACGTCCTGGACGACGACCGTGCGGCCCTGGCTCTTCTCCAGGCCGGTGACGATGCTCTCGGCGGCCCTGGCCGCGGACGGCCCGCGCGCGTTGGCGACCAGCAGCACGTCCTCGGTGGAGGCCGGGTTCACCACCAGCGCGGCGTAGATCTTCTGGTCCTTGATCTGCTGGGTGGCGGCCTCCGCGTCCGGCGCGGTGACGGCCTTCACGGCCTCGTCCGGGACCGACTCCAGGCCCTGGACCAGCTTGGGGGCGACCTGCGGCGGGGCGACCACCGCGATCGACAGCTCGTGCGGCTTCGGCTGGTGCAGCGCGCCGACGTACGAGGTGACGAAGCCCAGCTGGAGGAGCAGCACGCCGATGACCAGCAGCGCCGCGCGCGGGGTGACCGCGCCCTTCAGCTCGGCGGCGAAGCCCTTCTTCGGTGCCGGTTCGGCCGTGCGCTCCGGTGCCTCGGCGGGCTCGGGTCCCTGCTGCCCTGGGGCGGTCATGCACATCTCCTTGCGTATCGGGGGAAACCGGGTACTTAATAGCATGAACTAGTTTCGTCGAGGTTTCTCCCGCGCCGGGGCGCTCCGGACGGGCTGCGGGATACTGACGCGGTGAGTACGCAGGACGAGGACCGCGCCGAGGCCCCGCAGGACGAGGACCCGCTGCTGGCGGTCGAGCGCGAGGTGGGGGTGCTGTTCCGGCGCGGCCGGGCCCGGATGTCCGAGCTGTCCCGGCGGGTCCACCCGCAGCTGGAGGGCATGGCGTACAGCCTGCTGAGCTACGTCGAGCAGGCCGGGTCGGTGCGGGTGACCGACGTCGGCGTGCACTTCGCGGTCGGCAAGGCGACGATCAGCCGGCAGATCCGGGCGCTGGAGGAGCTGGGCCTGCTGGCCCGGGAGGTGGACCCGCAGGACCGCCGCTCCGCCCGGGTCTCGCTCACCGAGGACGGCCGACGGCGCTTCCTCGCGGCCAGGGCGGCCCGGATGACCCGGGTGCGGGAGCTGATGGGTGGCTGGCCGGAGGAGGATGTGGTGCGCTTCGCCGAGCTGCTGCACCGCTTCAACGACGTGGTCGGCGAGGCGGCGGCCGCGCCGGCGCCGGCCGGCTGAGCGGCGCGCGGGGCGGTGGACGCCAGGGGCCCGGGCCGGGATCGGTCCGGGCTTTACTTGTTCTTGACGAATGTTGCCTAGGTCAACCATCAGCCTTATGGTTGCCACAGGCAACTATTCCGAAGGACCTCGATGACCGTCACCGCCACGCCTGCCGCGACCGGAGCCGCCGACACGACCGACCAACCGATGACGCACCGGCAGGTGATGGAGGCGCTCTCCGGCCTGCTGCTCGGCCTCTTCGTCGCCGTGCTCTCGTCGACCGTCGTCTCCAACGCGCTGCCGCGGATCCTCACCGACCTGCACGGCGGCCAGTCCGCCTACACCTGGGTGATCACCGCGACCCTGCTCACCCTCACCGCCTCCACCCCGATCTGGGGCAAGCTCTCCGACCTCGCCAGCAAGAAGCTGCTGCTGCAGATCGCGCTGGTGATCTACATCGCCTCCTCCGCGCTGGCCGGCCTCTCCCAGAACACCGGCGAGCTGATCGCCTGCCGCGCCCTCCAGGGCATCGGCGCCGGCGGTGTCACCGCCCTCGCCCAGATCTGCCTGGCCGCGATGGTCCCGCCGCGTGAGCGCGGCCGGTACAGCGGCTACTTCGGCGCCGTCTTCGCGCTGGCCACCATCGGCGGCCCGCTGATCGGCGGCGTCATCGTGGACACCTCCTGGCTCGGCTGGCGCTGGTGCTTCTACGTCGGCATCCCGTTCGCGCTGGCCGCGATCCTGGTGCTGCAGCGCACCCTGAAGCTGCCCGTGGTCAAGCGCAAGGTGAAGATCGACTACCTCGGCGCCCTGGTGATCACCGGCGCGGTCAGCCTGCTGATGATCTGGATCACCCTGGCCGGCAAGAACTACGCCTGGCTCTCCTGGCAGACCGCGGTCATGGTCGGCGGCGGCCTGCTGCTCGGCGCCCTCGCCGTCGTCGTCGAGCGCCGCGCGGCCGAGCCGATCATCCCGCCGCACCTGTTCAAGCACCGGACGGTCACCCTGGCCGCGCTCGCCAGCGTGCTGGTCGGCATCGGGATGTACGGCGCGACCACCTTCCTCAGCCAGTACTTCCAGCTCGCCCGGGACAAGTCCCCGACGGTGGCCGGCCTGATGACCCTGCCGATGATCCTCGGCCTGGCCGTCTCCTCCACCGTCGCCGGCAAGCTGATCACCAAGTACGGCAAGTGGAAGATCTACCTGGTCAGCGGAACGCTGCTGCTGGCCATCGGCTTCGGCCTGCTCGGCACCGCCCGGGCCGACACCGACTACGGCCTGCTCTCCGTCTACATGGCGGTCACCGGCATCGGCCTCGGCCTCACCATGCAGAACCTCGTCCTCGCCGTCCAGAACACCGTGCCGCGCGCGGAGCTCGGCTCGGCCAGCTCGGTGGTCACCTTCTTCCGCACCATGGGCGGCGCGATGGGCGTCTCGGCGCTCGGCGCGCTGATGAACAACCGGGTCGGCCACTACCTGGCCGAGAACCTGGCCGACGCGGGCGTCCCGGCGGGCGGCGGCTCGCTCGGCGGCGGCATCCCGGACCTGCACAAGCTGCCCGCGCAGCTGGTGCCGCTGGTCACCGACGCCTTCGGGCACGGCGTCGGCATGATCTTCCTGGTGGCGGCGCCGTTCGCGCTGCTGGCCTTCGTCACCGTGCTGTTCATCCGGGAGACCGTGCTGCGCACCGGTCAGGAGTGAGACCCGCCGGGGACGGCAACGCCGGAGGGCCGGGAGTGGACCACCACTCCCGGCCCTCCGGCGTGCTGTCGCGCGGGCCGTGGTCGTGGTCGTCGTGTGGGGCGGTGCGTTCGGGGGCCGGGCCGTGGGGGAGTCCGCGAACTCCCGCCCGGCGGGCGAGGCGTCCCCGGTCCGGGGGCCTCCCGGCGCTCCCGGTCCTCGCGACCCTCGTGGCTTTCCCGGTCCTTCCGGTCCGCGCCCGTCGTTCAGCCGGGCGGGAGGGCCGGGTGCGAGCCGTCGTGCCGCTGATCCGCGGATGGCCCCGTGCGCCGGCCAGGACGCGACCGGCCGCCTCGCGTCGCCTCGTGTCGCCTCGCCTCGTGTCGCCTCGCGTCCTGGAACGCCGGAGGGCCGGGAGCGGTGATGCGCTCCCGGCCCTCCGGCGTTGTGTTCGTCCTACTTATTGGCGATCAGGCTCAGCCCGTAGAGGACCGCCGCGCCGCAGACGGCGAAGCAGGCGTACGCGCCGGCCAGGGCCAGCCGGCCGCCGGTCACCGGGGCGGCGTTGGCGCCGGCCGCCTCGCGGCGCGCGGTGAGCGCGGCCTCGCGGCGGGACAGGGCGAGGATGCCGAGTGCGAAGACGGCGACCACGGCGACGGTGATGCCGAAGCTGACACCGGCGGTCTGGGCCAGGGCGTTCCACTTGATGTGCATGGTGTTTCGAGCTCCTCAGCCGGCGGCGGTCAGGCCGCGACCGTGGTCGAGGACGGGGTCGGGGAGGCGGGCGCGGCGGCCGGGTCGGCCTCGGCCGGGCCGACCTCGACCGGGGTGACGTCGGAGGCGTCGTTGACGTTGTCCGCGTGGACCGGCTGGCGGCGGGAGATGACCCACATCGCGCCCGAGCCGGCCACCAGGGCGGCACCGACCAGGGCGACGCCCCAGTTGCCCCGCTCGGCCAGGTAGGCCGCGAGTCCGCCCACGGTGGCGGCGGCGGGCAGGGTCAGGCCCCAGGTGTAGACCATGCGGCGGACCATGCCCCAGCGCAGCTCGGCCTTCGGACCGCCGAGGCCGGCGCCCATGATGCCGCCGGAGCAGACCTGGGTGGTGGAGAGACCGAAGCCCATGCTGGACGAGGTCAGGATGACCGTCGCGGAGGCCGACTCGGAGGCGAAGCCCTGGCGCGGGGTGATGTCCGCCAGGCCGCTGCCCATCGAGCGGATGATCCGCCAGCCGCCCATGTAGGTGCCGAGCGCGATCGCGGCACCGGCCGAGACGATGACCCAGGTGGGGGGCAGCGCGCCCTTCGGCAGGGCGCCGACCGAGACCAGGGTCAGGGTGATGATGCCCATCGTCTTCTGGGCGTCGTTGGTGCCGTGCGCCAGCGAGATCAGCGAGGAGGAGAAGATCTGGCCGGTGCGGAAGCCCTTGCCGACGGTCTTCTCGTCGCTCTTGCGAGTGATCGCGAAGGCCAGCTTGGTGGCGCCCCAGGAGGCCAGGCCGGCCACCAGCGGGGAGGCGATCGCCGGGATGAGGATCTTGCTGACCACGGTGTCGAAGTTGACGCCGTTGGCGCCGACGCCGACCACGGTGGCGCCGATCAGACCGCCGTAGAGCGCGTGCGAAGAGCTCGACGGCAGGCCGCGCAGCCAGGTCAGCAGGTTCCAGAGGATGGCGCCGGCCAGTGCGGCGAAGATGATCTCCGGATGGATACCGGCCTTCTCGTTGACGATGCCGCCGGAGATGGTGGTGGCGACCTTCACGGAGAGGAACGCGCCCGCGAAGTTGAGGAGGGCCGCGATGGTGACTGCGATCTTCGGCCGGAGGGCTCCCGTCGCGATGGAGGTGGCCATCGCGTTGGCGGTGTCGTGGAACCCGTTGGTGAAGTCGAAGGCGAGCGCCGTGATGATCACAACGGCCACCAGGAACGAGATGTGTTCCATACCCAAACAATCGTCGTAGTTGTCGCACTGACGTTGGTGTCGTGCGCGACGCTAGGGACGCTTGGTGAACGGAAGGTGAACTGGCATCTGAATCAAGGTTCCGACGGTGTCGTAGGGGTTGCCGGGACCTTTCCGAAGGGTTGCGCCCGCCGCGCTGAGCTGGACATTAGTGGAGATCCGCCCGCTTCGCCCGTTTTGCTGAGAGTTGCCTCACAGGAAGGGTGAAAAATTCATCGGGTCGTACGGGCGCGGTCTGTTTCCGGCGAGTAACCCGTGGCAGGATCTGCCGGAGGTCCGGGTACCCCGGAGCGCGGGCGGACGGGGAGGACGAGACCCATGGGCGGGGCGGTACGGCGCGCGGAGCTGACGGGCGGACGACCGACGGGCGGAGCGGGCGGCAGACGACCGGCCTGGGTCCGGGCCGCGCTGCGCTGCGGTGCCGTCCTCGCGGCGGCCGCCCTGTCGCTGCCACTGGCCTCCGGCGCGGCCTGGGCCGACCCGGTCCCGCCGGCCACCACCGCACCCGGCGCACCCGTCGCCGATCCCGCCGGTGCCGACCCGCTCGCCGCCGCCAAGGCCACCCTCGGCCCACTGCTCGACCAGCTGCACGCGCTCTACCAGGGCGCCGAGGCCGCCACCGAGCAGTACAACGCGGCCGTCGACAGGGTCGCCGTGCAGCAGGCCGCGCTGACCGAGCTCAAGGCCAAGCTGGAGCGCCAGCAGAAGCAGGTCGACGCGGGCACCGACATCGCCGCCCAGCTCGCCGCCGCGCAGTACCGCAACGGCTCCGCGTCCGCCTACGCGGAGCTGCTGCTCTCCAAGGACCCGTACGAGGCCGTCACCATCGCCGAGCTGCTCGCCGCCGCCAGCCGCTCGCAGAACGAGTTCCTCAACAAGCTGACCGCCGACCGCGACGCGCTCGGCGGGCTGCAGAAGCAGAACGAGGAGGCGCTCGCCACCTCGCAGAGCCTGGTCACCCAGCAGGACGCCGCCAAGGCCAAGGTCGCCGCCGACCTCGCCACCGTCGAGCAGCTGGTCTCCTCGCTCACCGGTGCCCAGCGCGCCGAGCTGGAGCAGGTCGAGAAGGCCAAGGCCGACGAGGCCCAGCTCGCCTTCCTCGCCACCGGAGTGCTCGGCAAGGGCGAGCGCACCCCGTCGCTGGCCGGCCGCGCCGCGGTCGCCTACGCGCTCGCCCAGCTGGGCAAGCCGTACGTCTGGGGCGGCGCCGGGCCGGACGTCTTCGACTGCTCCGGGCTCACCTCGCAGGCCTGGCTGCACGCCGGCAAGCCGATCCCGCGCACCAGCCAGGAGCAGTGGGCGCAGCTCCGGCACATCCCGCTCGACCAGCTGCGGCCGGGCGATCTGATCATCTACTTCGAGGGCGCCACGCACGTCGCGATGTACATCGGCGGCGGGCTCGTCGTGCACGCGCCGCGGCCGGGCTCGTACGTCAAGGTCGGGCCGATCGGGGCCAACCCGATCCTCGGCGCCGTCCGGCCGGACCCGGACGGGGCGGCCGACGAGGCGGGCGGGGCCTGGAAGGTGCCGGACCTGCCGGCCGGCTGGGACTCGGTGACCCCGATCGCGTCCAGCCCGCTCAACCAGCCGCCGCTCCCCCCGGGCACCCCGGTCCCGCCGCCCGTCACCCCGGCGGCCCCGGGCACCCCCGAGCCCACCGCCACGCCGACGGGCACCCCGGACCCGTCCACGCCCACCGGTACGCCGACGGCGACCCCGACCGGCACGCCCACGGGCACGCCGACCGGCACGCCGACCGAGACCCCGACCGGTACGCCCACGGGCACGCCCACCGAGACGCCGACGACCACGCCGACCGGCACCCCGACCGGAACGCCCACGGGGACCCCGACCGGCACCCCCACGGGCACGCCCACCGAGACCCCCTCGGGAACCCCGACCGGCACCGGCACCGGCTCGCCCACCGCCACCGGCTCCAACACCGCCACGGCCTCCGGCACCGCCTCCGCCACCACGTCCGGTACCCTCTCGCCCACCCAGAACTGACCCGCGGCGGCCTGGGCTTCGAGACCCCTCTCGAAGCCCAGGCCGCTCCGTCGCTGCGCCTTGCCGCTGCGGAGTAGGAAGTCGGCCATTCTGACTTCTCACTCCACCTGCAGAGTCCGTCCCTTGACCACCACACCTGCTCCGGCCGGTACTCGCTCAATCCGAGTGGGGACCGGCGGCCACACGTTGCGGCTGTCGTAGACGGATGGGTGCTTGGAGCAGGAAGTCGGCCCCTTCGACTTCCTGCTCCTGACGGCAGGGACCGCACAGCCAACCCGAGCATGGCATCGGGCGGCCCTTTGATCCGTGCAAGGGGTCGCTGGTGGAAGCGGAGTGGGAAGTCGATGGGGCCGACTTCCCACTCCGCGCCTTCAACCTCCACCTCCACCGCCATGCGCGAAGACCTTGGCGGCGATCGTTCGGCCCGAGCGATCGCCGCCGACAGCAAACCGTTCCCCACCAGAGCGAGGCGGAGTGGGAAGTCGATGAGGCCGACTTCCCACTCCGAGGGCTGCCATCTGGCTGCCTGAGGCCCGCTGACATCGACGGGTCCCCCCTGTTCCGGAGGCGTGGGGCGGGTCTGGTCTGTCACCTTTGCGCGCGCTGGGAAGTCGGTGGGACCGACTTCCTGTGCGTGGTGGTTGGGACAGCGCAGCCGAACTGAGCACGGTTTCCGCCGGCCCCTTTCTCCGCGCAAGGGGCCGGCGGCGGATGCGGAGTAGGAAGTCGGCGAGGCCGACTTCCTACTCCTGGCCCCGCACGGTGGGAGCTGCGCGAGATTGGCGGGCGGCCCCCTTGCTCCTCGCAAGGGGGCCGCCCGAAGGAGAAGCCGGGACTCCTTGGTCGAGGGGGTGGAGCGGGAAGTCGGTGGGGCCGACTTTCCACTCCGGAGGAGGCATCAGGGCGCGCGGCGGCGGTTGTCGGGGTTGGTTTCGGGGCTGAAGTGGTGGGCCTGGCGGGTGATGGGCGGTGGGGGCGGGCCGACTTTGAGGGCGGTGATGACGCCGGTGATGACGGTGGTGAGGGCGAGGGCGAGGAGGGTGGTGAAGGCGGCGCCGATGAGGAAGTCGGTCACTTCGGGCTCGCTCGGCGGAGGAGTTCGAGGAGGTTGAGGAAGGTGGCGAGGGTGGTGTCGCCGAGGTGGACGGTGGTGCCGTCGACGGTGGCGGAGCCCCATCGGATGCCGAAGGGCTCGCCGCGCTCGTGGAGTTCGTGGAGGAGGGGGCAGTAGTCGCAGACCGCCACGCGCAAGGTGCTCGACAGGAGGGAGACCAGGACGCCGGGGGCGGGGGAGCGGCCGTGCTGCCAGGCGTTGACGAAGAGCTCCTGGAAGGCGAGTTCGGCGTCGGAGATGGTGTCCGGCGGCCAGCCGGCGGTGTGGAGGAGCGCGCGGAGTTCGGCGCGGACGGTGGTGCAGTCGGGCGGGTTGAGGGCACGCATGAGAGACCTCCAGGGGAAGAGGCAAGAAGGGGAGGAAAGCGCCAACGGATGCGTCACCGTGAACGAGGCCAGCCCGGACCTGGCTGCTCTGCGGTGCGAAATGGGCAGCATGCGCCTACTGCCCCAGGAAACAGGCGTTACTGACGATCCGTCGGATCGTTGTGGCATTGACCATAGCGCAGCTCGCCACAAATTTGTGGCGAGCTGGCGGAAGTTCCCCCTTACGTGGCGCTCACCCCGAATGGCCCCGCGTGGCGTCCGCGCGGCAGACTGATCCCACGCTCGCAGAGAGGACGTCATGGCCCTTCGATCGAATCCCACCCTCCGTCAGCGTCGACTGGGAGTTGAGCTGCGGAGAATGCGGGAGCAGGCGGGCTTCGGAGGTAGCCAGCTCGCCCGTGCGATCGGTGCCACCCCGGCTCAGATCACGCAGATGGAAGCGGGCCGGACCGGCATCAGTGTCGAGCGCCTGCGCACGATCGCCGCGACGTGCATGTGCGTCAATGAACCACTGATCGACGCCCTCGCGGAGATCATCACTGAGCGTGGCAGGCCCGGTTGGTGGGAGGAGTACCGAGACGCCCTGGCGACGGATTTTCTGGAGAACGCCGAACTCGAAGGCCACGCGAAGCGGCTCGTGACCTACACCGTGACCTTTGTTCCCGGGCTGCTTCAGACTGACGCCTATGCATCCGCTGTGTTCGGCAACTCCATCCCGCCATTGCCGCACCACGAGGTCGACCTGCGAACGGCCTTTCGCATGCGGCGACAGCAAGTGGTCCGTTCCGGCGCCGTTCCGTACACCGCATACATCCATGAGGCGGCCCTGAGGATGCGGTTCAGCGGAGCAAAGGTCTTCACCGACCAACTTGACGCACTCGTCGAGAGCTCCGAGAGGTCGGCAATCTCTGTTCGGGTTGTCCCGTTCGCCGTGGACGGCCTGCCAAGCCCCAGCGAGAACTTCACCTATGCCGAAGGGCCGATCCCTGAGCTGGACACCGTACAGATCGACACGGGTCTCGGCTGTCAGATGTTCGATGCCCCGGCCCACGTGGCAAAGTTCCGGGCCGTCCTCGTGCAGATGGAGTCGAACTCCCTCTCCGAGGGGGAGTCCCGCGACCTCATCCAGTCGATCAAGAAGGAAACCGGAAGGCATGCCTAGCCACACCTGGCAGAAGTCCAGCTACTCAGGCGCCAACAATGACTGCATCGAGGTTCGCACAGCAGGTGGGCTGATTGAAGTGCGTGAGTCCGAAGACCCTGGCGTCATAGTCCGCCCGCCGCTCGTTGCCTTCACTGGCCTTCTCGACTCCATAAAAGCCGGTGAGTTCGACTACTGGGAGTAGCTCTCGCGGCCCCTCGCTCGGTGCCGAGCGAGGGGCCGCCGCTTCGCAGTCGGGGTGGTTTCCAGTGTTGGAAACGTGAGGGCCTTGCCCACGTCCATCCCCTCTCGGGAGCATTGTCGTGACACCGAGGAGGCGGCAGTGGAGCTGACGCGGCTTGTGGGTTCATGTGACGACGGCGACTGCCCGACGCTGTACCTGACGGATCAGGGCACCCTCGCCGTTCAGGGCGGTCGCATCACCGAGCACGGTCTTCGGATTCCGGCCCACGAGACCCTGGTCGAAATTCCTGTCGAACTCATCCGAAAGGCCGTCCGTGACAACCTCATCCAGGAGCCTCGGGGACTGCTTCTCGGCGTTCGAACGGACGGCATTCCGGCTGGAGACGCTGGACGACTACAGCCAGTCCGGTGGGGTGGACGCCTATCACGCGTTCCTCGCAGGGGAGGAGCAGCCGGAGAGCTACCGGACCGCCGGCTGGGTCGGGACGGTGGCCGAGGCCACCCGTTCGGGGAAGCGCATGTACCGGGTTCACGTCCTCTCGCGCCCGCTCACCGACTACCTCCGCTTCGAACTCGCGTGGGGGTACCACCGCAACACGGCGGCCGGCGAGGAGTTCTTCATCCTGGACACCACCGACCAGCAGAACCCCGTCCCGCAGGCGCCGGACTTCTGGCTCTTCGACGACGAGACCGTGGCCGCGATGAACTACGACGGCAACGGCAAGTACCTCGGGGCCGACTTCCTCGCCCCCGCACGGCTCGACGAGTTCAGGGCGTACCGCGACACCGCGATGGCGCACTCGATTCCCTTCACGGAATGGTGGGCTCAGCACGGCGCGTGAACGGAGTGGTGATGGGCGACACCAAGCGCCCGGGCCGGCGGTGATGCCCCTGGAGTAGGAAGTCGGCGGAGCCGACTTCCTACTCCAGGGGCATCAGGCAGAGGCGCCGGTGTCGGGCTCGAAGCGGATGACGACGGCCTTGGAGGTGGGGGTGTTGCTGATGTCGGCGGTGGAGTCCAGCGGGACCAGGACGTTGGTCTCGGGGTAGTACGCCGCGGCGCCGCCCCGGGCGACCGGGTAGTAGACGACGCGGAAGTGGGGAGCCCGGCGCTCGACACCGTCCTTCCACTCGCTGACCAGGTCGACGTACTGGCCGTCGGAGAGCCCCAGCTCGATGGCGTCCGCCGGGTCGACCAGGACGACCCGCCGCCCGCCCTTGATGCCGCGGTAGCGGTCGTCCAGGCCGTAGATGGTGGTGTTGTACTGGTCGTGCGAGCGCAGCGTCTGCAACAGCAGGCGGCCCTCCGGGACCTCCGGCGCCGTCAGCGGGTTGACCGTGAAGTTGGCCTTCCCGTTCGCGGTGGGGAAGGTGCGGGAGTCGCGCGGGCCGTGCGGGAGGGTGAAGCCGCCGGGGCGGCGGACCTTGTCGTTGTAGTCCTCGAAGCCGGGGACGACCCGGGCGATCCGGTCGCGCAGGGTGTCGTAGTCGGCGGCGAAGTCCTCCCACGGCACGGTGTCCTGCGGGCCGAGGACGGCGCGGGCGAGCCGGCAGACGATGGCGGTCTCGGAGAGCAGGCCGGGGGCCGGCGGGCGCAGGCCGCCGCGCGAGGAGTGGACCTGGCCCATCGAGTCCTCGACGCTGACGAACTGGGCGCCGCCGGCGGTGACGTCCCGGTCGGTGCGGCCGAGGGTGGGGAGGATCAGGGCGCGGGCGCCGGTGATCACATGGGAGCGGTTGAGCTTGGTGGAGACGTGCACGGTGAGCCGGCAGCGGCGCATCGCGGCCTCGGTGACCTCGGTGTCCGGGGTGGCGGCGACGAAGTTGCCGCCCATCGCGAAGAAGACGCCTATCCGGCCGTCGCGCATCGCGCGGATGGTGTCGACGGAGTCCAGGCCGTGCTCGCGCGGCGGTTCGAAGGAGAACTCGCGGCCGAGGGCGTCCAGGAAGGCGGTGGTGGGGCGTTCGAAGATGCCCATCGTCCGGTCGCCCTGGACGTTGCTGTGTCCGCGCACCGGGCAGACGCCCGCGCCCGGGCGGCCCACGTTGCCGCGCAGCAGCAGGAAGTTGACGACCTCGCGGATGGTCGGCACGGCGTGCTTGTGCTGGGTGAGGCCCATCGCCCAGCAGACGATGACCTTCTCGGAGGCGAGGACGAGCCGGGCGAGCTCCTCGATGTGCGCCCAGGGCAGGCCGGTGGCGGCGAGCACCTCCTCGCGGGAGGTCGACGCGGCCTCGGCGGCGAACTCCTCGAAGCCGTGGCAGTGCTCCTCGACGAAGGCGTGGTCGACGGCGTCCTGCTCCAGCAGCAGCTGGTTGAGGGCGCGGAACAGGGCGAGGTCGCCGCCGAGCCGGATCTGCAGGAAGAGGTCGGTCAGCTTGGTGCCGTGGCCGACCAGGCCGCGCGCCTGCTGCGGGTTCTTGAAGCGCTCCAGACCGGCCTCGGGCAGCGGGTTGACGCTGACGATGGTCGCGCCGGCGCGCTTGGCCCGCTCCAGGGCGGAGAGCATCCGGGGGTGGTTGGTGCCCGGGTTCTGGCCCGCCACGATGATCAGATCGGCCTGGTAGAGGTCCTTGAGGCTGACGCTGCCCTTGCCGACGCCGAGCGTCTCGGTGAGCGCGGAGCCGGAGGACTCGTGGCACATGTTGGAGCAGTCCGGCAGGTTGTTGGTGCCGAGCCGGCGGGCGAACAGCTGGTAGGCGAACGCGGCCTCGTTGCTGGTCCGGCCGGAGGTGTAGAACGCGGCGCCGTCCGGGGTGTCCAGGGCGCGCAGTTCCTCGGCGATCAGCGCGAAGGCGTCGTCCCAGGAGATCGGCGTGTAGTGGGTGGCGCCCTCGTCGAGGAACATCGGCCGGGTCAGCCGGCCCTGCTGGCCGAGCCAGTAGCCGGAGCGCTCGGCCAGCTCGGCGACCGGGTGGGCGGCGAAGAACTCGGCGCGGATCCGGCGCTCGGTGGCCTCCTCGGCGACGGCCTTGGCGCCGTTCTCGCAGAACTCGGCGGTGTGGGTCTTCCCGGGCTCCGGCCAGGCGCAGCCGGGGCAGTCGAAGCCGTCGGGCTGGTTGATCTTCCGCAGGGTGCTGAGGGTGCGACGGGCGCCCATCTGCTCGGTGGCCATCCGCAGGGTGTGGCCGACGGCGGGCAGCCCGGCGGCCGCGTGCTGGGGCGCCGACACCCGGGGGGCGTCCTGCGCCGGGTCGCTCTGCGGGGCCTGCTTGGCCATGACTGCGCTCCTCGGCTGTGCGTCGGGCCGCCGTCTCGTCACGGCGCCTGACTCATCCTCGCACCCGGCGGCCGGGGGCGGCAGGGGCGGGAAAGGGGGAGGGCGGCCGGGACGGCGGCGCGGATAGAGTGCAGGTGCTTCGACAGGTCCGGGGGTGGCGGGTGATGGTCGGCGACGTGCTCGACGGGCGGTACCAGCTGGTCGAGCGGCTGGGCCAGGGCGGGTTCGGCGTGGTGTGGCGGGCCTTCGACACCCGGATGCGGCGGCCGGTGGCGGTCAAGGTCATCAACCACCGCGGCGAGGACCAGCAGAAGGCCGCGCTGCGGTTCGTCCGGGAGGCCTGCGCGGCCGGGAACCTCTCCCACCCGCACATCGTCACCGTGCACGACCTCGGTGAGGGCGAGCTCGGCGGCCGGACGGTGACGTACCTGGTGATGGAACTGCTCATCGGCCGCACCCTGACCGCCGTGCTGCGGGACGGACCGGTGGACCCGGTGCGGAGCCTGCGCTGGGGGCGGCAGATCTGCTCCGCGCTGGCCGCCGCGCACGACGCGGGGATGGTGCACCGGGACATCAAGCCCGAGAACATCATGGTCACCGAGGCCGGGGCGGTGAAGGTGCTGGACTTCGGCATCGCGCAGCTGGACATCGGGACGGGCGGGCTGACCACCACGGGCACGGTCATCGGCAGTCCGGCGTACATGGCACCGGAGCGCTGGACCGGGGGCCGGGTGGACGGCCGGGCGGACCTCTACGCGTTCGGCTGCGTGCTGGTCGAACTCTGCACCGGGGCACGGCCGTTCAGCGGGGACTCGACGCCGGTGCTGATGTACCAGCACCTCAACGAGCCGCCTCCGGCGCTGGACCCGGCGCCGTTCGGGCTGCCGGCGGAACTGGCGGGGCTGGTCGCGGAGCTGCTGGCGAAGGACCCGGAGGGGCGACCGGCGGACGCCCGCACGGTGGAGCGGCGGCTGGCGGAGCTGGCGGATCCGGAGGAGCGGCGGACGGCGGGGCGAGGAGGGGCGGCGGGCCGGGCGGAGGACCGGGCGGAGGACGTCCGGGCCGCGCTGCGCGAGCGCCGCAACGCCGCCTTCCGGGCGCCGACGGCCGGCGAGTCCGCCGTCCAGCTCCAGGCGGTGGCCCAGGAGGCCGTGGCCGCGCTCGGCGCCGCCGACCGCGAGACCCTCGTCGCCTGGCGCGACTTCACCTGGTTCCTCAGCCGGGCCGGCGACCTCGACGGCGCGATCCGGTTGCTCTCCACGGTGACCGAGGACATGCGGCTCGCCCTCGGCCAGGGCGACCCGGACACCCTCGCCGCCCGGTACCACCTGGTGTGGTGCATCGGCGAGAGCGGCGAGACGGTCACCGCGCTGCGCCGGCTCGCCCAGCTGCTGCCGGACCTGCAGGCCGCCTGGGGCGGCCACGACCCGCGGGTGCTCAAGGCGCGGCACGACCTGGCGGTGTACACGGCCAACCGGGGCGACCTCGACGGCGCGGTGCTCCAGCTGCGCACCCTGCTGCCGGAGCTCGCCCGCGCGCTCGGGGAGCAGCACCCGGCCACCGTCCAGGCCTGGCAGGACCTCGCCGGCTACCAGCGGCGGCTGGCGGCGGCCCCGGCCGGGCGGGCGCGGCCGGGGAGGCAGCCGCGGATGCACCCGGGTGAGGCACTGCTGCTCGTCCGCCGCCTGCTGGCCTGGGACTTCGCCTCGGACCAGGAGGCCGACGCCTGCCTGACCGCGCTGGAGCGCGGCACCGGGATCAAGCGGATCGGCGACTGGGTGCTCTCCGCGCCGGACCACGTCACGGCCGAGGACCTGGTGGCGGAGATCTACGGCCCGTGACGCGGTGGGGCGCGTCAAACCCCGGCGCCCTACACCGGCACCGCCGAGTCCGCCCGGGCGAGCGCGCGCAGCAGGGCCCGGACCGCCGCGTCGTTCTGCCGGAAGCCGGGCGAGTCGGTGCGCGGGCGGGCGAAGGCCGCGGCCGCGCGCAGGCTGGTGTGCGGGCCGAGCGCGGTGCGGCGCGGGTGCGCGCCGCCGTCGACGGCGGGGTCGAGGGCCGGGTCGAGGACGCGGCTGTCCCCGGGGCGGATGGTGAGCAGGCCGGAGCGGTGGGTGTACTCGGGGTCGGCGACGACCTCCTCGGTGATCCGCCCGGTGCGGTGCAGGTCGCGCAGCAGCGCGTCGCGGGTGCGGGCGAGCGCGTGCTTGGGCAAGTACGCCTCGACCAGCGCGGTGGCGGTGACGGTGTGGCCGGGCACGGTGGCGCCGGAGGCCCGCCAGGTGCCGGTGGCCTCGTCCCGCTCGACCCGGACGCCGGCGCCGAGGAAGCGGACCACCCCGGCCTCGGAGAGCGCGAGCAGCTGGCGCAGCCGGAAGCCGGGCGGGCCGGAGGCCAGGTAGCTGAAGTAGCCGAAGAACCACTCGTCGATCTCCTCGGCCACCGAGCGGGCGGTGAGCCGGCCGGAGCCGAGCAGCCGGGGCAGTTGGCCGAAGAGCGAGAGCAGGGCGAGGAAGGCGCCGAGGTCGGCGCTGTGGGCGGGGTCGGCGCGGCGGTCGGCGTCCTCGGTGATGTAGCGGCGCAGGTACCGCTGGAGTTCCTCGGCGGAGCCGAGTTCGAGGCCGGCGAGCGGGAAGTCCAGGCGTTCGAGGTCGAGCCGGTCGGCCGGGTCGGGGACGGCCCGTTCGACCAGGGCGCGCAGCCCGGGGGACGCCCAGGGGTGGGCGTCGTAGCCGGCCAGGAACTCGGCCCAGGGCAGGGCGGTGCGCTCCGGGTGGGCGTGGAACAGTTCGTGGTAGTGGCCGAAGCCGATGTCCTTGGCCATCAACGGCCAGGCGTCGCGCCGCAGTTCGAGTGGGCCGGGCCGGTCCAGCAGGGCGTCGACGGCGGCGGCGTCGAAGTAGCGGGGGAGCGGTGCGGGCGGTCCCTGCAGGCGGTAGTCGGTCTTGGAGTGGTAGGGGACGCCGCGCCGGGAGCCGACGTGCAGGACGGGTTCGCGGCCGGAGGGGCGGTAGACCAGGCCGTCGGCGCCGTCCGGCTCGAAGCGGCCGCCGCGGCCCTCGGTGAGCAGGGAGACGAGGTCGACGAACGCGAGGCCGAAGCCGCGCAGCACGGTGTGCTCGCCGGGGGCGATCCGGTCGAGGTCGCCGGCCGCGTCGGCGGAGTAGGCGGGCGGCAGGTGGAAGCGGCCGTGCCGGGTGGCGAAGGCGGTGTCGGCGGCGTAGCGGGGGTCGGGGGCGGAGTCGAGGTGGCCGAGGGTGAGTACGACGTGGTCGGCGGTGAGCACCCGGTCGGTGAGGTGGACGTGCTGCGGCCCGTCGGCCGGGCCCTCGACGCGGTGCGCGGTGTCCCGGTGCACGGTGACCGTGACGTGCGGCGGCAGGTCGGCGACGGCGCGCCGGAACACCCAGTCCAGGTAGGCGCTCTGGGCCCGGCGGGTGGGGAAGTCGGTGGGCGCGAGGGTGCGCAGCTCGGCCCGGACGGCCGGGTCGGTGATCTCCCGGTGGGGGGCGAAGGCCCGGGGGTCGGCGGCCCACTCGGCGAGCGAGGGGCCGGGGCGGACCGGGCCGTCGATGGTGGAGCGCTCGTCGGTGAACATCGTGACGTCCTCGGCCATCGAGTTCATCCGCAGCAGGGGGGACTGCTCGTGGCGCCAGATCCGGCCTCCGCCGGGCGGGTGCGGGTCGACCAGGTGGATGTGCAACGGGCGGTCGGCGGGCAGCAGTTCGGGCGCGTTGGCGGCGAGCCGCTCCAGGACGCCGGTGCCGCGCGGCCCGGCGCCGACGATGACCAGGACGGCGCTCATCGGCCGGCCTCCCCGGGCAGGTCGGCCGAGGCGGCGGCGCGCAGCCGGCGGTACCCGGCGCGGGCCTTCTGCAGCGGCGTGGGCGGCAGCCCCTCGCGGGTGGCGCCCTTCGCGTAGTGCCGTTCGACGTAGTACTGGCCGATCGACAGCACCGTGGTGATCACGATGTACCAGATGGTGGCGACCATCAGCATCGGGATGACCTGGTAGGACTGCAGATAGACCAGCTGCACCGAGTAGAGCAGGTCCGAGACGGCCAGCACGCTGATGATGCTGGTCCCCTTGAGCGCGCTGATCAGCATGTTGCCCGCGGTGGGCACGATCGAGCGCATCGCCTGCGGCACGACGATCCGGCGCAGCACCCGCCACCGGCCGATGCCGAGCGCGGAGGCGGCCTCCAGCTGGCCCCGGTCGACGGCGAGGATGCCGCCGCGCACCACCTCGGCGGCGTACGCGGCCTCCAGCAGGGTCAGGCCGACGACGGCGGTGAGGGTCGGGCCGAACAGGTTGACGGTGCGGACGGTGAGGAACTCCGGGCCGAACGGGATGCCGAGGCCGAGCGTCGGGTAGAGGGCGCCGATGTTGAAGAAGAGCAGCAGCTGCACCAGGGCCGGGGTGGAGCGGAAGATCCAGATGTAGACCCAGCTCAGCGTGCGCAGCACCGGGTTGCCGGACAGCCGCATGGTGGCGAGGACGGTGCCGAGCAGGAAGCCGAGGCCGAGGGTGACGGCGGTCAGCCAGAGGGTCAGGGTGAGGCCGTTCATGACCGAGGCGGCGGTGAACCAGTCGGCCACCACGTCCCACTGGAACGCGCGGTTGCGGGCGAGTGAGTTGACGACCATCGCGAAGAGCAGCAGGGCGACGGCGGCGGCGACCCACTGGCCGGGGCGGCGGCGGGGGACGATCCGGGCGGTGGCGGCCGCGGCGTCGAGGACGGTCGCGGGCGGCGGGGTGGTGGGCTCGGTGAGGGCGCGGGCGGGCAGGACGTCCGACGGGGTGGCCATGTTCAGGCTCCAGGCGGGAGGGCGGAGACGCGCGCGGGCGCGCGGGCGGGGTACGGCGTGGTCACGTACGGCCGTTGCGGCCGGCCCGCGTCCCTCAACACGGCCGGCGATGCGTTGCACTCCGCTTGGATCGTACGCGTGAGCGAGAGGCGGGTGTCAAGGGTGGGGACCCCGCCTCCGAGCGGGGCCGGGGAGGCTTCGCGGGGCGACAGGAGATCGCAACAGAGCGGTAATGGTGGACGGTTGACGCCGTGCGCGGTTCGCTGCTCAACTTGAGGCCATGTACGCCGAGCAGCCACTGGTCACCCGCGACCACATCGACTTCGGTCGGGTGTGGTCCGCGGCGTGTCGCGGCTGACCCGGCAGCGGGCCGTTCGTCCGGCCTGTTCCTCCCTCGCAGGGACCTCCCTCGGTGCCCCGTCCCGGGCCGGGAGAGCCGTCGTCTCCTGACGGTTCGTCAATCGCGCGCTGCCGCCGCCCCCTTCTCCTCCTCACCGCGTTGCGCTCCGGCTGTACCCCGTTCCGCGCCCGGGCCGTCACGTGCCCGCCGCCTCCACCGCACCACGGCCCGCCAAGCCGCCGGGCCCCGATCCGGTCTGCCCACCCGCAGCCCACCGGACTGCGCACGACCCGAAAGGTTCCGCCACCATGCCCGTCGAATTCCTCGGCATCGCCGCCACCGCCGACGGTACCGAGACCACCGCTCGCACCACGGCCGCGTTCGACCGCGACTACACCCTGCGGCTGGCCCGCGCCCACGAGGACAACGGCTGGGACCGGGTGCTGTTCGCCTACGGCTCCGGCGCCCCCGACCCGGCCCCCGCCGCCGCGTTCCTCGCCTCCCGCCTCGACACGCTGCAGATCCTGCTCGCCCACCGCCCGAACGTCTCGTACCCGACCTTCGCCGCCAAGACCTTCGCCACCCTGGACCACATCAGCGAGGGCCGGCTCACCGTCCACTTCATCACCGGCGGCAACGACCACGAGCAGCAGCGCGAGGGCGACTTCCTCACCAAGGACGAGCGGTACGAGCGGACCCGGGAGTACATCGGGATCGTCAAGAAGGCCTGGACCAGCCGCGAGCCCTTCGACCACGAGGGCGTCCACTACCGCTTCAAGGACTTCGTCGCCGACGTCTTCCCGGTGCAGCAGCCGCGGCCGGGCGTCTCCTTCGGCGGCTCCTCGGCGGCGGCGTACGCGGCCGGCGGCGCCGAGGCGGACGTCTACGGCCTGTGGGGCGAGCCGCTGGCGCGCACCGCCGAGCAGATCGAGCGGGTGAAGGAGGCGGCGCGGGCCGCCGGGCGCGAGGACGCGCCGCGGATCCAGGTGGCGTTCCGGCCGATCATCGCCCCGACCGAGGAACTGGCCTGGGAGAAGGCGCACCGGACGGTGGACGCGATCCGGGCCCGCCGGGAGGGCGGCGAGCTGATCCGCCGGGGACGCCCGGCCGGGGAGGCCCCCGAGAACGCCGGCTCGCAGCGGCTGCTGGAGATCGCCGAGGCGGGCGAGCGCTACGACCGCGCGCTGTGGACGCCGACCGCCGCGGCCACCGGCGGCGCGGGCAACTCCAACGCCCTGGTCGGCACCCCGGAGACGGTCGCCCAGGCGCTGCTCGACTACTACGACCTGGGCGTGGACATCCTCTCCGCCCGCGGCTACCACCTGGTGGACGACGCGATCGACTTCGGCCGGTACGTGATCCCGATCGTGCGCGAGGAGGTCGCCAAGCGGGACGCGGCCAAGGCGGCCGCCGCCGAGGCCGACCGCGCCGAGCAGAGCGAGCGCGACCGGCACCAGCTGATCGCGGCCCAGGCGTGACGGCCCTGCCCGGCGGCCCGGCCCTCGACGTCGAGGTGCGCCGGGTGCGCATCGACGACCCGCTCGCCGAGCCGCTGGTGCGCGAACTGACCGAGGAGTACGTCCGCCGCTACGGCCCCGGGGCGTACGAGGAGATGACCCGCTACCCGGTGGAGGAGTGGGCCGAGCCGCACGGCGTCCTGCTGCTCCTGCTGGAGGGCGGCGAGCCGGTGGCCGGCGGCGCGTACCGGCGCTACGACCCGCGCACGGCCGAGCTGAAGCGGATGTGGACGCACTCGGCGCACCGCCGCCGGGGCCTGGCCACCCGGGTGCTGGCCGAGCTGGAGCGGGCCGCCGCCGCGGCCGGCTACCGGCGGATCTACCTCACCACCGGCCCGCTCCAGCCCGAGGCCCGGGGGCTCTACCTGGCCAACGGCTACACCCCGCTGTTCGACGTCGCCGCCGACCCTCTGACGATCGGCCCGCTGCCGTTCGAGAAGCACCTGCGCTGACCCGGCGCACCCCGCACATCCCGCACACCCCGAAAGGCACCCGTACCCGTGAGAACCACCACCGTCCGCCGCCGCCTGCTCGCGACCGCCGCCGTGCTCCCGGTCCTGGCGCTGGCCGCGTGCGGCTCGGACCCGAAGCCGGCGGCGGCGGGCGCCGGGCAGCCGGCCGTCTCCGCCGCCGCGGAGGACGTCGTCTCCGGCCTGAAGAAGTCGGACACCGCCGCCGCGCTGCTGCCCGCCGACATCCGGGCCGCCGGAACGGTGAAGTTCGGCAGCTCGATCGGCGCCCCGCCGTCCTCCTTCTACGCCGACCAGGCGAGCAAGAAGGCCGCCGGCCTGGACGTCGACTTCGCCGACGCGGTGGCCAAGCTGCTCGGTCTGAGCGTGCAGCGCGAGGACGCGGCGTTCGAGACCATCCTGCCCGCGCTCGGCAGCGGCAAGTACGACGTCGGCACCGGCAACTTCGGCGTCACCACGGCCCGGCTGAAGACGATCGACTTCGTCACCTACATCGACGACGGCCAGGGCTTCGCGGTCAAGAAGGACAACACCTCGATCCAGCCGGTCACCGACCTCGTCCAGCTCTGCGGGCTGACCGTCGGCACCAGCGCCGGCACCACCTTCGAGACCACGCTCAACGCGAAGAAGAGCGTCTGCACGGACGCCGGCAAGCAGCCCTACGAGGTCAAGGCGTTCAGCGACAACGGCGCCCTCCTGACCAGCCTCCAGCAGGGCCGGGTGGACATCGAGATGTCCACCATCAACGGCCTGCGCTACCAGGCCTCCCAGGAGGCCTCGGGCACCCGGTTCCTCGGCGAGTTCCACCGCCTCGACGTCGGCTTCGCGTTCAAGAAGGGCTCCCCGCTCACCGCCGCGTTCCAGGCGGCCGTCAACGAGCTGATCAAGGACGGGACGTACGAGCGGATCCTCAAGAAGTGGGGGGTGACGGACTCGGCCGTCAAGGAATCGCTGATCAGCCCGCCCGAGCACGCGTGACCCCCTGTCCAGGGCCCGTTGGGAGGAGTCCCCCATGAGTACCACCACCACCGAAGCGCTCGCGAAGCCCGGCGGCAGACCCGGAGCCGGCAAGGCCGCCGGCGCCGGCACGACCGCCCCGCTCGACCTCGCCGAGCTGACCGGGCTGACCACCGTCCGCGCCCGGCACCCCTGGCGCTGGGCGGCCGGCGTCGCCACCCTCGTCGTGCTGGCCCAGTTCGCCCACGGCCTGGCCACCAACCCCGCCTGGGACTGGGCGACCTTCCGGCTGTTCTTCTCCGCCGACACCATCCTGCAGGCGGTCGGCCGGACCGTGGAGCTCACCGCCTACGGCACCGTGCTGGGCTTCCTGCTGGGCGCCGTCGTCGCCGCGATGCGGCTCTCCCGCAGCGTGGTCCTGCAGTCCGTCGCCTGGGCCTACGTCTGGGTGTTCCGCTCGATCCCGCTGATCGTCCAGCTGGTCTTCTGGTTCAACCTCTCCTACCTCTACAAGCGGTTCGGCTTCGGCATCCCGTTCGGCCCGACCTTCGGGGACTTCGAGACGGTCGGCGTGCTGGGCGCGCTCGGCGCGGCGGTGCTCGGCCTCGGGCTGCACCAGGCCGCGTTCGCCGCCGAGATCATCCGCGGCGGCGTGATCGCCGTCGACCCCGGCCAGCGCGAGGCCGCCGCCGCGCTCGGCGTGCCGCGGCTGCGGCAGGCCTGGCGGATCGTCCTGCCGCAGGCCATGCGCGGCATCCTGCCGGCCGCCGCGAACGAGGTGATCTCGCTGTTCAAGGGCACCTCGGTGGTCTACGTGATGGCCATCGGCGAGCTCTTCTACCAGGTGCAGGTGGTGTACGGCCGCACCGGCCGGGTGGTGCCGATGCTGATGGTCGCCACCGTCTGGTACGTGCTGCTCACCACCGTGCTGTCGATCGGCCAGTACTACGTCGAGCGCTACTTCGCCCGTGGCGCCGACCGCACCCCGCCGCCCACCCCGCTCCAGCGGGCCCGGGCGTTCGTCCGGGGCCTGCGCGCCCGCACCGCCACCGCCCCCGCCACCGGAGGACGCTCGTGACCACCGTCGCCAAGGACCCCGCCGCCGAAGAGGCCGAGCCGGCGGCGCCGCCGATGGTCCAGGTCCGCGGTCTGTGGAAGAGCTTCGGAGCGAACGCGGTGCTGCGCGGCGTCGACCTCGACGTGCCGGCCGGCTCGGTGACCGTGGTGCTGGGGCCGTCCGGCTCCGGAAAGTCCACCCTGCTGCGCTCGATCAACCACCTGGAGAAGGTGGACCGCGGCTTCGTGGCGATCGACGGCGAGCTGATCGGCTACCGGCGCACCGGGGACAAGCTGCACGAGCTCAAGGAGCGCGAGGTCCTGCGGCAGCGGACCGGCATCGGCTTCGTGTTCCAGAACTTCAACCTCTTCCCGCACCTGACCGTGCTGGAGAACCTCACCGAGGCGCCGGTCAGCGCCCTCGGCCGGCCGAAGGCCGAGGCCCGGGCCCGCGCGCTGGAGCTGCTCGAACGGGTCGGCCTGGCCGAGAAGGCGGCCGCCTACCCGCGCCAGCTCTCCGGCGGCCAGCAGCAGCGGGTGGCGATCGCCCGGGCGCTGGCGCTGGACCCGAAGGTGCTGCTGTTCGACGAGCCGACCTCGGCGCTGGACCCGGAGCTGGTCGGCGAGGTGCTGGACGTCGTCAAGGACCTCGCCCGCAGCGGCACCACGATGATCGTGGTGACCCATGAGATCGGCTTCGCCCGCGAGGTCGCCGACACCGTGGTCTTCATGGACGGCGGTGTCGTGGTCGAGCAGGGCCCGCCGCAGGCGGTCCTCGACGAGCCGCGGCACGACCGGACCAAGGCCTTCCTGGCCAAGGTCCTCTGACCCACCGAACCCCCCTCACCGGCAGGAGCCCCGCCATGTCCCTACCCCGTCGCGCCCTCGTGACCGCCGCCGCCGCGCTCGCCGCCGCCCTCACCCTGGCCGCCTGCGGCAGTTCCTCGGACGCGTCGGCCGACCTCGCCGCCCCGGCCAAGGGCAGCACCGCGCCGAACGGCACCACGGTGAACCTGACGGCGAAGCAGAACCGGGTGACCACGCCCAAGGTGGACGCCCTCGCGGCGCTGGTCCCGGAGGAGATCAGAAAGCGCGGAAAACTGACCGTGGCCGACTCGCTCGGCACCACGCCGCCGCTGGACTTCTACGCCGACGACGACAAGACGGTCATCGGCGTCGACCCGGACATCGCCTCGCTGATCGGCAATGTGCTCGGCCTCGACATCGAGTTCAACCCGGTCTCCTGGGAGAACATCTTCGTCGGCCTGGACAGCGGCAAGTACGACGTCGGCGTCTCCAACATCACCGTCACCGAGGCGCGCAAGGAGAAGTACGACTTCGCCACCTACCGCCTGGACATCCTCGGCTTCGAGGCGAAGAAGGGCAGCGGCTGGAAGGTCGCAGGCCCCAAGGACATCGCCGGTCGGACCGTCGCCGTCAGCTCCGGCACCAACCAGGAGAAGCTGCTCGTCGCCTGGAACGAGGAGAACGTGCGCAACGGCCTCAAGCCGGCCGACATCAAGTACTTCCAGAACGCCTCGGACTACTACCTGGCACTCGCCTCCGGCCGGATCGACATGTACGTCGGCCCCAACCCGATGGCGGCCTTCCACGCCGTGCAGAGCGGTGACACCGAGGTGATCGGCACCTACTCGGGCGGCGGAGCCGACGTGCTCGGCAAGATCGGGGCCACCACCAAGAAGGACAACGGCCTGGTCAAGGCACTGAACGGGGCGCTCAACGAGGTGATCAAGAACGGCACCTACGCCCAGGTGCTGAAGCGCTGGGGCCTGGACGCCGAGGCCGTGCCGACCTCCGAGATCAACCCGGTCGGCCTGCCGAAGACGTAGCCCCGGCTCCGGGCCCGGTCCGGTCCCGGTCCGGGCCCGGGGTCGTTCACCCGAACGCCGTCGGCCGCCGCTACCCTGACCCGGTCAGGTTGAACGGGGCTCGGTTCCGGCGGACTTGTGGGGGAAGGCATGAAGGCGGGCGATGTCGTGGGCGGCCGCTACCGGCTGGAGCGCGAGCTCGGCCACGGCGGGTTCGGTGTGGTCTGGGCCGCCCACGACGAGACCATCGGGCGCGCGGTCGCGGTCAAGGTGCTCTCCGAGGAGAAGGCCGGCGACGAGGAGGCGGTCGGCCGGTTCATCCGCGAGGCCAGGACCGTCGGCGGCCTCTCCCATCCGCACATCGTCATCCTGTACGACTACGGACGGGTGCAGGACGGCGCGCGCTCGACCCACTACCTGGTGATGGAGCTGGTCCGGGGCCGGCCGCTCTCCGCGCTGCTGGCCGGCGGGGCCCGGCCGGACTCCTCGGTCGCCCTGCGCTGGATGCGGCAGGTCTGCAAGGCACTGGACTCCGCGCACCGCAGCGGCGTGGTGCACCGGGACATCAAGCCCGAGAACATCATGATCACCGACACCGGTGAGGCCAAGGTGCTGGACTTCGGCATAGCCCGCCTGCTCACCCAGCAGGGCGGCGGGCTCACCTCCACCGGCGTGGTCATCGGCACCCCGGCGTACCTGGCGCCCGAGTGCTGGTCCGGCGAGGACATCGACGGCCGGGCCGACCTGTACGCGCTCGGCGTGCTGCTCTACCAGCTGTGCACCGGCCGTCGCCCGTTCAGCGCCAATACGCCGGTGACCATGATGTTCAAGCACCTCAACGAGCAGCCGCCGGCCCCCGGTACACCCGACCCCGCGCTGGACCGGCTGATCCTCCAGCTGCTCGCCAAGGACCCGGCGGACCGGCCCGCCGACGCCGCCGAGGTCCGCCGCCGGCTGCGCGACGTCAAGGTCGGCACCGACCCGGAGGCGCTGCGGCAGAAGGCCGACGACGCCTGGCGGCGCGGCGCGGCCGGCTCGCCCGAGCGGGCCGTCGAGCAGCTGGTCGCGCTGATACCGCAGTTCGCCCGGGCCTTCGGGCCGGCCGACCCGCGGACCCTGCGGACCTGCCACGACCTGGCGCTGTGGCTGGCCCGCTCCGGGCGGCCGCGGGCGGCCGTCGCGCTGCTGCGCGAGCTGTTGCCGGTGCTGGACGGCCACCCGCGGGCCCGCGAGGACGTCGGGCGCGACCTGGAGCGCTGGGAGCGTGAGAGCGCCGCCGCCGCGCCGGAACAGGACCGGCCGCTAGTGCTCGCCCAGCTGCTCGACGGCCCGGCGCAGAGCGGCTGAGCCGCCCTCGGCGATCGGCTCGCCGTGCCCGAACACCACCGTCCCGGCGTCCAGCGCGGCCAGCCGGCGGAAGGACTCCAGCGCCAGCGCCGGATCGGTGTTGAAGACCCCGGGCGTGGTCCGGTGCCCGACGTTGGCCGCGAGGTCCCCGGTGAACAGCACGCCCGGCCCCGGCAGGTGCAGGGCGATCGACCCGTCGGTGTGGCCGGGCACGTGCACCACCACGGCGCCGCCGCCGAAAGCCAGCACCTCGCCGTCCGCCACCTCGCGGTCCACCCGGCACGGCGGGGCGGGCGGCAGCGCCGGCAGCGCGTCCCACAGCTCCTGCTCGAAGGGGCTCAGCGCGAACGGCTTCGGCTCCTGCTCGCCGCGGACCACCGGGGCCTCCAGCCGGTGGGCGACCACCTCGGCGCCCAGCCGCCGGGCGAGTTCGGCGGCCGAGCCGGTGTGGTCCTCGTGGTAGTGGGTGAGCACGATGGCGCGCAGCGCGGCCGGCTCGGCGCCGACGGCGCGGATCGCCTCCTCGATCGCGTCGGCCTGCCCGGCGATGCCGGTGTCGACCAGGGTGAGCGTGCCGTCCTCGTCGCGCCAGAGCTGGGCGGTGCCGAACTCCAGCGTGATGGTGGTCAGTTCGGGGCGTATGCGGGTGATCTCCATGGGCGGATCCTGTACCGCGCGGTGCCGGTTCACGCCCCTGTTCGCCCCGGGCGTGACGCGGCCCCGGGGGGCGCCGGCCGGGCCGGCCTGGCCCGCCGCGGCGGGCCGTTGATATACCTCGCAGGCAGCAGCCGGGCGCGGGCCCTCACCGCCCCGGCGATCGACGAATCAGGAGGTGGGGATCGGATGAAGCTCCTCCGTGTCGGCCCGCCGGGCGCCGAGCGCCCGGTCGCGCTGGCCCAGGACGGCACCGCGTACGACCTCTCCGGGGTGACCGCGGACATCACCGGCGGCTTCCTCGCCGGGCTGGACGGTTCCGGCCTGGCCGAGCTGGCCGGACGGGTGGCGGCCGGGCGGCTGCCGGTGGCCGACCTCGCCGGGCAGCGGATCGGCCCGCCGGTGGCCCGGCCCGGCAAGGTGGTCGGCATCGGCCTCAACTACCGGGACCACGCGGCCGAGGCGGGCGCGGCGATCCCGGACGAGCCGGTGATCTTCCTCAAGCCGAGTTCGACGGTGGTCGGCCCGTACGACGAGGTGCTGGTGCCGCGCGGCGGCGAGAAGACCGACTACGAGGCCGAACTGGCCGTGGTGATCGGCCGCACCGCCCGCTACCTGGAGGACCACGCGGCGGCGGCGGGGGTGATCGCCGGCTACACCATCGCCAACGACGTCACCGAGCGCGCCTTCCAGTTCGAGCGCGGCGGCCAGTGGGACAAGGGCAAGTCGGCGGAGACCTTCACCCCGCTCGGGCCCTGGCTGGTCACCGCCGAGGAGGTGGTGGACCCGCAGCGGCTGTCGCTGCGGCTGTGGGTGAACGGGGAGCAGCGCCAGGGCGGCTCCACCGAGCGGATGATCTTCCCGGTGCTGGAGCTGGTCCGCTACGCGAGCCAGTTCATGGTGCTGGAACCGGGCGACGTGATCATCACCGGCACCCCGGCCGGGGTCACCCTCGGCCGCCCGGGCACGCCCTACCTCGCGCCCGGCGACGTCGTCGAGATCGAGATCGACGGCCTCGGCCGGCAGCGCCAGGTCCTCGGCAAGGCGTAGTGCGGGCCGTGGTCCCGGCCCTCGGCGCGGGGGCCGGGGCCGCGGCGCCCGGACCCGCGCTACCCGGCCGCCGTATCCAGGACCGCCCGCAGCCGCGCGGTCCGCGGCGAGTCCGGGCCTTCGAGCAACAGCAGCACGGCCAGCACCTCGGCGGTCTGCGGGTCGTGCAGCGCCGTCGCCGCCGCCATCGCCACGAACTGGTCCACCAGCCACTCGCGCAGCTCGTCCACCGGCAGCGCCCGGCCCTCGTCGAGCCAGCTGAGCGAGGCCCCCTCGACCACCGCGATCCACGAGCGCACCAGCAGCGTCAGCCGCGGCCCGGCCTGCCGCACCCCGAGGTGGCGCAGCGTCCGCCGCAGGGCCGCCCGCCGGACGTCGTCCACGATCGCCGAGGTGCGGGCCGTCTCCACCACCGAGCCGCCGCGCAGCAGCGCCGAGTAGCCGGCGTCGTGCTCGGCGACGAAGGAGAAGTAGCGCTCCAGGACGGCGGACAGCTGCTGGGTCGGGGTCCCGGCCGGCGGCACCGTGAAGCGGTCGGTGAGTTCCTCGGCGGCGCTGCGCAGCGCCGCCTCGTACAGTTGCTGCTTGCCGCCCGCGAAGTAGCGGTAGACCAGCGGCCGGGAGGCTCCGGCGGCCTCCGCCACGTCGTCCAGCCCGACGTCCTCGGGCGGCCGGTGGGCGAACAGCTCCAGTGCCACCGCGATCAGCTGCTCGCGCCGCTGCTGCACCGGCAGGCGCCGGTATCCGGCGCGCCGTGGCCGGGCGGCCGGTTCGGGGTCCGGTGGGACGGGCGCTGAGCTGGCTTCCATGGCGGTCAGCGTAACGGCCCCGGGCCGGATGGGAGGCGGGTCTGCACCGATCTTCCGAACGGGCGTTTGTGCCGCCCCGCGGCCCGCCCGGGGCCCGCTCCGGGAGGCGGCCCGCCGGGCGCCGTCCGAGGATGGGACACACCACGCCACCGCACCGAGGAGGCCCGCCGGATGGCCCGGACGCTGGAACGGCCGCCCCGCGCGCGCCGGCTGCGCGGGGCCTCGCGCGCGCTCCTGGCGTGGGTCCGCTCGGCGCCCGGCACGTATCTGTGGCTGCTCCTGCTGGCGGTCACCAGCTTCGTCGTGGCGCGGATGGACCAGCGCACCCTGGACTGGTTCCTGGCCGCCCGCTCGACCAACCTGGAGCACCTGCGCTCGCGCCCGGTGCACGCCCTGGTCGCCAGCGCGCTGTGGACCGAGACGTCGAGCTGGCCGCTCTACGCCGTCCTGTTCACCCTGGTCCACGCCAACGCCGAGCGCTGGCTGGGCACCGCGCGCTGGTTCACGGTGGCCGCGACCTCGCACGTGCTGGCGACCCTGGTGAGCGAGGGGGTGGTGGCCTGGGGGATCGTCCAGGGCACCCTGCGACGGAGCATGGCCGAGACGGTGGACGTCGGCGTCTCCTACGCGCTGGCCGGGGTGGTGGCGGTGCTCACCTACCGGTTCGCCGGCGGCTGGCGGTGGCTGTACGGCGGTGCGGTGGTGGTCTTCTACCTGGTGCCGCTGGTGGCCTCGCACACCTTCACGGACCTCGGGCACTTCACCGCCGCGCTGATCGGCCTCGCCTTCTTCCCCTTCGCGCACGGACGGCCCCTCTGGGACCCGGGCCGGGTGCTGCGGCGCGGGTGGCCGCGCCGCCCGCACGGCTGACCCGGCGGGCCCCGGCGCGAATTGGCCGGCCCATGCCAGGCGGAAGGGGCTTGCAAACGGCGCGGGTCACGAAATGATGTCCGGATGGTTGAACTGATCAGCTCCGACGGCACCACACCCCGCAGTGTCGCCGACACCTATGTGCGGGACCTCGCCGAGCTCGACCCGCTGACCGCGGTGTACCTGGGCCTGAACCCCGAGGACGACCGCCTTCCCGACCTCTCGCCGGCCGGCGCCGAGGCGATCGCGGACCTCGGCCGCGCCACCCTGGCCCGGCTCGACGAGGCCGAGGCGGCGCTCGACGCGGCCGAGGCGGCCGGCACCCCCCGGGACGAGGCCGAGCGGCGCTGCGCCCGCCTGCTGCGCGAGCGGCTCGACGCCGAACTCGCCGTCCACGACGCCGGCGAGCGCTACCGGGCCGTCCACAACCTGGGCTCCCCGGTGCACCTGGTCCGCGACGTCTTCACCCTGATGCCCACCGACACCGAGGAGCAGTGGCGGATCCTCGGCCGCCGCCTGGCCCGGGTGCCCCAGGCGCTCACCGAGTACCGCGCCACCCTCGCCGAGGGCATCGAGCGCGGTCTGCTCTCCGGACCCCGCCAGGTCACCACGGTGACCGGCCAGCTCGGCGAATGGCTCGCCGGGGAGGTCCCGGGCGGCTGGTTCGGCGAACTGGTCCAGGAGGCCCCCGAGGCGTTGCGCGGGGAACTGGCCGGGCACGCGGTGGCCGCCGCCGAGGCGCTCGCCGCCCTGCGCGACTGGCTGCGCGACGTCTACGGGCCGGCCGCCGCCGACGCCCCCGACACCGCCGGGCGCGAGCGCTACGGCCGCTGGGTGCGCTACTGGACCGGTGCCGACCTCGACCTCGACGAGGCCTACGCCTGGGCCTGGCAGGAGTTCCACGACCTGCTCGCCCAGATGCGCACCGAGGCCGAGAAGGTGCGGCCCGGCGCCGAACCGATGGAGGCGATGAAGTGGCTGGAGACCGACGGCCCCGCGCGGGTCGGCGTCGAGGCCGCCCGTGAGTTCCTCCAGGGCCTGATGGACTCGGCGATCGCCGACCTCCAGGGCATCCACTTCGACCTGGCCGAGCCGATCACCCGGGTCGAGTCGCGGATCGCCCCGGCCGGCAGCGCCGCCGCGCCGTACTACACCGCCCCGTCGCTGGACTTCAGCCGCCCCGGCCGGACCTGGCTGCCGGTCCTGGGCCGCGAGCGGTTCCCCGAGTGGGACCTGGTCTCGACCTGGTACCACGAGGGCGTCCCCGGCCACCACCTGCAGATCGCGCAGTGGAACTACGTCGCCGACCGGCTCTCCACCTACCAGGTGAGCCTCGGCGGGGTGAGCGCCAACCTGGAGGGCTGGGCGCTGTACGCCGAGCGCCTGATGGACGAGCTCGGCTACCTCACCGACCCCGGCCACCGGCTGGGCTACCTCAACGCGCAGATGATGCGGGCGCTGCGGGTGATCGTGGACATCGGCATGCACGCCGGCCTGGAGTTCCCGGCGGACTCGCCGTACCGCGCGGGGGAGCCGGTCACGCCGGACACCGCGCGGGAGTTCTTCGGCCTGTACTGCGGGCTGTCCGCCGACTTCCTGGACAGCGAGCTGGTCCGCTACCTGGGCCTGCCCGGGCAGGCGATCGGCTACAAGCTGGGCGAGCGGGCCTGGCTGCGCGGCCGGGCGGCGGCCCGGGCGGCGCACGAGGCGCGCGGCGAGGTGTTCGACCTCAAGGCCTGGCACATGGCGGCCCTGTCGCAGGGCTCGCTGGGTCTGGACGACCTGGTCGCGGAGCTCTCGGTGCTGTAGCCGGCTGGTCGCGACGGCGGGGCCCCCGGGACGAACCGGTCCCGGGGGCCCTGGACCGTGGTCCCGGGCCCCTGGTCATTTGGTCCTGGTTCCATTGATTTGTCCAGGTTTTTCCTTGCCATTCGACGCCCCGCGCGTTTGGCTGGAAGGCGACTGCGTGACCTCTCCGTACCCCTCCGGAAAGGCTCCCCCAGTGTCTGCCCAAGCCCAAGCCACCACCGGTCACGGAACGGCGGCGGACTCCCGCCGCTGGTGGGCGTTGGCGGTCATCGCCATCGCCCAGCTGATGATCGTGCTGGACATCACCATCGTGAACATCGCCCTCCCGTCGGCCCAGAAGGACCTGGGCATCTCGGACGCCGACCGGCAATGGGTGATCACCGCCTACACGCTGGCCTTCGGCGGTCTGCTGCTGCTCGGCGGCCGGCTCGGGGACCTCTTCGGCCGCAAGCGCGTCTTCATCATCGGCCTGCTCGGCTTCGCCCTCGCCTCCGCGATCGGCGGCAGCGCGAGCGGCCCGACCATGCTCTTCGCGGCGCGCGCCCTGCAGGGCGCCTTCGGCGCGCTGCTCGCCCCCTCCGCACTGGGGCTGCTCTCGACGACCTTCTCCGATCCCAGGGAGCGGAGCACGGCCTTCGGCGTCTTCGGCGCGATCGCCGGCGGCGGCGCCGCGATCGGCCTGCTGCTCGGCGGTGTGCTCACCGAGTACCTGAACTGGCGCTGGTGCCTGTTCGTGAACACCCCGATCGCGGTGGCGGCCGCCTTCGCGGCGTACTCGGTGCTCACCCGCGACCACATCGGCAAGGGCACGCGGATCAGGCTCGACCTGCCCGGCGCGCTGCTCGGCTGCGGCGGTCTGCTGGCCATCGTGTTCGGCATGTCCGAGGCGGTCACCCGGGGCTGGGGCGACGCCCTCGTGCTCGGCTCGCTGGTGTTCGGCGTGCTGCTGCTGGCGGTGTTCGTGCTGGTCGAGAAGCGGACGCCGCACGCACTGCTGCCGACGCACATCGTCGCCAACCGGAACCGGGGCGGCGGCGCCCTCTCGATCGGCCTGGCGATGATCGGGATGTTCGGCCTGTTCCTGTTCCTGACCTACTACCTCCAGGTGATCAAGCACTTCTCGCCGGTGCTGTCCGGCGTCTCCTTCCTGCCGATGACCGCCGCCATCGTCATCAGCTCGACCGGCTTCGCGGCCCGGCTGATGACCCGGGTGCCGTCCCGCAACCTGATCGGCCCCGGGCTGCTGCTGGCCGCCTCCGGCATGGCCTGGCTGACCCAGATGCGGGTGGACAGCCCCTGGGCCGGCATGGTGCTGCCGGCCGAGCTGCTGCTGGGCTTCGGCATGGGCCTGGTCTTCATGCCGTCGATGAGCCTGGCCACCCTGGGCGTCTCCCCGCACGAGGCGGGCGCGGCCTCGGCCACCATCAACTCGGCCCAGCAGGTCGGCGGCTCCTTCGGCACGGCCCTGCTGAACACCATCGCGGCCAGCGCCACCGCGAGCTGGCTGGCCGCCCGGGGCCTCGGCGCCGCGAACCCCGCGGTCCGGGCCGAGGGCTCCGTGCACGGCTACGTGGTGGCGACCTGGGTGGCGATGGGCATCCTGCTGCTCGCCGCGCTGATCGCGTTCCTGATGATCAACCACCGGCCGGCGCCGGGGGAGGCCGCCGGACCCGGCGAGGCCGCCGGAGCGACCGGGGCTGCCGAGGCCCCCGAGGTCGCGGGGGCCCCGCAGTCCCCGGCGCAGTCCCCGGCCCACCAGCGACAGCGGGCCCGATGACACCTGCCCGGCGGCCGGCGCCTCCGCACCCGACGGACGCGCCGGCCGCCGCACTGCGAGCGCGCCGTCGACCGGCTGAATTCTCATCGCGTTCCCAGCGACGCATCACGACCCTCCCAGCTCAGGGCGCCATAGTCGGTTCCCGTACCGCCGCCGACCAGGGCAGGAGTCGACCACGCATGGGCCAGCACCGCCGCCGCACCTCCCGACGACGCCTCCTGGCCCCTACCGTGGGCGCCGCGACGCTCTCCGCGCTCACCCTGGCGGCCGCCGTCGTCGGCACCCACAGCGTGACCCCCCGGGCCACCGCCGTGGCCTCCCCGGAGACCGCGGCGGCCGCCGCCCCGGCGGCTCCGGCGGCTCCGCGGATCCAGGCGGCCCCGGTGGCTCCGGTGGCGACGCCCACCGTCACCGCGGCCCCCACCGTCACCCCGACGCCCACCGTCACCGCGGCCACCACCGCCACCCCGACCCCCACGCCGAGCAGTCCGCCGGGCACCACCGACACCGCCGGGGCCACCCCCGAGGCGGCCACCGTCGGTGCCCTGTTCAGCGGCGCCGTGCGCGCCGGCGACCACTTCTGCACCGCCAGCGTGCTGCACAGCGCCACCGGCAACCTGCTGCTCACCGCCGCCCACTGCGTCGACGACCCGAGCGGCGTCACCTTCGCCCCCGGCTACCGGGACGGCCGCGCCCCGTACGGCACCTGGCGGGTCACCGCCGTGCACACCACCACCGGCTGGTCCCACGGCGGCGACCAGGACGAGGACTTCGCCGTTCTGGAGACCGCCCCCGACGCCGCGGGACGCCGGATCGAGGACGTGGTCGGCGGCAATACGCTCGGCACCGACGAGCCGTTCGGCGCCGACGTCCGTCTCTACGGCTACCCCGCCACCGGCGAGGAGCCCCTGCTGTGCACCAACACCACCGGTCGGCAGAGCGCCTTCCAGCGTGTCGTCGACTGTCCCGACTACCCGGGCGGGACCAGCGGCGGGCCCTGGATCTCCACCGCCACCGGCCACGTGGTCGGCGTCATCGGCGGCTACCAGCAGGGCGGCGACAGCGACGACACCTCCTACGGCGCCTACTTCGACCACACCGTCGCGGCGCTCTACGCCGAGGCCGTGGCCGCCGCGTCCTCCTGAAAACGAATCAGGCCCAGTCCGGTGGCAACTCGCCACTGGCCTGGGCCTCTTCGGCACTTCTCGCGAAGTGCCCCCGGTAGGATTCGAACCTACGCACCCGCCTCCGGAGGGCGGTGCTCTATCCCCTGAGCTACGGGGGCTTGCTCGGTGTTGTCGTCGCGTTCGCTTCGACGTGGAGAACACTACCAGGCCCGGAGCGTGCTCCGTGCACGGGTTTCGCGCGGGGGCCGGGCGGCCGGTCCGGTGGAAGTGCGGAAAGGCCGGACGGGGCGGCGGGGCCGCCGATACCCTCGGTGAGGTGTCGGGAGTGTCCGGGCGGGTCCTCGTGGTGGACGACAGCGAGGTGATCCGCCAGCTGATCAGGGTCAACCTGGAGCTCGAGGGCTTCGAGGTGGTGACCGCCGCCGACGGCGCCGAGTGCCTGGAGGTGGTCCGCCGGGTGAAGCCCGACGTGGTGACGCTGGACGTGATGATGCCGCGACTGGACGGCCTGCGGACGGCGGCCCGGCTGCGGGCGGCGCCGGGGACCAGGCTGCTGCCGATCGCGATCGTGAGCGCCTGCACTCCGGCCGACCTGGACCGGGGGGAGTCGGTCGGGGTGGACGGCTACCTGGGCAAGCCCTTCGACCCGGCGGACCTGGTGGCGCTGGTGCGCCGGCTGGTCGAGCTCGGCCGGGGGGACGCGACAGGCGGCGGGGCGGCCGCCCGCTCGGCCGACGGGGCGGCCGACGAGGCGCAGGGCGGGTTTCGCCCTCAGCGAACAGATCCGAGCGATCGGGGCTGAGCGCCGGGGGCCGGACGTCTCAACCGGTAAACCGGGTGGCGGGCGCACTCCCCCTCTCGCCTACGCTTGGCGTCGTGACCCCCGCAGAGCTTTCCCAGGCAGTCCAGGCCGCAGTGAGCGCCGCCGTCGAGGCGGGCGAGCTGGCCGTCGCCGTGCCCGAGCACGTGACGGTCGAGCGGCCCAAGAACAGGGACCACGGCGACTACGCGACCAACGTGGCCCTCCAGCTCGCGAAGTCGGCCGGCCGGCCGCCGCGAGCCGTTGCCGAGGTGCTGGCCGACCGCCTGCGAGGGATCACCGGCGTCGCCAAGGTCGACATCGCCGGCCCGGGCTTCCTGAACATCACCCTGGACACCGCCACCGCGGGCGCGCTGGCGCGCACCATCGTCGAGGCGGGCGAGGCCTACGGCCGCAACGGGGACCTCGCCGGTCTGAAGATCAACCTGGAGTTCGTCTCCGCCAACCCGACCGGCCCGATCCACATCGGCGGCGTGCGCTGGGCGGCCGTCGGCGACTCGCTGGCGCGCGTGCTGCGGGCCTGCGGCGCCGACGTCACCACCGAGTACTACCTCAACGACGCCGGCGTGCAGATCAGCAAGTTCGCCGGCTCGCTGCAGGCCGCCGCGAACGGCCGCGAGGTGCCGGAGGGCGGCTACGTCGGCGAGTACATCGTCGACATCGCCAAGGCGATCACCGAGGCCGTCCCGGGCCTGCTGGAGAAGTCCGAGGACGAGCAGCTCCAGGTCTTCCGCGCCGAGGGCCTGAAGCTCATGGTCGCCGAGATCAAGCGCTCGATGGACGAGTTCGGCACCCACTTCGACGTCTGGTTCTCGGAGAAGTCGCTGCACGACTCGGGCGCCGTCGGCACGGCCATCGAGCGGCTGCGCGAGCAGGGCCACGTCTTCGAGCAGGACGGCGCCGTCTGGCTGCGCACCACCGACTTCGGCGACGACAAGGACCGCGTCCTGGTCAAGGCCGACGGCGACACCACCTACTTCGCCGCCGACGCCGCCTACTACCTGTCCAAGCGGGACCGCGGCACCGAGGTCGCGCTCTACATGCTGGGCGCCGACCACCACGGCTACGTCAACCGCCTCAAGGCCATCGCGGCCTGCGCGGGCGACGACATGAACCACAACATCGAGGTCAAGATCGGCCAGTTCGTGAAGATGCTTCGCGACGGCGAAGAGGTCCGCATGTCCAAGCGGGCCGGCAACATCATCACGATCGACGACGTCGTCGAGTGGATCGGCGTGGACGCGGCCCGCTACACCCTGGCGCGCTCCTCCACCGACTCCACCATCACGCTCGACATCAACATCCTGACCAGCCAGACCAACGAGAACCGGGTGTACTACGTCCAGTACGCCCACTCGCGGATGTGCGCGGTCCAGCGCAACGCCGACGAGCACGGCGTCTCGCGCGGCGCGGCCGAGGACTTCAAACCGGAGCTGCTGGCCACCGAGTGGGAGTCCGACCTGCTCGGTCACCTCGGTGAGTTCCCGCGCGTGCTGGCCTCGGCCGGAGAGCTGCGCGAGCCGCACCGCGTCGCGACGTACCTGGAGGACCTCGCGGCCAAGTACCACCGCTTCTACGACAACTGCCGCATCCTGCCGCGGGGCGACGAGGAGGTCACCGACCTCACGCGCGCCCGGCTCTGGCTCGCCGACGCGACACGCACGGTCGTCGCGAACGGCCTGACGCTGCTGGGCGTCTCGGCGCCCGAGCGGATGTAGGCACCACCCCCATGTGCACAGCGGGGGCGGCGGACGGTCAACGGGGACCGTCGCCGCCCCTCGCCATAGGTCGAGGGAACCAACGACATGTCTCGCTCCGCACACCCCGCAGGTCCCCGGCACGGCGACGTGCTGCCCGAGGGCCACTACCAGGCGCCGCCGAGCGACCTGAACGCGCTCGACCCCAAGGTCTGGTCCCGGACCGTCACCCGTGACGCCGAGGGCGTGGTCACCGTCGGCGGCGTCGACGTCAAGCGGCTGGCCGCCGAGTTCGGCACCCCGGCCTACGTCATGGACGAGGCCGACTTCCGGGCCCGGGCCCGCGCCTGGCGCGAGGCGTTCGGCGCGGACGCCGACGTCTTCTACGCGGGCAAGGCCTTCCTCTCCAAGGCGGTCGTGCGCTGGCTGCACGAGGAGGGCCTCAACCTCGACGTCTGCAGCCCGGGCGAGCTGGCCGTGGCACTGGCCGCCGGGATGCCGCCGGAGCGGATCGCGCTGCACGGCAACAACAAGTCGGTGGACGAGCTCGAACACGCGGTGAAGACCGGGGTCGGGCACATCGTGGTCGACTCCTACGAGGAGATCGAGCGCCTGGCGGCCATCGCCGGCCACCAGGGCGTGCGCCAGCCGGTGCTGATCCGGATCACCGTCGGCGTCGAGGCACACACCCACGAGTTCATCGCCACCGCGCACGAGGACCAGAAGTTCGGCCTGTCGCTGACCGGGGGAGCGGCCGCCGAGGCGGTCCGCCGGGTGCTGGCGCACGGCGCGAGCCTGGAACTGCGCGGCATCCACTCGCACATCGGCTCGCAGATCTTCGACACCGCCGGCTTCGAGGTGGCCGCCCGCCGGGTGGTCGGCCTGCTGGCGTCGATCCGCGACGAGCACGGCGTCGAGCTGCCCGAGATCGACCTCGGCGGCGGCCTGGGCATCGCCTACACCAGCGAGGACGACCCGCGCGAGCCGGCCGAGATCGCCGCCGCGCTGGCCGAGATCGTGCGCCGCGAGTGCGCCGCCGCGAACCTCACCGCCCCCCGGCTGAGCGTGGAGCCGGGCCGGGCGATCGTCGGCCCGACCGCGTTCACCCTGTACGAGGTCGGCACCGTCAAGCCGCTGGAGGGCCTGCGCACCTACGTCAGCGTGGACGGCGGGATGTCCGACAACATCCGCACCGCGCTGTACGACGCCGAGTACTCGGTGGCCCTGGTGTCGCGCACCAGCGAGGCCGAGCCGATGCTGGTCCGGGTGGTCGGCAAGCACTGCGAGTCCGGCGACATCGTCGTCCGGGACGCCTTCCTGCCGGCCGACCTCGCCCCCGGCGACCTCGTCGCGGTGCCCGCCACCGGCGCGTACTGCCGCTCCATGGCGAGCAACTACAACCACGCCCTCAAGCCCCCCGTGCTCGCCGTCCAGGACGGTGCGGCCCGGGTGATCGTCCGGCGCGAGACGGAGGAGGATCTCCTGCGTCTCGATATCGGATGACGAAATCCTTGTCTCAGATCATGGAACGACCGTAGATCCGTACGGAAAGTCCCGGAGACTGGCAGGGACCGAAAGTCCGGCGGGCCCCCGAAAATCCCGCCGGAACGACCGAAGCACGATGAATGAGCGGAGTCGGATGATGCGTACGCGGCCGCTGAAGGTGGCGTTGCTGGGCTGTGGTGTGGTGGGCTCCGAGGTGGCGCGCATCATGACGACAGACGCCGCCGACCTCGCCGCGCGCATCGGCGCGCCGGTCGAGCTCGCCGGCATCGCGGTCCGCCGGGCGGGCCGCCCCCGCCCGGGGGTGCCCGAGCACCTGCTCACCACCGATGCCGAGGCGCTGGTCAACCGGGGCGACATCGACGTGGTGATCGAGGTCGTGGGCGGCATCGAGCCGTCCAAACACCTCATCCTGTCGGCGTTCCGGCAGGGCGCCTCGGTGGTCAGCGCCAACAAGGCGCTGCTGGCCAAGGACGGCACCGAGCTGCACGCGGCGGCCGCCGAGGCCGGGGTGGACCTGTACTACGAGGCCGCGGTGGCCGGCGCGATCCCGCTGCTGCGCCCGCTGCGCGAGTCGCTGGCCGGCGACCGGGTCAACCGGGTGCTGGGCATCGTCAACGGCACCACCAACTTCATCCTCGACAAGATGGACTCCACCGGCGCCGGGTACTCGGAGGCGCTGGAGGAGGCCACCGCGCTCGGTTACGCCGAGGCCGACCCCACCGCCGACGTGGAGGGCTTCGACGCCGCCGCCAAGGCCGCGATCCTGGCCGGCATCGCCTTCCACACCAAGGTGACCGCGGCGGACGTCTACCGCGAGGGCCTCACCGAGGTGACCGCCGCCGACATCGCCTCCGCCAAGGCGATGGGCTGCGTGGTGAAGCTGCTGGCGATCTGCGAGCGGGCCGCCGACGGCGAGTCGGTCACCGCGCGCGTCCACCCGGCGATGATCCCGCTGTCGCACCCGCTGGCCTCGGTCCGCGAGGCGTACAACGCGGTGTTCGTGGAGGCCGAGGCGGCCGGCCGGCTGATGTTCTACGGCCCGGGCGCGGGCGGCGCGCCGACCGCCTCCGCGGTCCTCGGCGACCTCGTCGCGGTGTGCCGCAACAAGCTCGCCGGTGCCACCGGCCCCGGCGACTCGGTGTACACCAGGCTGCCGGCCAAGCCGATGGACGAGGTCGTCACCCGCTACCACGTCAGCCTGGACGTCGACGACCGGGCGGGCGTGCTCGCCCAGGTCGCCTCCGTCTTCGCCGAGCACGGCGTCTCCATCGACACCGTGCGCCAGCAGGGCCGCGACGGCGACGCCTCGCTCGTCGTGGTCACCCACCGCGCCACCGACGCCGCGCTGTCGGCGACGGTGGACAAGCTCCGCGCACTCGACAGCGTGCGCGACGTGGCCAGCATCATGCGGGTCGAAGGGGAATAGGAACAGATGATGAGCAGCGTTGCCGAGAACGCCGCCCGTGGCACCCACACCCACCAGTGGCGTGGTCTGATCGAGGAGTACCGGGACCGCCTGCCGGTCAGCGCGGCCACCCCGGTGGTCACCCTGCTGGAGGGCGGCACCCCGCTGGTCCCCGCCCAGGTGCTCTCCGAGCGCACCGGCTGCGAGGTCTACCTCAAGGTCGAGGGCGCCAACCCGACCGGGTCCTTCAAGGACCGCGGCATGACGATGGCCATCTCCAAGGCGAAGGAGGACGGCGCCCAGGCCGTCATCTGCGCCTCCACCGGCAACACCTCGGCCTCCGCCGCCGCGTACGCGGTGCGGGCGCGGATGGTGTCGGCGGTGCTCGTCCCGCAGGGCAAGATCGCCCTGGGCAAGATGGGCCAGGCGCTGGTGCACGGCGCGAAGATCCTCCAGGTGGACGGGAACTTCGACGACTGCCTCACCCTTGCGCGTGAACTGTCCGAGAAGTACCCGGTGGCGCTGGTCAACTCGGTGAACCCGGTCCGGATCGAGGGCCAGAAGACCGCCGCCTTCGAGATCGTCGACATGCTCGGCGACGCTCCGGACATCCACGTGCTGCCGGTCGGCAACGCGGGCAACATCACCGCCTACTGGAAGGGCTACCGCGAGTACTCCCGCCCGTCTCCCGCCGCCACCCTTGACGGAGGCGCTTCGCGCCGCATCCTCCCCGGCCCGGCCACCCGCACCCCGCGGATGTGGGGCTTCCAGGCGTCCGGCTCGGCCCCGATCGTCGACGGCGCCCCGGTGCTGCGGCCGCAGACCATCGCCACCGCGATCCGGATCGGCAACCCGGCCTCCTGGGACTACGCGCTCGCCGCGCGGGACGAGTCGGGCGGTCTTATCGACAAGGTGACCGACCGTCAGATCCTCTCCGCGTACCGGCTGTTGGCCTCCCAGGAGGGCGTCTTCGTGGAGCCCGCCTCGGCCGCCTCGGTGGCCGGACTGCTGGCCAAGGCGGAGGCCGGCCTGGTCGACCCGGGCCAGCGGATCGTCTGCACGGTGACCGGCAACGGCCTCAAGGACCCGGACTGGGCGGTGGCCGGCGCGCCGCAGCCGCAGATCGTCCCGGTCGACCCCGAGGCCGCCGCCCGGCGCCTGGGCCTGCTCGACTAGCCCCCCACCGCCACGGGGGCCAGGCCCCCACCCGGGCCGACCCTTTCGGGGGTCGGCCCGGTTTGCGTTCTCGACTGACACTTTTGTGTCAATTTACCGGCGCATTCCGATCCGATTCCCGCATGCATTCCGGCCAGAACCGGCAACACACCAGATCGAAGGCCCACGGGGTGTACCGCTGTGGAACCTCTCTTCGATACTCTGGGTCCGGCCGTGTGGCACATGCCCCGGGTCCGGCCCCTTCGCGGGCCGCACCACCGACTGTGACCGTTCGCCCCGGCCGGGGCCCGAGGCCCGCTCCCCACCCTCGCACCGACGCGCTTCGCGCCGCCCGATTTCCCCAGGAGAGTCCACCGCATGGCCGGTCCTGCGTTCCGTGCCGCCGCCGTCCGGGTCCGGGTTCCCGCGACCAGCGCCAACCTCGGTCCGGGTTTCGACGCCTTCGGACTCGCGCTGGGTCTGTACGACGACGTGGTCGTCCGGGTCGCCGACTCCGGGCTCTCCGTCGACATCGCCGGCGAGGGCGCCGACACGCTCCCGCGCGACGAGCGCCACCTGCTGGTCCGCTCGATGCGCGCCGCCTTCGACCGCCTCGGCGGCCAGCCGCGCGGCCTCGAAGTGGTCTGTGCCAACCGGATACCGCACGGCCGCGGCCTGGGCTCCTCGTCCGCCGCCATCTGCGCCGGCATCGTCGCCGCCCGCGCCGTCACCATCGGCGGCCCGTCCGCCCTGGACGACGACGCCCTGCTGGCCCTCGCCTCCGAGCTGGAGGGCCACCCGGACAACGTGGCGGCCTGTCTGCGCGGCAACTTCACCGTGGCGTGGACCGAGGAGGACACCGCCAGGGCGATCGCCCTGGAGCCGTCCGCCGAGGTCGTCCCGGTGGTGTTCGTGCCGGGCACCGAGGTGCTCACCGAGACCGCCCGCGGCCTGCTGCCGAAGACCGTCCCGCTGGCCGACGCCGCCGCCAACGCCGGCCGGTCCGCGCTGCTGGTCGAGGCGCTGACCCGGCGGCCGGACCTGCTGCTGACCGCCACCGAGGACCGGATCCACCAGGACTACCGGGCCTCCGCGATGCCGGACAGCGCCGCGCTGGTGGCCGCGCTGCGCGCCGAGGGCGTGCCCGCGGTGATCTCCGGCGCCGGCCCGACCGTGCTCGCGCTCACCGACGAGGCGGGCGTGCAGAAGGTCCTGGACTTCGCCGACGGCCACGGCGCCGACGGCCCGGCGTTCGCCGCGCACCGGCTCGAACTCGACCGGACCGGCGCCGCGGTGCTCCCGCTCGACGTCTGAGCACGCCGTCCGGGCCGGGCCGTCCGGACACGATTGGCAAGCGCAAGGCTGGGGAATGTCTGAGGGGGTCGGTAGTGTTAACCTCATTGCTGCACCAGGTGCCCTCCGGGGCTCGGTGCGCCGCGTCCCGATCCCAGCACTCCGCACCAGCGGAGTCCCGGCGATGCACGGGGCGACGATTCTCCGGGAGCCCACCGCAGCGCGTACGCAGCCTGCCTGCGCGACTTGCGGCCGCATCCCGAAGCCGTGACGGCACCTGACTCCCACCCGCGGCCTCCCACCCGAGGCCAGGACGGGCGGAGCGCGGGCCACCGTCACGCGACGGGGGCCCGGGATTCGCAGGCAGCGTGGGGGCACCTCCCGGCCGGCGGCCGGGGGAGGGTCGACACTCGACCGTCCCACCACGCCACTCAGCACCACCGTGCTTCAAGCACCGCACCTCGCAGCTCTCTCCCGAACGGCACCCAGCGCCATTCGGGGGATCACCGCCTCGGACCGACGCAGTCGAGCGTTGGTCAGGACAGCACAACCGGTCGCCGAGCCAGACAGGCCGACGTCCGCTCCAGGGAAGGACCCTTAGTGAGCGACACCACCGATCTGATGGGCGCGCGCCCGGACGCCGAGGCGTCGGACGCCGCCGCCGCCCCCGCGGCCCCGGCGCGGCGCCGTCGTACCGCCGCCGCGGGCCTGGACGGCATGGTCCTGGCCGAGCTGCAGAAGCTCGCCGCGGACCTGGGCATCACCGGTACCGGGCGCATGCGCAAGAGCCAGCTGATCGAAACCATCAAGGAGAAGAGCGGCGGCGACCCGCTGCTCGCCGGCGCCACCGCCGCTCCGGCCGCCAAGCGCGCCGCCAAGACCGAGACCGCCGAGCCGGCCGAGAAGCCGGCCCGCCGCACCAGCAAGGCCGCCGCCGCCCGGGCCGAGGCCTCCGCCGCCGAGGCGCAGGCCCAGATCGAGATCCCGGTCCAGGCCGCCGCCGAGACCGCCGCGCCGGCCCGCACCGAGCGCACCCGCCGCCGGGCCACCTCGGCCGCCGGCGCCCCGGCCGCCGAGACCGCCGCCGAGGCGCCCGCCGCCGTGGTGACCGAGGCCAAGCCGGCCGAGACCCGCACCGAGGGCGCCCGCGCCTTCGAGGGCCGCGAGGAGGGTCGCGAGACCCGCCGCGACCGCCGGGAGCGCCGCGACCGCCGCGAGGGCGGCGAGCGCGAGGGCCGGCAGGAGACCGCCACCGAGGCCCAGGCCGGCCAGGACGGCGAGGGGCGCGAGTCGCGTCGCGACCGCCGCAACCGCCGTGACCGCGCCGAGCGCCAGACCCAGCAGCAGGGCGCGCAGGGCGAGGGCCAGGGCCGCCAGGGCGGCCAGCAGGCCCAGCAGCCGCAGGCTCAGCAGCAGGCCGGCTTCGACGACGACGAGTACGGTGACGGCCGCCGCGGCCGCCGTGGCCGCTACCGCGACCGCCGGGGCCGCGGCCGCCGCGAGGGCTTCGAGACCACCGGCACCGAGCCGCAGATCGGCGAGGACGACGTCCTGATCCCGGTCGCGGGCATCCTCGACATCCTCGACAACTACGCGTTCGTGCGCACCTCCGGCTACCTGCCGGGCCAGAACGACGTCTACGTCTCGCTCGCCCAGGTCCGCAAGAACGGCCTGCGCAAGGGCGACGCCATCACCGGTGCGGTGCGCCAGCCGCGCGAGGGCGAGCGCCGCGAGAAGTTCAACGCCATGGTGCGGCTGGACTCCGTCAACGGCATGGACCCGGAGAGCGGCCGCGGCCGCCCCGAGTTCAACAAGCTGACCCCGCTGTACCCGCAGGAGCGACTGCGCCTGGAGACCGACCCGGGTGTGCTGACCACCCGGATCATCGACCTGGTGTCGCCGATCGGCAAGGGCCAGCGCGGTCTGATCGTCGCGCCGCCGAAGACCGGCAAGACGATGGTGCTGCAGGCGGTCGCCAACGCGATCACCCACAACAACCCCGAGTGCCACCTGATGGTCGTCCTGGTCGACGAGCGTCCGGAAGAGGTCACCGACATGCAGCGGTCGGTGAAGGGCGAGGTCATCTCCTCGACCTTCGACCGCCCGGCGGAGGACCACACCACCGTCGCCGAGCTGGCCATCGAGCGCGCCAAGCGCCTGGTGGAGCTGGGCCACGACGTGGTGATCCTGCTGGACTCGATCACCCGTCTGGGCCGTGCCTACAACCTGGCGGCGCCGGCCTCCGGCCGCATCCTGTCCGGTGGTGTCGACTCGACCGCGCTCTACCCGCCGAAGAAGTTCTTCGGTGCCGCGCGCAACATCGAGAACGGCGGCTCGCTGACCATCCTGGCCACCGCGCTGGTCGAGACCGGCTCGCGGATGGACGAGGTGATCTTCGAGGAGTTCAAGGGCACCGGCAACATGGAGCTCAAGCTCGACCGGAAGCTCTCGGACAAGCGCATCTTCCCGGCCGTGGACGTGGACGCCTCCAGCACCCGCAAGGAGGAGATCCTGCTCGGCGGCGAGGAGCTCGCCATCGTCTGGAAGCTGCGCCGGGTGCTGCACGCGCTCGACTCGCAGCAGGCGATCGAGCTGCTGCTGGACAAGATGAAGCAGACCAAGAGCAACGCCGAGTTCCTGATGCAGATCGCCAAGACGACCCCCGGGTCGGGCGACTGACGCGGCAGGACGCGTCGAAGCACCCGGGCCCCGGACCGCGCGAGCGGTCCGGGGCCCGCTGCCGTTCCGGTCCGGTTTGTTCCAGACTCGCGACATCTTGAGCCCTTTTTGGCATCTTGTCCGATTTACTCTGGGCCGTATGGCCGAACACAAGAGGGTCCCGAGCCGCCGTCGCAAGCTGCTGCGCGCGGTCGCGTGCGCCGTCGCCGCGCTCACCGTCCTCGGCGCCGGGGCCGCCGGGTACGCGTACCTGCGGCTGGACGGCAACCTCAAGAGCGTCGACATCGACGCGCGGCTCGGCACCGCCCGCCCGGCGGCCGCCGTCGACGGTTCCTTCAACGTGCTGGTGCTCGGCTCCGACTCGCGCTCCGGCAACAACGCCGGCCTCGCCGGCGGCGACACCGGCGGCACCGCCCGCTCGGACACCGCGATGGTGCTGCACGTCAACCAGGACCACTCCCGCGCCGACGTGGTGTCCATCCCGCGCGACACGCTCGTCCCGCGCCCCGAGTGCACCGACGCCAAGGGCAAGGCGGTGCCGGCCGCCAAGCGCGCGATGTTCAACAGCGCCTACGAGAGCGGCGGCGCGGCCTGCGCGGTGAAGACCGTGGAACAGCTCAGCGGGCTGCGGATGGACCACTACGTCGAGGTGGACTTCGACGGCTTCGCCCGGCTGGTGGACGCGATAGGCGGGGCCACCGTGACCACCACGGTGGCCATCCACGACAAGGACAGCGGCCTGGACCTGCCGGCCGGCGAGCACCACCTGGACGGCCGGCAGGCGCTCGCCTTCGTCCGCACCCGGCACGGCGTGGGCGACGGCAGCGACCTCGGCCGGATCGAACTGCAGAAGCAGATGGTCCGCTCGCTGCTCCAGCAGGCCGGCGGGATCGGACTGCTGACCAACCCGGTCAAGCTCTGGTCCGTCGGCGACACCCTGACCCGCTCGATCACCACCGACTCCGCGCTCGCCTCGGTCAACTCGCTGGTCGCCCTGGCCCAGGAGCTCAAGGGGATCGGCCCGGACCAGCTCTCCATGGTCACCCTGCCGGTGGAGCCCGCCCCGACCGACCGGGACCGGGTGGTCCAGCAGCAGCCGCAGGCGGACCAGCTCTGGGCGGCCCTCAAGGCCGATGCGCCGGTGCCGCGGGCGGTGGTCGCCGGCCAGCCGCAGAACCCCGCCCAGGCCACCCCCACCGCGCCCGCCACGGCCCCGGCGAAGGCGCCCGCCAAGCGCCCCTGAACGCGCCCGCCGGGCGCCTCCGGGCGGCCCGGAATATCCCGCGGCGCCCCCCGGTTTGGGAAGAAGCGGCCGGTCCTGGCAGACTGGACCGTCGGTCCCGGTTCACGTGCGGCATTCCAGCCGCCGACCCGGTGCCCTCCCGAACACTAGGAGAACCCCTTGAAGCCCAACGTTCACCCCGAGTACGTGGTCACCCGCGTGACCTGCACCTGCGGTGCCGAGTTCACCACCCGCTCGACCGAGACCAGTGGCGAGATCCGCGCCGAGGTCTGCTCGCAGTGCCACCCGTTCTACACCGGCAAGCAGAAGATCCTCGACACCGGTGGCCGCGTGGCCCGCTTCGAGGCCCGCTTCGGCAAGCAGCACAGCGCGAAGGCCTAGCGCTCCCTCGGCGCCGGTCTCCCGGTGCCCCCGAACTCGTTTCCGGGGGCGCTGGGGACCGGCGCCGTTCGCGTCCCCCCGCACCTCCGCGCACCCACCCCCCTTGCACGACGATCCCCGGGAAGAAGGCCACCCCATGTTCGAGGCAGTCGAAGAGCTCCTCGTCGAGCACGCCGACCTCGAAGCGAGGCTGGCCGACCCGTCCGTCCACGCCGACCAGGCCAACGCCCGCAAGCTGGCCAAGCGGTACGCCGAGCTGACCCCCATCACCCGGGTCTACCGGCAGTGGCGGCAGGCCGGTGACGACATCGAGGCCGCCCGCGAACTCGCCGCCGAGGACCCGGAGTTCCTCTCCGAGGTGAAGGACGGCGAGGCCCGCCGCGAGGAGCTGACCGAGGAGCTGCGGCTGCTGCTCGTCCCGCGCGACCCGAGCGACGACAAGGACGTCATCCTGGAGATCAAGGCGGGCGAGGGCGGCGAGGAGTCCGCGCTGTTCGCCGGCGACCTGCTCCGGATGTACCTGCGCTTCGCCGAGCGGATCGGCTGGAAGACCGAGATCATCGACTCCAACGAGTCCGACCTCGGCGGGTACAAGGACGTCTCGGTCGCCGTGAAGACCAAGGGCAACGCGGAGCCCGGCCAGGGCGTCTGGGCCCGGCTCAAGTACGAGGGCGGCGTGCACCGCGTGCAGCGCGTGCCCGCCACCGAGTCGCAGGGCCGCATCCACACCTCCGCGGCGGGCGTGCTGGTCACCCCCGAGGCCGAGGAGGTCGAGGTCGAGATCCTCGCCAACGACCTGCGGATCGACGTGTACCGCTCCTCCGGCCCCGGCGGCCAGTCGGTCAACACCACCGACTCCGCGGTCCGGATCACCCACCTGCCGACCGGTATCGTGGCGTCCTGCCAGAACGAGAAGAGCCAGCTGCAGAACAAGGAGCAGGCGATGCGCATCCTGCGTTCGCGGCTGCTGGCCGCCGCGCAGGAGGAGGCCGAGCGGGAGGCCTCGGACGCGCGCCGCAGCCAGGTCCGCACGGTGGACCGCTCCGAGCGGATCCGGACGTACAACTACCCGGAGAACCGCATCTCGGACCACCGTACGGGCTTCAAGTCCTACAACCTGGACCAGGTGCTGGACGGCGAACTGAACCCCGTCATCCAGTCCTGCGTCGACGCGGACGCCGCGGCCAAGCTCGCCGCGGCCCAACAGAACTGACACCGGCGGCAGCGAGCCCGACGTCGAGGCCGGAGAGCGGAAGCAAGAGGTCGTACGGATGAACCTGCTACTCGCGGAGGTGGCCCAGGCCACCCAGCGGTTGGCCGCGGCCGGCGTGCCGTCGCCGCGCTTCGACGCGGAGGAGCTCGCCGCCCACGTCCACAACGTCAAGCGCAGCCAGCTGCACACGGTCCAGGACGGCGACTTCGACGCCCGGTACTGGGAGGCCGTCGCCCGTCGCGAGGCCCGTGAGCCGCTCCAGCACATCACCGGCCGGGCCTTCTTCCGTTACCTCGAACTGGCGGTCGGGCCGGGCGTGTTCGTACCCCGCCCGGAGACCGAGACGGTCGTCGAGTGGGCCATAGACGCGGTCCGAGAGATGGACGTCGCCGAGCCGTTGGTGGTCGACCTGTGCTCCGGCTCCGGCGCCATCGCGCTCGCCCTCGCCCAGGAGCTGCCGCGCTCCACCGTGCACGCCTTCGAGCTCGACGAGGGCGCGCTGCCGTACACCCGGCGCAACATCGAGGCCTCGCCCGACCGCGCCCGGGTCACCCTGCACGAGGGCGACGCCACCCGGGCCTTCGAGGACGACCGCGCCTGGGACGGCCGCTTCGACCTGGTCATCTCCAACCCGCCGTACATCCCGCTCACCGAGTGGGAGTACGTCGCCCCGGAGGCCCGCGACCACGACCCGCAGATGTCGCTGTTCTCCGGCGAGGACGGCCTCGACACCATCCGCGGCATCGAGCGGGTCGCCGCCCGGCTGCTGCGTCCGGGCGGTGCCGTGGTGATCGAGCACGCCGACACCCAGGGCGGACAGGTCCCGTGGATCTTCAACGAGGAGGGCGGCTGGACCGACGCCGCCGACCACCGGGACCTCAACAACCGCCCCCGCTTCACCACGGCGCGCAAGGCGTCGCTGTGAACCACGTCATGAGCCCGTTCGGAAGGGGACCGCACCGATGAGCCGCCGCTACGACTGTGCCGACACCGGGGACCGCGCCACCGGCCTGCGCGAGGCCGCCTCGGCCATCCGCCGCGGCGAACTCGTCGTGCTGCCCACCGACACCCTGTACGGCGTCGGCGCGGACGCCTTCTCCCCGGAGGCCGTGGGCGCCCTGCTCGCCGCCAAGGGCCGCGGCCGCAACATGCCCTCGCCGGTCCTGGTCGGCTCGCCGACCACCCTGCACGGCCTGGTCACCGACTTCTCCGAGCAGGCCTGGGAGCTCGTCGACGCCTTCTGGCCCGGCGGCCTCACCCTGGTCGCCCGGCACCAGCCCTCGCTGCGCTGGGACCTCGGCGACACCCGGGGCACCGTCGCCGTCCGGATGCCGCTGCACCCGGTCGCCATCGAGCTGCTGAACGCCACCGGACCGATGGCCGTCTCCAGCGCCAACCGGACCGGCGGCCCGTCCCCGGCCACCTGCGACGAGGCCCAGCAGCAGCTCGGCGACGCCATCTCGGTCTACCTGGACGGCGGCACCGCCGACCACGCCCAGGCCTCGTCGATCGTGGACGTCACCGGCAAGGTGCCCGTGCTGCTGCGGGCCGGCGCGATCTCCGTCGAGCAGCTGAGGGAGGTCGTCCCCGACCTGGAGGCCGGCAGTTGACGGCCGCCTCCCTCCATGCCGGGCCCGGCATATCGCCGTACCTGAGCGTGGGCCCCAGGCCGCTGAACCACTTCCGGATCCTCTACGTCTGCACCGGCAACATCTGCCGCTCGCCGATCGCCGAGCGGCTCACCCGGCGTGAGCTGGACACCCGGCTCAATCCCCGGGTGGCCGGGCGGATCCTGGTCGAGTCTGCCGGCACCTGGGGCCACGTGGGCGCGCCGATGGAGGAGCACGCCGCGACGGTGCTGGACGAGTACGGCGCCGACAGCGGCGGCTTCACCGGCCGCGAACTGCTGGACGAGCACGTGGTGGAGGCCGACCTGGTGCTCACCGCGACCCTGGACCACCGGGCCCAGGTCATCTCGATGGGCCACGAGGCGGGGCTGCGCACCTTCACGCTGAAGGAGTTCACCCGGCTGGTCCGCACCATCGACCCCGGCACCCTGCCGGACCCCCGGCGCGGCGCGGACGTCACCGAACGCGCCCGCGCGCTGGTCCGCGCCGCCGCCGCGCTGCGCGGCTGGCTGCTGGCCGCCGACCCCGAGGCGGACGAGCTGCACGACCCCTACGGCGCGCCGATCGGGATGTTCCGCAACTGCGGCGAGGAGATATTCCACGCCGTCGACCCGGTGGTCACCGCACTGACCGGCATCCGCGCGCTCTGAATATTGGCCCGCCCGGGCGCTCCCGTCCCGGTCCCGACGGTCGTTGCTCCAACGCCGCTCGTGCCTCACGGCGTCCTCGCGCCTCCCTTTCGGCACCGGCGCGCCCGGGCGGGCAGCAGCCCGCCCCGCTCGGGCGCTCCCGGCCCGGTCCCGACGGTCGTCGCTCCGACACCGTTCGCGGCTCCCTTCGTACGCCCGGGCGTACCCCGGCACGCGCCGCCGTGCCAGGGCGCGGGGGCGGTCCTACGCTGGAGAAATCCGACCCGACGCGCCCGGGAGCCCCGCCATGACCGTCACCGATGCCGCGACCGGACCCGTCGACACCGCCGAGGCGCGCTCAACGGCCCTGTACCGGGCCGATCCCCAGCTGGCCGACCTGCTGGCCGCCGAGGCCGAGCGGAGGGCCGAGACGGTCCAGCTGCTGGCCGGGGAGAACCTCACGAGTGCGGCCGTCCTGGCGGCCCTCACCGGCCCGCTGATCGACAAGTACGCCGAGGGCTACCCCGGCCGTCGCCACCACACCGGCTGCGCGCTCGCCGACGCCGCCGAGCTGCTGGCGATCGACCGGGCCCGGGAGCTGTTCGCCGCCCCGCACGCCAACGTGCAGCCGCGCTCCGGCACCTCGGCGATGCTGGCCGCCTACGCCGCGCTGCTGCGGCCCGGCGACGTGGTGCTCGCGATGTCGCTGGAGCACGGCGGCCACCTCAGCTGCGGCTCGCGGGCCAACTTCTCCGGCCGCTGGTTCGAGTTCGTCGGCTACGGGGTGCGCCGCGACGACGGGCTGATCGACCTCGACCAGGTGCGCGAGCTGGCCCTGCGCCACCGCCCGAAGGCGATCGTGGCCGGTTCCATCTCCTACCCGCGGCACCCCGACTGGGCCGCCTTCCGGGAGATCGCCGACGAGACGGACGCCTATCTGGTGGCCGCCGCCGCGCAGACCACCGGACTGATCGCGGCCGGTCTGGCGCCGTCCCCGGTGCCGTACGCGGACGTCACGGTGGCGGCCACCCACAAGCTGCTCCGCGGCCCGCGCGGGGGCCTGCTGCTGTCCACCGCGGAGCTGGCGGAGCGGATCGACCGGGCGGTCTTCCCGTTCAGCCAGGGCGGCGCCGCGATGAACGAGGTGGCCGGCAAGGCCGTCGCGCTGGCCGAGGCCGCGACGCCCGCCTACCGGGCGTACGCGCAGCGGACGGTGACCGGCGCGCGGGTGCTGGCCGAAGGGCTCGCGCAGGCCGGTGCGAGCCCGCTGACCGGCGGGACCGACACCCACCTGGTGACCGCCGACGTCGGCGCGCTCGGGGTCAGCGGCGCCGAGGCGGAGCGCCGCTGCGCCGCCGCCGGCCTGCTGCTCGGCAAGTGCGCGCTGCCGTACGACGAGGCGCCGCCGTCCGAGGCCTCCGGGATCCGGCTCGGCACCGGCACGGTGACCTCGCAGGGCATGGGGGAGGCGGAGCTGGAGGAGATCGCCGGGCTGATCGGACGGCTGCTCGTCGCGGGCACGGACGTCCGGGTGGCGCAGCGGGTCCGGGAGCTGGCGCGGGCGTTCGCCGGGCGCCGTTGAACGGTCATCCGAATCTCCTGCCCGGCGGGGCGAACCGCGATGCGCGCCCCCGGCGTCGGAGTCAATAAGGTGTGTGCCGTGGCGACGCACCTCGAACCCCGGACAGGCACGGGAGTACCTTCGGTACCCACCCGTCGGACAGCGCTGCAGGAGGTCAGTGGTGCGTGAGTATCTGCTGGTGCTGTTCTGCACCGCGGCCGTCACCTACCTGCTGACCGGGCCGGTCCGGAAGTTCGCCATCGCGGCGGGGGCGATGCCCCCGGTCCGCGCCCGCGACGTGCACCGCGAGCCCACACCGCGGCTCGGCGGCATCGCCATGTTCGGCGGCCTCTGCGCGGGCATCCTGGTCGCCTCCCAGCTGGACAACCTGAGCAAGGTGTTCTCCCAGGGCACCGACATCCGGGCGCTGCTCTCCGGGGCCGGCATCATGTGGCTGCTCGGTGTGCTGGACGACAAGTGGGGCGTGGACGCCCTGGTGAAGCTCGGCGGCCAGATGATCGCCGCCGGTGTGATGGTCTGGCAGGGCGTCACGGTGATCACCCTGCCGGTGCCGGGTGTCGGACCGGTCGCGGTCAGCCCCACCCAGGGCATGGTCATCTCGGTGGTCATGGTCGTGGTGATGGTCAACGCGGTGAACTTCATCGACGGCCTGGACGGTCTGGCCGGCGGCATGGTCTGCATCGCCGCGATGGCCTTCTTCCTGTACTCCTACCGGCTCTGGTACGGCTACACGATCACCGACGCCGCCCCCGCCGTGCTGTTCAGCGTGCTGCTGATCGGCATGTGCCTGGGCTTCCTGGCGCACAACATGCACCCGGCCCGGATCTTCATGGGCGACTCCGGGTCGATGATGCTCGGCCTGATGCTGGCCGTCGCCGCGATCTCCATCACCGGCCGGGTCGACCCCGACCTCATCACCAGCGAGCTGGGCTCGCAGACCGCCACCGTGCACGCCCTGGTGCCGATCTACATCCCGCTGCTGCTGCCGCTGACGGTCATCGCGCTGCCGCTGGCGGACCTGCTGCTCGCGGTGGTCCGCCGCACCTGGGCGGGGCAGTCCCCGTTCGCCGCCGACAAGCGCCACCTGCACCACCGACTGCTCCAGGTCGGCCACTCGCACAGCCGGGCCGTACTGATCATGTACTTCTGGGCCGCGCTGATCGCCTTCGGGACCGTCGCCTTCTCGGTCACCAACACCGGCCGCACCGTCGTCCTCACGCTGGCCGGGCTCTGCCTGGTCGGCCTGGTGGTGCTGCTCACCCCGCAGTTCCGGCCGCGGGCCCCGCGCGCCGTGCAGGCCTTCGTGCCGCCGCGCTACCGCCGCCGCCGTCCCCAGCTCCGGAGCGCCGCACCGGTCACGCAGGGTGAGGAACTGACCGCCGAATCGGCCGGGAGTGCGGCCTCCGAACCGATGGCCGAGCTGTCGGCCGAGGACAAGCGGCTGCTCGGCGGGGTCGCGAAGGGATCGTCGGCGATCACCGGCCGCGGCCACGGCAACGGCCGGGGCCGCTAGCGGAGGTGATGATCCGTCAATCCGCTTCACTCGTTCGGCGGTACTGCTGTGCTGCCGGTGTGACAGGTACCACACATTCATGGTAAAGCTCTCATCAAATAGTTTGTGATACCGTTCACGAGTACCGAGAACACGCCGAAAGACCTGACAGGTGGATGACTTCCGTCCCTGGCGGGTCTCCCTCGACGGGCTCGCCGTCGAGCGGCCGGCCCGCGGCGGTCCCGGTCCGGTGTCACCCACCGCGTTTCTCTGCCCGTCCCCCCGCCACATCGACATGCCGCCGGAGTTGCCGACATGCCGTCCAACGACGCCCGGATCCTCCGGGGCGCCGCGATCCCCACTGCGGTCGCCGGAGTCATTGCGATGGCCATCTCCTTTGCCGTCGCCGGCGGCAAGGGCCTGCTCGGAGCACTCTTCGGCGCTCTGCTCGTGATGGCCTTCTTCACCTTCGGCCAGGTCGCCCTCGACCGGCTGACCAGGTCGAACCCGCAGATCATGATGGCCGCCGCGCTGCTGGTGTACACCACGCAGATCCTGCTGGTCGGCATCGTGCTGGCGGTGTTCAAGGACACCGAGCTCTTCAACCGGCAGGCCTTCGCCTTCACGCTGCTGGGCTGCGCGCTGATCTGGACCGGGTTCCAGGTGCGCGGCGCGCTGAAGGCCAAGACCTTCTACGTCGACCCCGAGGCCTCCGACCGCGATTCCTCCGAAACGAAGGCCGGGAAGCCGTCCGACAAGGGGCGTCAACAGTGACGGCGGCCCACTGTCCCCCCAACGAGGGGGGCGGTGTTTATGCCGCGCTGACGGGCTGCTATCGTCCGTCGCAGCAACGGAGTACGGGAAGAGGCCTGGTCTGTCCGCACGGCGGACCGATCGCCCCCCGGATCCGCGCAGTCTTCGATGATCCCGCTTCGGTGCAGCGCACTGCCGCGCGGGGTCGGCGAGAAATCCATCAAGTTCCAGTGCCGCTCCGTGGTCGCAGGCCACGCCGACACACCGAGGTTGCCGTAACCATGCGTCACGACGAAGGAGTCCGTGGTGAGTGCTGAACTCACGTCCCTCGCCTCAGGCAGTTGCCACTTCGGGGACGCTGGCTGCGGCTTCCCGGCCCCTGGCCTGAACGAGTTCCAGTTCGAGCCGATTTTCTCCATCGGTAGCTTCGACTTCAACAAGCCGATGCTGCTCTCGATCATCGTTGCCGCGCTGGTCGTCGTGTTCTTCTGGGCGGCCTTCGCGAAGCCGAAGCTGGTCCCGGGGAAGCTGCAGCTGGTCGGTGAGATCGGCTACGACTTCGTCAAGCGTTCGATCGTGCTGGAGACCATCGGCAAAAAGGGCGAGAAGTACGTCCCGATGCTGGTCTCGATGTTCTTCTTCGTGTGGCTGCTGAACATCATGTCGGTCATCCCGTTCGCCCAGTTCCCGGTGACGGCGGCGATCGCGTTCCCGGCCGGTCTGGCCGCGGTCGTGTGGATCACCTACATGACGCTGACCTTCAAGAAGCACGGCTTCGTCGGCGGTCTCAAGAACCTCTGCTGGCCCTCGGGCATCCCCGGCTGGGTCATGTTCATCCTGGTGCCGATCGAGTTCTTCTCGAACATCTTCGTGCGCCCCTTCACGCTCGCGGTCCGAGCCTTCGCGAACATGTTCGCCGGCCACCTGCTGATCGTGATGTTCTCCATCGCCTCCTGGTACCTGCTCAGCCCGACCCTGGGCGCGCTGTACGGCTCGGCCTCGTTCATCGTCGCCGTCGGCCTGACCGCCTTCGAGCTGCTGGTCCAGTTCCTGCAGGCCTACATCTTCGTGATGCTGGCCAGCAGCTACATCGCCGGTGCCCTGGAAGAGGCGCACTGAGCCAGGGGCCGCCGCGGCCCTCTTGAACCACCCCCGGAACGCCCGGTGGCCAATCACCACCGGATCACCATCCCCGCAAAGGACACATTGCAATGAGCATGCTCGCTGAGGTCGGCGTCTACGGTTCCGTCGCTTCCATCGGCTACGGCCTCGCCGCGATCGGCCCCGGCATCGGTGTCGGTCTCATCTTCGGTAACGGTGTCCAGGCCATGGCCCGCCAGCCCGAGGCCGCCGGCCTGATCCGTTCCAACATGTTCATCGGCTTCGCGCTGACCGAGGCGCTCGCCCTCATCGGCATCGTCATGCCGTTCGTCTTCGGCCAGGGCCCCAAGTAATTCCCGCCGTAGACCCTTCGAGGAAGGTCCAGATATGAGCATCGCGGCTCACCTCGCGGAGGAGGGGGAGATCATGAACCCCCTTCTGCCCGCATGGCCCGAGATCATCATCGGCCTGCTCTGCTTCTTCATCGTCTTCGGGATCCTCGGCAAGAAGCTCCTCCCCAGCATCGAGAAGGTGCTGTCGGAGCGCCGGGACGCGATCGAGGGCGGCATGGAGCGCGCCGAGGCCGCTCAGGCCGAGGCTCAGGCCACGCTTGAGCAGTACCGTGCCGAGCTCGCCGAGGCGCGTCACGAGGCTGCTCGCATCATCGAGCAGGCTCGCGAGCAGGGCGCCGCCCAGCTCGCCGAGATGCGCGAGGAGGGCCAGCGCCAGCGCGAGGCCATCGTCGCCGCCGGCCACGCCCAGATCGAGGCCGACAAGAAGCAGGCCACCGCGGCCCTGCGCCAGGACGTGGGCTCGCTCGCGACCCAGCTGGCGTCCCGCATCGTGGGTGAGTCCCTTGAGGACCACGCGCGGCAGAGCGGCGTCGTCGACCGCTTCCTGGACGAGCTGGAGGCCAAGGCCGCCGTTGCTCAGGGTGCGGCCAAGTGATCGGCGCCAGCCGCGAGGCCCTCGCCGCCGGGCGGCAGAACCTGGAGAGCCTGACCGACTCCACCTCGGTGGACGCGGCCGGGCTGGCCGAGGAGCTCACCGCCGTCACGGCCCTGCTGGACCGTGAGGTGTCGCTGCGCCGCGTTCTGACCGACCCGTCCCGGTCGGGCCAGGACAAGGCCCAGCTGGTCTCCTCGCTGCTGACCGGCCAGGTCTCCGGCGAGACGGCCGACCTGGTCGCCGGCCTGGTGCGGTCCCGCTGGTCGGGCGCCCGCGACCTGGTCGACTCCACGGAGCAGCTGGCCGCGTACGCCGAGGTCATCGCCGCCGACAAGGCCGGTGCCCTGGACGACGTCGAGGACGAGCTCTTCCGGTTCGGCCGGGTGGTGAGCGGCTCGCACGAGCTGCGCGCCGCGCTGACCGAGCCCAAGGCCGGTGCCGTCGCCAAGGCGGCCCTGATCAAGAAGCTGCTCGGCGGCCGCGCTCACGCGGGCACCGTGCGGCTGGTCACCACCCTGGTCAACAACCCGCGTGGCCGTAGCCTGGAGCAGGGGCTGGAGTCCTACTCCAAGCTCGCCGCCTCCCGGCGCGACCGTGTGGTGGCCCAGGTCACCACGGCGGTTCCGCTGTCGGACAGCCAGAAGGAGCGCCTGTCGGGTGCTCTCGGCCGGCTGTACGGCCGCCAGGTCCACCTGAACATCGACATCGACCCCGAGGTCGTCGGCGGTGTCCGGGTGCAGATCGGTGACGAGATCATCGAGGGCACGGTGTCGAGCCGCCTGGAAGGCGCTCGCCAGTCCCTCGAAGGCTGAGCACCCAAGCAGCACATCCGACCCTCGGTCGGGAAACCGGCTCCACCGGAGTCGGGAAAACGTACGGCCGGTTCATACGACCCGGCCGAGAGTCGAGTACTTGCGGCCCTCAATGGCGGGCCGAGGATCGCAAACTAGGAGAGCAGGGAAGCCTGATGGCGGAGCTTACGATCCGTCCGGAGGAGATCCGGGACGCGCTGGCCGACTTTGTCCAGTCGTACCAGCCGGACGCCGCCTCTGTGGAAGAGGTCGGCACGGTCACTGACGCGGCGGACGGCATCGCCCATGTCGAGGGTCTGCCCTCGGTCATGGCGAACGAGCTGCTGAAGTTCGAGGACGGCACCCTCGGCCTCGCGCTGAACCTCGACACCCGCGAGATCGGTGTCGTCGTCCTCGGTGAGTTCGGCGGCATCGAGGAGGGCCAGACGGTGCGCCGCACCGGCGAGGTCCTCTCGGTTCCGGTCGGCGACGGCTACCTCGGCCGCGTCGTGGACCCGCTGGGCAACCCGATCGACGGCCTGGGCGACATCGCCTCGACCGGTCGCCGCGCCCTGGAGCTCCAGGCTCCGGGCGTCATGGCCCGCAAGTCGGTCAAGCAGCCGCTGCAGACCGGCATCAAGGCCATCGACGCGATGACCCCGATCGGCCGCGGCCAGCGCCAGCTGATCATCGGTGACCGCCAGACCGGCAAGACCGCGGTGGCCGTCGACACGATCATCAACCAGCGCGACAACTGGCGCTCGGGCGACCCGGAGAAGCAGGTCCGCTGCATCTACGTCGCCGTGGGCCAGAAGGGCTCCACCATCGCGTCCGTCCGCGGCGCCCTGGAGGAGGCCGGCGCGCTGGAGTACACCACCATCGTGGCCGCTCCCGCCTCCGACCCGGCCGGCTTCAAGTACCTCGCCCCGTACACCGGCTCGGCCATCGGCCAGGAGTGGATGTACGACGGCAAGCACGTCCTGATCATCTTCGACGACCTGTCGAAGCAGGCCGAGGCCTACCGTTCCGTCTCCCTGCTGCTGCGCCGCCCGCCGGGCCGCGAGGCCTACCCGGGTGACGTCTTCTACCTGCACTCCCGCCTGCTGGAGCGCTGCGCCAAGCTGAACGACGCCCTGGGCGGCGGCTCGATGACCGGTCTGCCGATCATCGAGACCAAGGCCAACGACGTCTCGGCGTACATCCCGACCAACGTCATCTCCATCACCGACGGCCAGTGCTTCCTGGAGTCCGACCTGTTCAACGCCGGCATCCGCCCGGCCGTGAACGTCGGTATCTCGGTCTCCCGCGTCGGTGGCTCCGCCCAGATCAAGGCCATGCGCTCGGTCGCCGGCCGTCTGCGTCTGGACCTCGCCCAGTACCGCGAGCTGGAGGCGTTCGCCGCCTTCGGTTCCGACCTGGACGCGGCCTCCAAGGCCCAGCTGGAGCGCGGTGCGCGCATGGTCGAGCTGCTGAAGCAGGGCCAGTACCAGCCGTTCCCGGTCGAGGAGCAGGTCGTCTCCATCTGGGCCGGCACCACCGGCAAGCTGGACGACGTCCCGGTCGCCGAGATCCGCCGCTTCGAGCGCGAGTTCCTGGACTACGTCCGTCTGCAGCACAAGGACCTGCTGGCCGGCATCGTCGAGACCGGTCTGCTGGCCGACGGCACCGTCGACGCGCTGACCAAGGCCGTCGAGAGCTTCAAGGCGGGCTACCAGACCGCTGACGGCAAGCTGCTCTCCGAGCAGGCCTGAGTCCGGTAGCGAGGGAAAGGACGTAACGACCCATGGGAGCACAGCTTCGGGTCTACAAGCGCCGGATCCGCTCTGTCACCGCGACGAAGAAGATCACCAAGGCGATGGAGATGATCTCCGCGTCGCGCATCGTCAAGGCGCAGCGCGCGGTGGCCGCCTCCACTCCGTACGCCGATGAGCTCACCCGGGCGGTGACGGCGGTGGCCACCCGGTCCAACGCCAAGCACCCGCTCACCACCGAGAACCCGAGCGCCTCGCGCGCCGCGGTCCTGCTGATCACGGCGGACCGCGGTCTGGCGGGCGGCTACTCGACCAACGCCATCAAGGCCGCGCTGACGCTCTCCGAGCGCCTGCGCGGCGAGGGCAAGGACGTGGTGACGTACATCGTCGGCCGCAAGGGCGTCTCGTACTACGGCTTCCGCAACCTCCAGGTCGCGGGCTCGTGGACGGGCTTCTCCGACAAGCCGACCTACGGTGACGCGAAGACGGTGGCCTCCGAGCTGATCGAGGCCTTCACCGCGGAGACCGGCGGTGTGGACGAGCTCCACCTGATCTCGACCGAGTTCGTGTCCATGCTGACGCAGAACGCGGTCGAGGCGCGGCTGCTGCCGCTGAAGCTGGACGAGGTCCAGCTCAGCGACCAGAGCCCGGCCAAGTCGGAGATCTTCCCGCTGTACGACTTCGAGCCGTCGGCGGAGGGCGTCCTGGACGCGCTGCTGCCGCGGTACGTCGAGAGCCGGATCTACAACGCGCTGCTGCAGTCGGCTGCCTCCGAGCACGCCGCCCGCCGCCGCGCCATGAAGAGCGCGACGGACAACGCCGGCGAGCTCATCAAGTCGCTCACGCGGCTTGCCAACTCGGCCCGTCAGGCCGAGATCACCCAGGAAATCAGCGAGATCGTCGGTGGCGCGAACGCCCTGGCCGACGCTAGCGCGGGGAGCGAATGAGTATGACCACCACTGTTGAGCCGACCACGGCGACGGGCCGCGTCGCGCGGGTCATCGGCCCGGTCGTCGACGTGGAGTTCCCCGTCGACGCGATTCCGGACATGTTCAACGCCCTGCACGTCGAGGTGGACAACCCCGACGGCTCGGGCAAGAAGACCCTGACCCTCGAGGTCGCCCAGCACCTCGGCGACGGCCTGGTCCGCGGCATCTCGATGCAGCCGACCGACGGTCTGGTCCGTGGCTCGCAGGTCAGCGACACCGGTGCCGCCATCTCGGTGCCGGTCGGCCAGATCACCAAGGGCAAGGTCTTCAACGCCCTCGGTGACGTGCTGAACGTCGACCAGGCGGAGTTCGACAAGCAGGTCGAGGTCCGCTGGCCGATCCACCGCAAGGCCCCGGAGTTCAAGGACCTCGAGTCCAAGACCGAGATGTTCGAGACCGGCATCAAGGTCATCGACCTCCTCACCCCGTACGTCCAGGGTGGCAAGATCGGTCTGTTCGGTGGTGCCGGTGTCGGCAAGACCGTTCTGATCCAGGAGATGATCTACCGCGTCGCCGAGAACTTCGGTGGTGTGTCGGTGTTCGCCGGTGTCGGCGAGCGCACCCGTGAGGGCAACGACCTCATCGACGAGATGGTCGACTCGGGCGTTCTGGACAAGACCGCGCTGGTCTTCGGCCAGATGGACGAGCCGCCGGGCACCCGTCTGCGCGTCGCGCTCTCCGCGCTGACCATGGCGGAGTACTTCCGCGACGTCGAGAAGCAGGACGTGCTCCTCTTCATCGACAACATCTTCCGGTTCACCCAGGCCGGTTCCGAGGTGTCGACCCTGCTCGGCCGTATGCCCTCCGCGGTGGGTTACCAGCCGAACCTGGCCGACGAGATGGGCCTCCTGCAGGAGCGCATCACCTCGACCCGCGGTCACTCGATCACCTCGATGCAGGCGATCTACGTCCCCGCGGACGACCTGACCGACCCGGCGCCGGCCACCACCTTCGCCCACCTGGACGCGACCACCGTTCTGTCGCGTCCGATCTCGGAGAAGGGCATCTACCCGGCCGTCGACCCGCTGGACTCCACGTCCCGCATCCTCGACCCGCGGTACATCGCTGCGACCCACTACGAGACGGCCGTCCGTATCAAGGGGATCCTGCAGAAGTACAAGGACCTCCAGGACATCATCGCGATCCTCGGTATCGACGAGCTGTCCGAGGAGGACAAGGTCACGGTCCACCGTGCCCGCCGCATCGAGCGCTTCCTCTCGCAGAACACCTACGTGGCGAAGCAGTTCACCGGTGTCGAGGGCTCGACCGTCCCGCTGTCGGAGACCATCGAGGCCTTCAACGCGATCGCGGACGGCAAGTACGACTCCGTCCCGGAGCAGGCCTTCTTCATGTGCGGTGGCATCGAGGACCTCGAGAAGAACGCCGCCGAGCTGGCGAAGAAGTAGTCCGGCCGGTAGCAGCCGAGCGTGATCGCGAGGGGTGGGCCCCAACCCTGGGACCCACCCCTCGCGTCGCATCGACTGTGATTCCGGTCAAATCCGTGCCGCCGGTTTCATGCCGGGGGCGCGGGCCCGTTATTCTTACCGAAACTCCCGAGTAATCGGGCGTTGCATGAGCCTAGGAGCCCACGTTGGCTGAGCTGCACGTCGAGCTGGTCGCAGCCGACCGCAAGGTGTGGTCCGGTGCGGCCACCATCGTCGTCGCCCGTACGGCCTCCGGTGACACCGGCATCATGCCGGGTCACACCCCGGTGCTGAGCGTGCTGGAGACCGGTCCGGTCACCATCCGCACCACGGACGGCAACACCGTGATCGCCGCGGTGCACGGCGGCTTCATCTCCTTCGCCGACAACAAGCTGTCTCTGCTCGCGGAGATCGCCGAGCTGGCGGACGAGATCGACGTCGCGCGCGCCGAGCGCGCACTGGACAAGGCCAAGTCGGACCTGGACGAGCACGCCGAGCGGCGCGCCGAGGTCCGGCTGTTCGCGGCGCGCGGCCTCAAGGCCCACGCCTGAGTGCGCCGGACCCCGCCTGAGCGGGGTCGACCGACGGTCCCGGGGACGCGTGAGCGTGACCCCGGGACTGTCGTCTCAGTTGGTAGGTCAACGCGGTCGGCTGGTACGACCGACACGGGGAACGCGGGTAGCGAGGAGGTAGGTGAGCATGGTCCTCGCCCTTGTGGTGTGTGCGGCGGTCGTGGCGCTCGGTGTGATCGGGTTGGTCGCGTTCGCGGTACGCCGCCGTGTGATCCAGCGGGTCGGTGGCACGTTCGACTGCAGCTACCGGCTCAAAATGCCGGCCGACGCCTCGACGCAGCCCGACCTCGACGAGAACGGCCAACCCACCCCGGCCCCGGTCCCGCAGACCGATGGCAAGGGGTGGGTTTTTGGTATCGGCCGGTACAGCGGCGATTCCATCGAGTGGTTCCGGGTCTTCTCGTACGCCCCGCGCCCGCGCAAGGTGCTGCCGCGCCGGGAGATCGAGGTGCTCGGCCGGCGCTATCCGGAGGGGCAGGAGGAGCTGGCCCTGCTCTCCGGCTCGGTGGTGCTGCGCTGCCTGCACAACGGGGCCCCGCTGGAGCTGGCGATGAGCGAGGACGCGCTCACCGGCTTCCTCGCCTGGCTGGAGGCGGCCCCGCCCGGGCAGAGGGTCAACGTCGCGTAGCGACGGACCCTCGGGGTGGGGGAGAGGTTAACGCCGCCTAACCGGCCCGGCTAGGCTGGCCGCATGGTCAATCTGACGCGCATCTACACCCGCACCGGCGACGACGGCACCACCGCGCTGGGCGACATGAGCCGCACGACCAAGACCGATCCGCGCCTGGTCGCGTACGCGGACACCAACGAGGCCAACGCCGCGATCGGCGTGGCGATCGCCGCCGGCGCGCTGCCCGAGGACGTGGCCGCCGTGCTCACCCGGGTGCAGAACGACCTCTTCGACGTCGGCGCCGACCTGGCCACCCCGGTGGTCGAGGACCCGAAGTACCCGCCGCTGCGGGTCCAGCAGTCCTACATCGACAAGCTGGAGGCGGACTGCGACCACTACCTGGAGACGCTGGAGAAGCTGCGCAGCTTCATCCTGCCCGGCGGCACCCCGGGCGCCGCTTACCTGCACCTGGCCTGCACCGTGGTCCGGCGGGCCGAGCGGGCCACCTGGGCGGCGATCGACACCCACGGGGACACCGTCAACCCGCTGACCGCCAAGTACCTCAACCGGCTGTCCGACCTGCTGTTCATCCTGGCCCGGTCGGCCAACAAGGAGCGCGGTGACGTGCTCTGGGTGCCGGGTGAGAACCGCTAGAACCTAGCTGCCGGGCTTCGGCGGCCGCTTGGGCCAGAGCGTGTAACTGGCGGCGATCGCGGTGTTCACCACCGCGGCGATGCCCAGCTTCCAGTACCACTGGTCGAAGACGGCGGTCCCGGGCGCGCCGGTGAACAGCTTCAGCGCGCTGATCAGGGTGACCGTGATCGCCACCGAGACCAGGGTGCGCCCGCAGATCCGCCACTCGTGGCGGCTGCGTTCGGCGCCGTACCCGGGCGCGGGCGGCGGCTTCGGCCCGCCGGCGAAGCGGTGCAGGAACCGGGCGTCGGCCCAGCGGACCACCGACGGGCCGTAGCCGACCGAGAAGCCCAGGTAGCTCGCGGCCAGCGCGTGCGTCCAGGAGGCGGTGGCGCCGCCGCGCAGGTCGAGGAAGGTGAGCAGGAAGAGCCCGAGGTCGATCACCGGCAGCCCGACCAGCAGGACGGTGCTCACCGTGCGCCACCGCAGCAGGTAGCGGGTGATCAGACCCAGGGCGAGGACCACCCAGAAGGCGGCCTCGGCGGCGAGGATCAGGGTGACGATCATGGTCTGCTCCGGCTCTCGGCGATGCCTCCAGCCTCCCCGGGGCCGCTCGCGCGCGCGTCGTCGCCGGGAACGGACCCGGGCTGCATCTTTCGATGTACCGGGGCTCCTCCCCGCTGCCGGAGCCGGGTCGACCCCCGGGATGATCTGATGGGGGGCGTGCGCAGACCCACCCCCACCCCGCGGCAGGTCGACGGGGCACTGGCGCTGTCCGGGCTGCTCGGCGGGCTGCTGCTGATCGCCTTCCAGGTGTACGACCACTCGTCGACGATCGAGCGGTGGCAGGTGCTGCCGGCGCTGCTGGCGATGTCGGGCCTGGAGCTGATGCGGCGGACCCGGCCGATCCTGGTGGTGACGCTCGGCGGACTGGTCTTCGCCGGGAGCATCTTCTCCGGCGCGCTGCTGGCGACCACCATCATGTACACCGACCTGCTCTACGCGGCGGTGGTCTACGGCCCCCGCCGGATGTCGCCGGTCCTGCACGTGAGCGGTACCGCCTCGGTGCTGGTGCTGACCACCCTGACCTTCGTGTACTCCGACTCGGCGACGGCCGTCGCGGTGGCCATGCTGACCGCCCTGATCTTCCTGGGCCCGCTGTGGACCGCGGACGCGGTGCGCAAGCACCGGCAGGAGGCGGAGGCCCAGCGGCTGCGGGCGGAGCAGACCGCGCTGCTCTCGGAGATGGACCGGCGCGAGGCGGTGGTCGCCGAACGGGCCCGGATGGCCCGCGAGTTGCACGACGTGGTGGCCAACCACCTGTCGGCGATCGCGATCCACGCGACCGGGGCACAGTCGATGGCGCGGCGTCAGCACCGGGCGGCGGACGATCCGGTGGTGGAGGTGCTCGGGGTGATCCGGGAGAACAGCGTCCAGGGATTGGCCGAAATGCGTCGCATCATCGGCCTGCTGCGTGACAGCGGCGGTGGCGAGGCCGACGAGTCGTACGCCGCGCCGGACCTGGCGGCGGTGGACGCGCTGCTCGCCAAGGCGCGGGCGGCCGGGCGGGACGTCGGGCTGGCCTTCGAGCTGGCCGAGCGCGGGGAGCGCGGCTCCCTGCCGGTGCCGGTGGAGCTGGCCGCGTACCGGATCGTGCAGGAGTCGCTGACCAACGCGCTGAAGCACGCCGGTCCGGGGGAGGTGCGGGTGCTGCTGGACTTCTGCCCCGAGGAGCTGCGGATCGTCGTGGACAGCCCGTTCCGCCAGGGGGCGGGGCGGTCGCTGCCGGGCGCCCGGGCCGGGCTGGTCGGCATGGCGGAGCGGGCCTCGCTGCTGGGCGGCGGCTTCGAGGCCGGGCCGCGGGACGACCGCTGGAGTGTGCGCGCGGTGCTGCCGCGGGCGCTGGGGACGGAGGAAAGGGTGGGGCGGGCATGACGATCCGGGTGCTGGTCGCGGAGGACCAGGCGGCGGTGCGGGCGGCGCTGGTGATGATCCTGCGGGCAGAGCCGGGCCTGGAGGTGGTCGGGCAGGCGGCGGACGGCGAGGAGGCCGTCCGGCTGGCGCTGGAGCTGCGGCCGGACGTCGTCCTGATGGACGTGCAGATGCCGCGGCTGGACGGCGTCTCGGCGACCCGCCAGGTGGTGGCGGCCGGGGCGGCGCAGGTCCTGGTGCTGACCACCTTCGACCTGGACGAGTACGTCTACGGCGCGCTGCGGGCCGGGGCGGCCGGGTTCCTGCTGAAGGACCTGGAGGCGGACACCCTGGTCGAGGGCATCCGCACGGTGGCCCGCGGGGACGGCATGCTGGCGCCCTCGGTGACCCGGCGGCTGATCGGCACCTTCGCCCGCCCGGAGCGGGTGGTGGGGCCGGAGCTGCGGGCGGCGGTGGACGGGCTGACGCCGCGCGAGCGGGAGGTACTGGCCTGCATCGGGGCCGGCCTGTCGAACGGTGAGATCGCCGGGCGGCTGGAGATGGCGGAGGCGACCACCAAGACGCACGTCAGCCGGATCCTGGCGAAGCTGCGGCTGCGCAGCCGGGTGCAGGCCGCGATCCTCGCCCAGGACCTCGGGATGATGATCTGATCGAGTGATTTGCTCAGTTGACCAGGTCGGTCGCAGATCACACCCTCGGATGGCACCACGGGCCGCGTCCGGGGACTAAAGTCCGGCCCATGAGCGATGCGGCTCGGTGGGCGACCCCTGCCTTGAGCCGCCTTCAGGGCCCGCCCATCGGGGCGGCGACGGCATCGGGAGACCAAGCCATGAGCAATGCGTCCAGCAAGCAGATCGCCGTGATCGGTGCCGGCCTGATGGGCGCCGGCATCGCCCAGGTCTCCGCCCAGGCCGGGCACCCGGTGGTCCTGCGTGACGTGACCGAGGAGGCGCTGCGGCGCGGCCTCGACGGCATCCGCGCCTCGTACGACAAGTTCGTCTCCAAGGGCCGGCTCACCGCCGAGGACGCCGAGGCGGCGCTCGCCCGGATCACCACCACCACCGACCTGGGCGCCGTCGCCGAGGCCGACATCGTGGTCGAGGCCGTCTTCGAGCAGCTGGACGTCAAGGAGGGCGTCTTCAAGGAGCTCGACAAGATCGCCAAGGACGGCGCGGTGCTCGCCTCCAACACCTCCGCCATCCCGATCACCCGGATCGCAGCCGCGACCTCGCGCCCCGAGTCGGTGGTCGGCGTGCACTTCTTCTCGCCGGTGCCGCTGATGAAGCTGGTCGAGCTGGTCCGCGGCTACAAGACCAGCGACGAGACGCTGGCCGCCGCGCGCGCCTTCGCCGAGGGTGTCGGCAAGGAGGTCGTGGTGGTCAACCGCGACGTGGCCGGCTTCGTCACCACCCGTCTGATCACCGCGCTGGTCGTCGAGGCCGCCAAGCTCTACGAGTCGGGCGTCGCCAGCGCCGAGGACATCGACACCGCCTGCCGGCTCGGCTTCGGCCACCCGATGGGCCCGCTGGAGACCGCCGACCTGACGGGCGTGGACATCCTGCTGCACGCCGCGCGGAACATCTACAACGAGACCCAGGACGAGAAGTTCGCCGCCCCGGAGGTCATGGCGCGCATGGTCACCGCCGGCGACCTCGGCCGCAAGAGCGGCCGCGGCTTCTACCCGTACCCGGGCAAGTGACGGCGGGCAGCCGGCGCTGAGCCGGTGAACGGGCGGGCCGTGCGGTCGTGGAACCGGGCGGCCCGTCCCTCCCGGGGCGGGTGAGTTTCCTCACGCCGATGCCGCAGACGGGTGATTTGGGCGGTAATCGAGCGTAAGTGTGGAGAGTTCCTGCGTATATTCCCTCGGACGAGTGAAATTGCTTCAGATCCGGCCATGACCAGCAACCCAGGGGGCCGGCTCACCGTCAGATGGATGACGGGGAACCCGGCATTCCGGCCGGGGCCGGCGCGTGGGGCCGCGGGGCCCGCCCGGCGCCCGGATCACCACCGCCCCCTCCGGCCCGGCACCGCCGGTGACACCCGTACCCGCCGACACCCGCACACCACCACCCGAACACACCCGCACACCCGCATCCCAGGCCCGCCACGCGAAGGAGGAGAGCATGCGCATCACCGGCGACCACGCGGCGCTGGCCATCGAAGGCCGCCTCGACGTGCGCACCGCCGCCGACGCGCGCGCCCGGCTGCACCATGCCGTCGACGGCGGCCTCGGCGATCTCGTCCTCGACCTCGCCCGGCTGGAGTTCTGGGACGCCACCGGCCTGGGCGTGATCATGGGAACCCACCGCCGGGCCGGGCGGATCGGCCGCCGCCTGGTGCTCCGCTCCGTCCCCGCCCAGCTCCAGCGCCTGCTGGTGGCCACCCGGCTGCACCGCATCCTCGCCGTCGAGGGCGTCACCGCCGACGCCCGCGGCGCCACCCTCCCCGCGCTCTGACCACCCGGCGGCCCGGGACTCCCGGGGCCCTGACCGCGCGACGCTGCGCGGGCGGGCACGGATGTGCGAGAGTCTGGCGTCAGGACACGGCCGCCCGGCCCGCCCTTGCCGGGCGCGCGGCGGCCGGTCGGGGTTGACGGCGCGAGCGTGGGGCGGAGCAGAACGTGGCACAGCCAACCGGTGACTTCCGGCAGGAGTCCGTGCGCACCCGGAGCGGTGAACTGGTCTCCGGGGGACTGCTGGTGACCGTCGGCGGCCCCGAGGGCTCCGAGGTGCGGCCCTGTCCCGAGGAGTGGCGCCCCCGGCCCCGCCCCGTCACCCCCGGCGCGCCCGCCCGCGGCCCGGCCGGTGACGCCGGCCGCCAGGTCGGCCCGCTCGCCCTCGGCGCCGGGCCCGCCGACCTGCCGCTGCTCGACCGCGAGGACGACGTCGCCCAGCTGCTCGCCCTGCTCGCCGAAGGCCGGTCCATACGCCTGGTCGGCCAGGCCGGCTCCGGCCGCAGCGCCCTGCTGTCGGCCGTCGCCGCGGCGGCCGGCGGCCTCGCCCCCGGTGGCGTGGTGCAGCTCTGCGGCCACCGCCGCACCGCCGCCGACCTGCTCCAGGACCTCTTCGCGGCGACCCACCACGCCCCCGGCTTCCGCCCCGACCCCGGTCAGCTCGTCGAACACCTCGCCCGGGTCGGCGCGATCGTCGTCATCGACGAGGTGGTGCCCACCGGCACCGAACTGGAGGCGCTGCTCGGTGCCGCCCCCGACTGCGCGTTCCTGATCTCCGCCGCCTCGGACAGCCCGCTGCTCCCGGCGGACTCCCGGCTCCGGGACCACCTGCTCGCCGGCCTCTCCCGGCCCGCCTGTCTGGCCCTCGCCGCCCGGCTGGCCGGGCGGCCGCTGGACGCCGCCGAGAAGGCATGGGCGGTGGACCTCTGGTTCGAGTCCGAGGGACTGCCGCTGCGCTTCGTCCAGGCCGCCGCCCTGCTGCGCCAGCGGGATGTCGCGGTGGACGCCCTGGTGGCCGCCGAGGAGGACCGGATGGACGTCTTCGGCGCGGTGGAGGAGCCCGTCCACCACCCCGATCCGGCGGTCCGCGAGGCCGCGCTGCGCGGCACCGTGCCGCTGCCCTCGGTCGCCGAGTCCACGCTGCCCGCCGTCCGGCTCGCCGAGGGGCTGAGCGAGACCGCGCAGGCCGTGCTGCGGCTCGCCGTGGCGCTCGGCGGCGAGTGCCCGACCGCCCCGCACCTGCCCGCGCTGATCGACGTCGGCCAGGGCGAGAGCGCGCTCGCCGAACTCGCCGACGCCGGGCTCGCCGTCTCGATCGGCGGCCACCACCGGCTCACCGCCGGGGCGCTGGAACTGCTCGCCCCGCACTGGCCGGCCCGCGGCAGCGCCGACGGCGCCGCCCAGCACTTCGCCTGGTGGGTCGGCCACTCCTCGGTCTCGCTGCCGCAGATCGCCGCCGAGGCCGAGGTGGTGATCGGCGTCCTGCTCGCCGACCGGGCCGCCGGGCGGCACGACGCGGTGCTGCGGCTGGCCCGGGCCGCGGCCCCCGCGCTGGCGCTGGCGCTGCGCTGGGGGGCCTGGGAGCGCGCCCTGCAGCTCGGCCTGGAGGCCGCCCGGCACACCGGCGCCCGGGCCGACGAGGCCTGGTTCCGCCACGAGCTGGGCGTGTACGCCGTCTGCGTCCATGAACCCGGCCGGGCCATCGCCGAGTTGGAGGCCGCGCTGGCGCTGCGCGGCGCGCTCGGCGAGCAGCGCGGTGCGGCCGGGGCGCGCCGGATGCTGGACCTGCTGCGGGCCGAGGGCCGGCAGCTGCCGCCCGCCGCGCCGGCCAAGGCGGCGCCGGCCCGTCGGCCCCGGCTGCGGGCCATCGCCCGGGTGCCGCTGCGGCTGGGGAACCGGCGCACGGCGATCGCCGCCTCGGCGGCGGTCCTGGCGCTGGGCGTGCTCGGCACCGCGGTCGGGATGACCGTGGCCGGCGAGGACAAGGGCAACGATCCGCACAGCAGCAGCGACGACGGCTCGGTGCTGCCGGGTGCGGGCAGCTCGCCGCGCCCCACCGCGCCGCGGCCCTCGGCGTCCTCGCCCTCCCCGTCGGCCGCGCCGACCACCGACCCGCCCTCGGACGGGGCCGCCGAGCCGGCCTCCGGCGAGCCCGACGACGAGCCCGCGCCGAGCGGCGCGGCCACCGCCTCGCGGACGCCGTCCGGCTCGCCGTCGGCCTCGACGCCGGCGTCGAAGCGGGCGAGCCGTTCGCCGAGCCCGGGGGAGAGCAGCACGGCCGCCTCCTCCCAGCCCGCGGCCCCGAACCCGCCGCAGCCCCCGGCGGGCGGCACCGCCGGTTCCGGCGGCGGAACGGGCGGTACGGGCGCGGTCGGCGGCTCCGGTGCCTCGGGTGGCACCGGTGGCACGGGCGGCTCCACGGCGGGCGGGACGAGCGGGGGCGGCGGGACGGCCGGCGGCGGCAGCGCCGGGGGCGTCACTCAGCCGACCGGCGAGACCACGCCGTCCGCCCCGGCGAGCACCTCGCCCGCGCAGACCGCCACACCCTCGCCGCCGACGACGACGCCGTCGGACCCGGTGAGTCCGACGGCGTCCGCGACGTCCCCGTCGCCGAGCGGCACCTGACCGCTCAGAACAGCTTCAGCTTGTCGTCGTCGATGCCGCGCAGCCCGTCGTAGTCCAGGACCACGCAGCCGATGCCGCGGTCGGTGGCCAGCACCCGCGCCTGCGGCTTGATCTCCTGCGCGGCGAAGACGCCCTTCACCGGCGCCAGCAGCGGGTCCCGGTTGAGCAGCTCCAGGTACCGGGTGAGCTGCTCCACGCCGTCGATCTCGCCGCGGCGCTTGATCTCGACGGCGACCGTCGTACCGTCCGCGTCGCGGCACAGGATGTCCACCGGGCCGATCGCGGTCGGGTACTCGCGGCGGATCAGCGACCAGCCGCTGCCGAGCACCTCCATCCGGTCCGCGAGCAGCTCCTGGAGGTGGGCCTCGACGCCGTCCTTGATCAGGCCGGGATCCACGCCGAGTTCGTGCGAGGAGTCGTGCAGCACCTCCTCCAGCGTGATGATGAGCTTCTCGCCGGCCTTGTTCTCCACCGTCCAGACCCCGTCGGCCTCCTTGAGGGCGCACGGCGGGGACATCCAGTTGAGCGGCTTGTAGGCGCGGTCGTCGGCGTGGATGCTGACGCTGCCGTCGGCCTTGACCAGGATGAGCCTGGTGGCGGAGGGCAGATGGGCGGAGAGCCGACCGGCATAGTCGACTGAGCAGCGGGCAATTACGAGACGCACGGTCGACCACGCTAGCCCACCGGGGCCAGTTGATGCGATTCCACGACGAGCGGGTGAAGAATCCACGAACCCCGCCACGATGGATGCCCTGCGATCCTCGAAAGCCCGTCGGCACCCTGGCGGCCACCATGATAGGCCGCTACGGTGTGTGACGGATTGCTTGCGGGAGCGCTGTCAACGGGGATGGAGACTTCAGATGAACGATCCGACGGGATCCGGCCAATGTGGTGCACACGGGCGCATTCCCGGAGCAATCCGCAGGAATGACCGGCCTGGCCCGTCGTTGACTGCCACGCTGTTCTGAGCGGCCGGCGCCCTCGACCGACGTCCCTCGAAAGGTCTGCGGCGCCCCCGCGTCGGCGCGGTGCCGGAAACCCGGCCGTCCGACGGCGTCACACCCGTCCGACGGTGCTCCGGACACACACGCGTCCCCACCCTCACCCTCAGCTTGGACTTGGACTACGCATCACCACCCGGGCGTCGCGCGGGTGGTCCGCGAGAGGAGAACCCATGTCGCTCGACGTCTCACCGGCCCTGCTGGACAAGGCCGAGCGGGACGAGGTCGACGAGCGGGAGTTCGTCGACTGCGTCCGCGTCTCCCTGCCGTACGCCTGGGACCTGATCAGCTCACTGGTCGCCCAGGCGAAGGTCGACGGCACCGACTTCGCCGACAACCAGGTACCGCCGCCCAGCGAGCAGGCCCGCGGCCAGCTCCTGCGGGCACTCGCCAGCAATGCCATCCGGGGTGCCCTGGAGCGGCACTTCGGTGTTCAGCTGGCCTTCCAGAACTGTCACCGGGTGGCGGTCTTCGTGCCGTCCTCCGCCAACAAGAAGCGGTACGAGCGCTTCACCTCGGTCCGCGCACAGCTGCTCAACCAGTCCGAGGAACTCCGCGACTGCTGATCTCAGCCCAGCTGCGGCAGGACCTCGGAGCCGAGCCGGGCGATGTTGTGCAGGGTCGCCTCCCGGTCGCCACTGCCCTCGGCGAGCAGGGCGAAGCGGCGGATGCCGGTCCGCTCGGCGGTGGCCAGCAGCCGGTCCGCACACTGCCTCGGCGTCCCGACCGCGTGCAGGTCGCAGAGCAGCTCGGTGTACTGGCGCGGGTCGCGCATCTTGCGTTCCCGGCCGTCCACCGTGCGGTGCGCGCCGAGCCCGAACTCGAACCAGCCGGGCATCGCACGGAGCAGAGTGGCCCGGGCCGCCGAGGTGCGGTCGTCGACCTGGGCCACCCCGGCCGCGACGTGCCGGCGGGCGACCCGGCGCAGCTGCTCCTCGCCGCGTCCGGCCGCCAGCCAGGCGGAACGATACAGCTCCAGCATGCGCAGCTTGTCGTCGTCGCCGGAGTGCATGCCGAGCAGCATCGGCAGGCCGCGCTCGGCGGCGGTGCGGACCCCGCCGGGTGAGGTGCAGGCGACCACCACCGGCGGTCCGGCCGGCGGGCGGCCGGCGGTGGTGAGCTGCTCGTCGGCGGGACCGTCGGCGTCCTGGCGCTGACGGGGGAAGCGCAGCACGCCGGTGCCGGTCCGGTCGGCGAGGCCCAGCCAGGCGCCGAGGTCCGGGCGGCGGGGAGGTTCGGTGGCCCGGGGCACCACGGCCACCTCGGGGAAGCTGAACTGCGGCCCGGCCGCGCCCACCCGGGAGCCGCGCAGCCAGCGCAGCAGCAGGTCGAGCCGCTCCGGGAAGCCCGCCTCGAAGGCGTCCACGCCGCTGCCGAAGACGTCCAGGTCGATCCACGGGCCGCCGCGCCCCACCCCGAGCGTGAAGCGTCCGCCGGAGGTGAGGTGGAGCAGCGCGGCCTGTTCGCCGAGCGCCACCGGGTGGGTGGTGGAGAGCACGCTGACCGCCGTGCCGATGCCGATCCGTCTGGTCCGGCCCAGCAGCAGCGCGGCCAGCGTGGCGGCGTTCGGGCAGACGCCGTACGGGACGAAGTGGTGCTCGGCCAGCCATACGCTGTCCAGCCCCGCCTGCTCGGCCTCGACGGCGGCCCGCACGGTGCGGTCCAGCGCCTCGCCGTGGGTCTGGCCGGGGAACTGCGCGGAGAGCAGGAAGGCGCCGACCCGGACCGGTGCGGTGTCCGCGGTGGCGGCGCTCGCGCCCTGGGCCGCCGGTAGCGTGGTCGCCGCGGTGGTGGCGACGGCCGTGGCGGTGCTCGTTCTGGTCATTTCTGAGGCCTCCTCGGGTGCGCGCAGGGTCTGCGGGCCCCGCCTGTCCCCTCGTGAGTAGCCCATGTCATGTGCCAATGGCACACCGGAGCACCGATTTACCGGAGAAACGGGTGGATCTCATGGGAAACGCCCGATCATCCTCCGATGCCGTGATAGTGGCCCGGTCGGGTGGCGCCCGGCCGTAGGCTGGAACGGTTCCCGCAACTCGTAGAGAGGTAGTTGCCGTGTCGCCCCGACGCAACCGGATCAAGAGCGCCGCCGACCGCGACCAGGCCGAGCCGGCCGCACCGCTGGGCGGCTCGATGCGCCGGACCGAGAACTACCAGGGTGACGACTGGGTGGTCCAGACGGTCGCCGGGACGGCCGGCCGGCACTACCGCTGCCCGGGTTGCGACCAGGAGATCCCGCCCGGCATGGGCCACATCGTGGCCTGGCCGATGCACGGCGCCGGGGTGGACGACCGCCGGCACTGGCACCGGGCCTGCTGGGGCGCGCGGGAGCGCCGGGCCTCGAACCTGCTCCGCGGCCGCGGCGCTCCCCGGTACTGACCGCCCTGGGCTCAGGCGTCGCGCTTCTTCAGCACCAGCGCCCCGCCGACCAGCGCGGCGAGCGTCCAGGTCAGGCAGATGGCGAAGCCCGCCCACGGCCCGTACGGCTGGTCGTGCTGCTCGTAGACCAGCAGCATCCGGGAGCCGGCGTAGTCCGGGAAGTAGTGGGCGACGGTCTTGGCGCCGGGCACCGCCGAGAGGATCGGCGAGAGCAGGAAGAAGAACGGCACCAGCACGCCCAGCGCCAGGGTCTGGTTGTGCAGCATCGCGGTGACGCCGGCCGAGAAGAGGCAGAGCATCGTGAGGTAGAGCGCGGCGCCGAACACCGCGCGCAGCACGTTCGGTTCGCCGAGCGAGGTGGAGTGCTCGCCGAGCAGCGCCTGGCCGGTGAAGAAGGTCAGGAAGGCCGTCACCAGCGAGACGGCCAGCGCCAGGGTGCCGAGCACCACGGCCTTGCCGGTGAGCAGGGTGCCGCGCTGCGGGACGGCGGCCAGGGTGACCCGGATCATGCCGCTGCTGTACTCGTTGCCGATGGCCAGCACGCCGAAGACGATGATGGCCAGCTCGCCCAGCATGATGCCGGCGAAGGACGTGCCGGTGGCGTCGAACGGGGCGTTGTCGCTGCGGAACTCCTCGAAGTTGTTGTTGGTGAGCAGCGACAGCAGGGCGCCGATGCCGAGGGTGACCACGAAGGTCAGCGCGAGGGTCCAGACCGTCGAGCGGACGCTGCGGATCTTGGTCCACTCGGAGCGCAGGACCGCGGGGAAGGACGCCATCTCAGTTCTCCTCCGTGCCGGGGGAGGCGGGCTGTCCGGCCCGGCCGCCCTTCCAGTTCGCGCCCCAGGCGCCCGCTGCGCCCGGTGCGCCCGGTGCGCCCGCCGCGTCCTGTGCGGCGGGTGTGCCGGGCGTGCCGTCCGGGCCGTGCACCGGTCCGGCGCCGGCGTGGTACTCGACCGCGTCGGCCGTCATCTGCATGAACGCCTCCTCCAGTGAGGCCTGCTGCGGGCTCAGCTCGTGCAGCACCACGGCGTGCGCGGCGGCCAGCTCCCCGAGTGCGGCGAGGTCGCCGTCGACCACCTCGAACGAGCCGTCCGGCCCGGGCTCGTGCCGCAGCCCGGCGCCGGCCAGGGCGTCGAGCAGCCGCTCGGGCTGCGGGCTGCGCAGCCGGACGGCGGAGCGGGAGTTGCGGCGGATGAACTCGGCCATCGGCAGGTCGGCGAGCAGCCGGCCCTTGCCGATGACCACCAGGTGGTCGGCGGTGACGGCCATCTCGCTCATCAGGTGGGAGGAGACGAAGACGGTGCGGCCCTCGGAGGCGAGGCGCTTCATGAGGTTGCGGATCCAGAGGATGCCCTCCGGGTCGAGGCCGTTGACCGGTTCGTCGAACATCACGATCTCCGGGTCGCCGAGCAGCGCGCTGGCGATGCCGAGCCGCTGGCCCATGCCGAGCGAGAAGCCGCGGGCGCGCTTGCGGGCGACCGGGGTGAGGCCGACCAGGGCGAGCACCTCGTCCACCCGGCGCTCGGGGATCCGGTTGCTCTGGGCGAGCCAGAGCAGGTGGTCACGGGCGGTGCGGCCGGGGTGGACGGCCTTGGCCTCCAGCAACGCGCCGATGTACTTGAGCGGTTCGCTGAGTTGTCCGTATCTCTTGCCGTCGATGGTGACGCGGCCCCCGGTGGGGCGGTCGAGGTCGAGGATCATGCGCATGGTGGTGGACTTGCCGGCGCCGTTGGGCCCGAGGAACCCGGTGACCACCCCCTCCGGGACCCTGAAGCTCAGCCGGTCCACGGCCAGCGTCCTGCCGTAGCGTTTGGTCAGGTCGTGCAACTCGATCATGGGAGCTCCCTCACTCTCCGTCAGACTATGACAATGCGGACAAGGCGGCCTGCTGAGTGGGCCCGCCGGGCACACCGGAATACGGTGGCCCCATGACCCAGCTCCCCTCCGCAGTGTCGGTCCGCGAGAGCGGCACCGGAACACCCCTCGTGCTGCTGCACGCCTTTCCGCTCAACGCCGCCATGTGGTCCGCCCAACTGGACGAGCTGCCCGGCCCGGGCGGGGACCGGGCCCGGGTGATCGCACCCGATCAGCGCGGCTTCGGCGCCGCCGGGCTGGGCTCCGAGGAACCCTCGCTGGAGGCCGTCGCCGACGACGTCGCCCGGCTGCTGGACGCCGGGGGGATCGACCGGGCGGTGCTCGGCGGGCTCTCCATGGGCGGGTACGTGGCGATGGCCTTCGCCGAGCGGCACCCGGACCGGCTGGCCGGCCTGCTGCTGGCCAATACCAAGGCCACCGCCGACCCGGAGGCGGCCAGGACGAACCGGGAGCGGATCGCCTCCGCCGTGCTGGCCCGCGACAGCGTCCGGCTGCTGCTCGACGAGCGGGTGGCGAACGGTCAGCTGGCCCCGGGCTCGCAGCACCTGGTCGGCCGGGTGCAGGACCTGATCGAGGCCGCCCCGCCGGCCGCCGTCGCCTGGGCGCAGCGGGCCATGGCGGCCCGGCCGGAGCGCCTCGACGTGCTGGCCGGGCTGCGGGTGCCGGCCGCCGTGGTGGCGGGCGCCGAGGACGCGCTGATGCCGCTCACCGAGGCGGAGCTGATGATGGAGGCCCTGCCGGACGCGGAGCTGACGGTGCTTCCCGGAGTGGGCCACCTGAGCGCGATCGAGGCGCCGGAGGCGTTCGACGCGGTGGCGCTGCGCCTGCTGGAGCGGGTGGCGGCGGGATGAGGGAGGAACGGGCGGAGACCGGCGGCTGGGACTTCTCCGCGCTGGAGGTGACCGGCCGGATGCCGTTGACCAACCGGGGCGAGGGGCTGCTCGAACTGACCCTGGAACCGCTGGGCGAGGACTACTGGATGCGCCCGGGGGAGACGTTCATCGTCACCTCGTACGGCGACTACGGCCCCGGGCACCCCTTCGAGGTGCAGTACTGGCCGGACTCGGTCTCGGTCTGGTGCACCTCGTGGTTCGGGACGGTCTCGGACGACGAGGGCAACCAGCTGAGCTGCGGGCACCAGCGCCCGGACGGCGCCTACCCGCGCTGAGGAAAAGGGGACGGCCCCCGCCCTGGGAGGGCGGGGGCCGTCGGGGCCTGCGGGCCGCGTCAGCGCGACTGCTGGGCGGGAACGCCCATGGTGTCGTCGTTCGGCAGCGAGGCGGCGGCCACGGCCGCGCCGGTCAGCGTCGCCAGCATCTCGCGGACGTTGGTCAGCTGGGCGTTGATGCTGTCGCGGCGGTTGGTGAGCGCCGCCAGCTCGCGCTCGGATTCGCTGCGGATGCGGTCGGCCTTGGCGTTGGCGTCCGCCACGATGTCCTCGGACTGGCGCTGGGCCGTCTCGACGGTCTGGCGGGCACGGCGCTCGGCGTCGGTGCGCAGCTTCTCGGCCTCCAGGCGGAGCTGCTCGGCGCGGTGCTCGATCTCGGCCAGCCGCTTCTCGGCCTTGGCCTGACGGGCGGCCAGGTCGCGCTCGGACTGCTCGCGGCGCTTGGCCAGGTTGGTCTCGAACTCCAGCGCGGCCTGGGCGGCCTTGGTGCGGGTCTCCTCGAAGAGGGCGTCCGCCTCCTCGCGCTTGTTCTGGGCGTCCTTGTTGGCCTCGGCACGCAGCTGGGCGGCGTCGCTCTTGGCCTTGTCGACGATCCGCAGACCCTCGTCCTCCGCCTTGGCCTTGCGGTCCTTGGCGTAGTTCTCGGCCTCGGTGCGGACCTGCTGGGCGGCCGCCTCGGCGAGCTCGCGGTGCTGCTCGGCCGCGCGGTGCGCCTCCTCGCGCAGGTCCTTGGCCTCCTCCTCGGCGAGCCGCAGGATCTTCTCGACCCGGGCACCGAGACCGGCGTACGACGGCTCAGCCTCGGCGACCGCCGCCTGGGCGGTCTGGGTCTCCAGGTGGAGCTCCTCGATGCGCTTCTCGAGGGCGCTGATCCGGGTCAAGGCACTGTCACGGTCGGCTACCAGCTTGGTGATCCGCTCGTCGACCTGGGCGCGCTCGTACCCACGGCGCACCAGGTCGAAGCCGTGAGGGGAGTGACTGTCGCTCATGGGGTTCTGGGCTTCCTGTCGTCAAACCGCTGAGGTGGTTGAGGGAATCCTGACACGGTACCGGAGTGTCGGCGACGAAACGCCGTTGTCCCGCGGACAATGTCCGCTCAATCGGGTGGTGCGCTCTTGGAGCGATTGCCGCCCGATCGGGGAGAGCCAATTCCGGCACCCGCCTTGGCCCCCCCGTCCTTCTTGGTGGTGCTTCCCCCGTTGGCCTGGGCGACCGGTGACGGAGCCTCGAAGGCCTCCAGGGCGGACAGCACGTCCTGCACCCTGGAGATCTCGGTGTTGATGTCCTTGCGGCGGCGCACCAGTTCGTCCAGCTCGCGCCGGCCCTCGTCGGTGGCCCGCTGCGCCTCGGCCCGTGCCTCGGCGAGCAGCCGCTCGGCCTCCGCCTTCGCCAGCTCGACCTGCTCGTCGGCGGCCCGGTCGGCGGCCCGCAGCCGCTTCTCGGCCTCGGCCGACGCCGACTCCAGCCGCTCCTCCGCCTCGTCCTGGGCGGACTTCAGCTTGGCCTCGGCCTTGATGATCAGGGCCTCGGCGCGGTCGGTGGAGCTGGCGAGCTTGGTCTCGGCCTCCTTGAGCAGGCCCTCCGCCTTGCGGACGGCCTGCAGCCGGACCTTGCTGGCCTCGGTGGACGCCTCCGAGGTCAGCTCGTTGGCCCGGTCCTCGGCGGCCGCGACCAGCGCCGCGGCCCGGTCCTCGGCCTCGGCGACGGTGGCCACCGCCTGCTCCTCGGCCTCGGTCAGCTGCTCCTGGGCGGCCGTCACCAGCGCGTCCACCCGCTCGCCGGCCGACTTCATGGCCTGCGCGTTCTCCTTGCGGGCGCGCTCGTGCAGGGCCTCCACCTCGGCGTCGGTGCGCTCGCGCAGCTCCTCGGCGCGCTCGCGGATCGCGGTGGCGTCCCGCCGGGCCTCGGAGAGCAGCGCGTCGGCGTCGGACCGGCCCTTCTCGACGGCCTCCTGCCCGGCGGCCTCGCCGGCCACGACCAGCCGGTCGGCCTCCTTGCGGGCGGCGGCGACCATCGCGTCCGCCTGCTCCTCGGCGGCGGCCGTGGTGGCCAGCGCGGTGGTCCGGGCGTCCTCGCCGAGCGCCTCGGCGTCCGCGAAGGCCTTCTCCAGTACGGACTTGGCCCGCTCGCGGGTGGCCTTGTCGAACTGCTCGGCGGTCTCCCGGACCTCGGCGTCGTAGGCGTCGGCGCGGCCGTGGGTGGCCGTGTCGTACTCGTCGGCGAGGGCGCGGGTGGCGAGCGCGTACTCCTCGGCCTCGGTGCGCAGGGCGGCGGCGAACTCCTCCGCCTCGGCGACGGTGGCGGCGGCCCGCTCCTCACCGGCGGCCACCGTCCGGGCGGCCCACTGCTCGGAGTCGGCGCGCTGCTGCTCGGCGGCCTCCTGGGCGGCGCGCAGGGTGTCCTCGGCCTCGGCGCGCAGCTGCTCGTCGTGGGCCTTCGCCTCGGCGAACTGACGGGCCAGCTCGGCCTCGGCGGCCTCGCGGTCGGCGGCCAGCTCCAGCTCGGTCTGTTCGCGCAGGGCGGTCGTCTCGGCGGCGGTCCGGGCCCGCAGGTCGGCGGTCTCGTGCTCGGCCGTCTCGCGCAGCCGGGCGACCTCCTGCTCGGCGGTCTCGCGCTGCTCGGCGGTCTCGCGGTCGGCCAGCGCCCGCAGCTCGGTGGTCTCCCGGTCGGCGGTGTCGCGCACCTCGGCGGCGGCCCGCTCGGCCTGCTCGCGCAGCTCCTCGACGTCCCGCTCGGCGGTGGCGCGGAGTTCGGCGATCTGCTGGGAGGCGGTCTCGTGCAGCCCGGCCACCGACTGGCGGACCTCGGCGGCCTCCTCCTCGGCGGCCTCGACCAGCGCGGCGGCCTCGGTCCGGCCGGCCTCGACCAGCTCCTCGCCGTCGCGCCGGGCCTGCTCCAGCTCCTCGCCGGCCTCGGTGCGGATCGCCGCGGCGGTGGCGCGGGCCTCGGACAGCTCACGGCCGGCCTCGGCGCGGACCGTCCCGGCCTGCTCCTCGGCCAGCGACAGGTCGGCGGCGCCCCGCTCGCGCAGCTCCTTGGCGGCGGTTTCGGCGTCGGTGCGGACGCGTTCGGCGTGGGTGTCGGCGGCTTCGCGGACGGCGGCGGTCTCGGCGGCGGTGCGCTCGGTCAGCTCCGCCGCGGCGG